>JBKOYI010000147.1:0-3605 GCA_046725335.1 Myxococcota bacterium | reverse complement strand
GCTGGGTCTGGCCGAGGACGCCAGCGGCCTGATGATTCTCCCCGCCGGACTCACGCCCGGAACGCCCATCGCCCAGGCCCTGGGGCTGGAGGACACGATCCTGGAAGTCAGCGTCAGCCCCAATCGGGGCGATGCGCTGAGCCACCTCGGCATCGCGCGGGAGGTGGCCACGCTGTTGGGGCTCCCGCTGCGAAGGGTCCTCCGGGCGGTGACGGAGTCGGGAGGGCCCATCTCCGACGCCATCCGCATCGAGGTGGCGGACCCAGTGGCCTGCCCCCGTTTCACGGCCCGCGTCCTGGAAGGGGTGCGGATCGGACCCTCTCCGGGCTGGCTGTCCCGGCGTCTCGAGGGGTGCGGGATCCGGAGCATCAACAACGTGGTGGACGTCACCAACTCGGTGATGCTGGAGCTGGGTCAGCCTTTTCATGCCTTCGATCTGGACCGCATCCACGGCGGCTTCCTCCGGGTACGCCGGGCGCGGGAGGGCGAGCCGCTCACCACGCTCGACGGGAAGGCGCGGACGCTGGTTTCGGACGACATCGTCATCGAGGACGCCCGGGGGGCTCAGTCGTTGGCCGGGACGATGGGAGGCGCCGACACCGAGGTGACCGCGGGAACCACCCGCGTCCTGCTCGAGGCGGCCAACTGGGATCCGCCGAGCATCCGACGCATGGCCCGGCGCCACCAGTTGCCCAGCGAGGCCTCCTACCGTTTCGAGCGGGGGGTGGATCGCGCGGCGCTGCCCGAGGCGCTGGACCATGCCGCGGCACTGATGGCGGAACTGTCCGGAGCGACCGTCCGGCGGGGACGGATCGACGTCTACCCGCGGCCTGCAGAAGTGCGGACGGTGGAGCTCTCCCCGTCGGGCATCGAACGGCTGCTGGGCGCGCCGGTTCCGGAAGCGGAAGTCCTTCGCATCCTGCCTGCCTTGGGCTTCCAGCAGCAGGAGGGGAGTTGGCAATGGCGGGTTCCGGGGTGGCGACAGGATGTGTCACGTCCGGAGGACCTGGTCGAGGAGGTGGCCCGCATTCGGGGCTACGAGCACATTCCCTCGGCCCTCCCGGTCAGCGCTGGAACCCTCAGCCCGGAGCCGAAGTGGGTGGAGGTGGAACGGCGAATCCGGGCCGCCCTGGCCGGGGCTGGGTTCAACGAAGTGTTGAACTACAGCTTCGTCGATCCCGAGCTGCTTCCCTGGGTCACTCCGCGCGCTCTGGAAAAACTCGGCCAGCCGGTGGATGCAGTGGCTCTGAAGAACCCGCTCACCCCGCAGCAGGCGGCGATGCGGACCACGCTGCTGGCCTCGTTGCTCCCCAACGTCGGTTCCAACCTCCGCCAACAGCCTGATTCGCTGCGCCTCTACGAACTGGGGCGCGCCTATCTACGCGATCCCCAGGGAGGGCAGGGGCTTCGCCCGGTGGCCCAGGAGCGATTGCACCTGGCGGGCGTCCTCTGGGGGCGCCGCGAGCCACGGGGCTGGACCTCGGGCGACGCCCGCAACGATTTTGCCGACGCCCGTGGAGCGGTCGAAGTGGTCCTGGCCGCGCTGGGAGCCGGCCCAGCCGCCTGTCGGTTGGCCCGGCTGGCTCCATTCCATCCGCGGGCCACGGCCGAGGTCCGGGTCGGCGAGACGGTGCTGGGCTGGGTGGGGGAGCTGCACCCCAGGGTGGCCGGGCGCCTGGAGCTTCCTCCCGGCATCTTCGCCTTCGAGCTCGAGTACGCCGCGCTGGAGCGGCTGGCGGTGCTCTCGCCCCAGTTCCGGCCGCTGCCGCGCTTCCCGGCAGTTCTCCGAGACCTCGCCGTGGTGGTCCCGGTGGCCACTCCCGCGGCCGAGGTCGAGGAGGTCATTCGAGAGGTGGGCGGCCCTCTGGTCGAGGAGGCGAGGGTCTTCGACGTCTACGAAGGGCCACCCCTGCCCACAGGTCAGAAGAACCTCGCCTTCGCCTTGAGGTACCGGGCGGCCGACAGGACGCTCCGTGACGACGAGGTCCAGGCGGCCCACGCTCGCATCGTCGAGCAGGTCCAGCAGCGGCTGGGGGGCCAGCTCCGGGGTCGCTAAAACCCCCAGCAACTCCGTGTGGTTGACACGTTCTGGTGGGCCCGGGCACACTCCGATACCGATGACCAAAGCCGACATCATCGAGGGCGTCTACGAGAAGGTGGGCTTCTCCAAGAAGGAATCCGCGGAGATCGTCGAGCTGGTCTTCGACACGGTCAAGGAGACGCTGGAGCGGGGGGACAAGATCAAGATCTCCGGCTTCGGCAACTTCCAGGTCCGACAGAAGAACGCTCGGGTCGGGCGCAATCCGCAGACGGGGAAGGAGATCGAGATCTCCGCCCGCCGGGTGCTGACGTTCCGGCCGAGCCAGGTGCTCAAGAGCGCGCTCAATGCCGGGCTGGACATGCCGGCAGGCAAGGACGAGGGCGACGCCGCCTGATGCGCTCTTCCCCGGCTTGACGACGTCTGGGAGCGCCGATCACAGTCGAGCAGCGGTGCCTTGACCTCGGGAGGGCGCCCCCGCTATCACCGCCGCTCTTTCAGCAGTGCGAAGTCGCAGTCCCCGGGGCGTAGCGCAGCCTGGTAGCGCACTTGCTTGGGGTGCAAGTGGTCGCAGGTTCAAATCCTGTCGCCCCGACCATCTAACTCCCCGTCATCAGGCAGTTTCCTGGTGACGGGGCTTTTTCTGGGTGGGTCCCTGGTCAGCGTCGACAACCGCACCGACGTTCCGGTCGTCGTCGACGAGGTGAGCGTGGGCAAGGCCGGCGCGAGCACCAGCGGCCAGAGTGAGGCTCCCCGCGTGGGCTGGATGCTCCGGCTGAGGAGACGCGGGAGTCCGGTCAGAGCACCGTGAGCCGGTGTGTCCACGGAGGGAGGTAGCGCTGACCTCAAGCGCGTCAGCGGACCGTCAGATCCTCGGTGAGCGTGACCTGCACGCCGTGCATGTCGTGACCCTTGATCTCGATCACGTGCTGGCCGGGCTCGACGACTTCGACCACGAGTTCCACTACGAAGGCCAGCCGGTTGCCCCTATCGCGGCGGGACCCGACGCGGGCAACGTCCTGTACATTGGATCGCTCTCCAAGGTCCTCGCCCCCGGATTGCGCATCGGCTTCGTCGTCGCGCCCCCGGACGTCCGGGACCGCCTGGTGAGCCTGCGGCGCCTCTGCGACCTCCAGGGGGACACCGTCGTCGAGTGCGCGGTCGCCGAGCTGGTCGAGGATGGCGAGCTCGTCCGTCACGTTCGACGGATGAGCAAGATCTACTCGCTCCGCCGTGACGCGCTGGCTGAGGCGCTGCAGCAGTCACTCGGAGACGTGCTGCGTTTCCGTGTTCCCGAGGGCGGGATGGCGCTCTGGACCGAGGTGGCCGAGGACGTCGACCTCCCCGCCTGGGAGCGCGCCAGCGAGGCGCTCGGGGTCCTCTTCCGCGGTGCCGGCATGTTCGACTTCGCCAGGCGCCCGCTGCCGTTCCTCCGGCTCGGCTTCACATACCACGACGAGTCGGAGCTCCGGGACGCTGCCGCGCGGATGGCCCGTGCGCTGGAGCGCCTCGGTTCACGCCAGAGCTCGAGGTGAGGTGAGGCCGCGCTGCGGCAGCCGGGCAGGTC
>JBKOYI010000074.1:0-7241 GCA_046725335.1 Myxococcota bacterium | reverse complement strand
GCCGACTGCCACATGCCGTACATGCGCGTGGGCGCGACCAAGGTTAGCGACCACTGGGTTCGAAGCCCGCTGCTCAACATCAACAACTCCTGTCAGACCTGTCACCGGGCATCGGAGGAAGAGCTCAAGGCTCGGGCGGAGAGCATCCAGGGGCGCCACGTCGATCTGCGCAATCACGCCCTGAACGGTGTGGTGGACCTGGTGGCTGCCATCAAGGACGCCCGCGCTGCCGGCGCAACCGAGGCCCAGCTCCAGCCGGCGCTGGACTTCCAGCGAAAGGCGAGCTGGATGGTGGACTGGGGGCAGTCGGAGAACTCCACTGGCTTTCATGCTCCCCAGGCCACGTCGCAGGTCCTCGGGCTGTCACTGGACTACAGCCGCCAGGGGATCCAGACACTCGCTGCACTCTGGAAGGACAAGGCCATCGGCGGCTCCCCACCGGCCGCCAAGCCCAAGGAGTTGAAGAAGGGGAGGCGGACCGACCTTCACCCCAGGGCAGCGCGGTAATCGACTTCCTGTTCCTCGTCCGTCGTCCGGTCCACCTCGGCTGCCTGGAAGAAGCGGCGGACGGCCAATTCCACCTGCTCGGGCTGGACCAGCTGGTTGGCCTCGGCCCGGAACGCCGCCGCGCCCCGGAGTCCATGGGCATACCAGGCCAGGTGCTTGCGAAAACTCCGGACCGCCGCCAGCCCATCGCCTACGAAAGCGAGATGGGCCCGGAAATGTTCCAGCACCCCGTGACAGCGCTCCTGGGCATCGGGGACCGGCCCGCCGTTGAGCTGGCGGAAGATCCACGGATTTCCCAGCGCTCCCCGGCCAATCATCACCAGATCGCAGCCGGTCTCCTCCAGCATCCGGAAGGCATCGGCCGCGGTCGTCACGTCGCCGTTGCCGATGAGGGTCATGCGGCGCAGATGCCGGCGAAGCTCGGAGATGACGGACCAGTCAGCCTGGCCGGCGTATCCCTGGGCCCGAGTGCGGGGGTGCACCGCCAGACCCACGCAGCCGGCCTCCTCCAATGCCCCGGCGATGTCGAGATAGTTCCGATGGTGGGCGTCCCATCCGCTCCGGATCTTCGCGGTGACTGGCAGGCCGGTGGCTTGGTGGATGGCTCGGACGATGGCCGCGGCACGCTGGGGATCGCAGAGCAAGGCCGAACCGGCGCCGTTCTTGGTGACCTTCTTCACCGGGCAACCCATGTTGACGTCGATGATCTGCGCTCCCCAGCCTTTTCCGATGGCCGCTGCCTGGGCCATCACCTCGGGTTCGCCGCCGAAGATCTGCAGTGAGTAGGGGCGTTCCACGACCGGGTCGTGGCGCAGGTATTTCACCGTCCGGGCATTGGCCCGCATCAGGCCCTGGGCGCTCACCAGCTCGGACGGGCAGAGCGCCGCTCCCATCCGGAAGGCCAGCACGCGGAAGGGCTCCTCGCTGACGCCCGCCATCGGCGCCAGCACCCACGGATTCTTCAGCTCGTAGGGGCCCAGCCGCTTCATCGACTGGGGGCCCTTAACACGAGCAACCACGCCTGCGCAGGCCAGGGACGTTAAGGTGGTGGTTTCCATGTTCCGTTTCCGGCTGGGCTCCATCCCGGTGACCGTCCACCCGAGTCATCTGCTCGTCGCGGCGTACTTCGGCTTCTACGCTCCGGGCGCGGGCTCCCTTCGAAGCTGGCCTGACCGGGTCCTGCTCGATCCGACCGCGCCGGGGCAGCTGCAGACCAAGGCCGCGGTGGTTCTCATCTGGGTGGCGGTGGTCTTCGTCTCGGTGCTGGTCCACGAGCTGGGTCATGCCCTGGCCATGCGGGCCTACCACTACCAGCCCAGCATCCAGCTCATCCTGCTCGGGGGATTCACCAGCCCCAACACCGACGCGCCATTGCCCTGGGGACGAGACGTCCTCACCACCTTGCCAGGGCCGCTCTTCGGTGCAGGGCTCGGCCTCCTCTGTCAGCTGCTGCTGGGGACGCACCCCGGCGAGGTGCTCAGCTACGCCCTCCTGATGGCCGCGGCTGCCAATTACTACTGGGCGGTCTTCAACCTGCTTCCGGTGCTTCCGCTGGACGGCGGCCGCATTGCCATGGCCGTCCTGTCCCGGGCATTCGGAAAGGTGGGGGTGGCCCTCGCCCACCTGGTGGCTCTGCTCGTCTGCGTGGCAGTGGCGGTGCAGTTCTGGAACTCGGGACCCTTCCTGCTGCTGTTCATCGCCCTCTTTGGATTCCAGGCCCTGCAGGGATTGCTGGCGGTGTGGCGCACCGAGCCCAGCGCCCCCATTCCCCCAGATCTCCTCCAGGCCGAAGCTCTTTTCCGTGCCGGGCAAATGGACCAGGCACGACTGCGGGCCGAATCCCTCCTTCGCGAGGATCTCGCAGTGGCCACGCGCGGCCGCATCCACCATCTGCTGGGCTGGGTGGCCATCAAGGAGGGCGAGGGTCGGCGAGCGCTCGACCACTTCAGCCAGGTGCAAGGGCGACCGGTGGAGCGACATGCCATTGCCGCCGCTTTCAGCCTCATCGGGGACGATGCCCGCGCCATCCCGCTGTGGGAGGAGGCATGGAGGGACACCCACGACTCGTCGGTCCTCCATGAGTGGGCAGGGGCGCTCATCCGCGCCGGGCAGACCGAGACCGCCGCCCGACTCCCCGGAGTGGACCTGGCCGAGGCCTACACCTGCGCCGAAAAGGTGGCCTTTCTCCGCGGCGCCTATTCCGAGGCGGCCCGATTTGGCGCCGAATCGCTCGCCCGCCGCCCGACCCCCGAGCGGGCTTACGACGTGGCCTGCGCCTACGCTCGGGCTGGAGACTCCAGCCGGGCAATGGCCATGCTGCGGCGCGCCAGCGAGCTGGGGTTCAGTGACGCGGAGGGGGCTGCCGGAGATCCAGACCTGGCGTCCCTTTTCGGGCTCCCTGAATTCCAGAACTGGCTGGCCTCGCTCCGAAAATCTGCGGCTTCCTGACAGTCCTCTGACAGGGCCCTCCTAAGCATGGGGTTTCGCCAAGGAACGAGCGAGGCCCGATGTCCACCACGGAAGCGACCCTGGCGCCCCCTGAGCGTCTCAACTGGATCAGCTCCCTCCCCTTCTTCGGGGTGCACCTCTTCGCGCTGATCGCGCCGTTCTGCATCCCCTTCCACTGGTCCTACGTGGCCTGGGCGTTGGGGCTCTACTACGGGCGGATGTGGGTGGTGACGATGGGGTACCACCGCTACTTCAGCCACCGCACGTTCAAGACCTCGCGCCTGTTTCAGTTCCTCCTGGCCTTCCTGGCGGAGACCTCGGTTCAGAAGGGCGTGCTGTGGTGGGCAGCCAACCACCGGCACCACCACCGTGAATCCGACCTGCCCACGGACATCCACTCACCGCTGCAGCAGGGCTTCTGGTGGAGCCACCTGGGCTGGATCCTCTGCGACCGGTACGCCGAGACGCGGTACGAGTCGATCAAGGACTTCGCTCGCTTTCCCGAGCTGCGCTTCCTGAACCGCTTCTACCTGCTTCCCCCGGTGCTGCTGGCGGTGGTGCTGTTCCTGATCGGCGGCTTCCCGGTGCTGGTCTGGGGTTTCTTCGTCAGCACCGTGCTGCTCTGGCACGGGACCTTCACCATCAACTCACTGAGCCACGTCTTCGGGCGCCGGCGCTACAAGACAACGGACACCAGCCGGAACAACTGGCTGCTGGCCCTGGTGACCTGCGGCGAGGGCTGGCACAACAACCACCACTACCATCAGAACACCGCCAACCAAGGCTGGTTCTGGTGGGAGGTCGACCTGACCTACTACGGGCTCAAGCTGCTGCAGGGCCTCGGCCTGGTCTGGGAGCTGCGCACGCCCTCTCCCTCGGTGAAGCACGCCTACCAGCGCTACACGCCGGAGGAGCGGACCGAGCTGCGCACGATGCCCTCCATGTTCGGGAAGGCCCGACGGGCGGCACTGGCCGCCCGGGCCCGCGTCGCCGAAGCGGTGCAGGGTGCCGCTGAGCTGGCTGGGCCGGCTCCCGCACCCATGCTCAAGCGGCAATAGGCCCGCTCCCGCGAGTCGACTGGGGCCGGGCCGGAGCCGCGGATGCCCACCCGTCGAATCCCTTGAACACGAAGCACCCGGGCGGTCGCATTGCCGCCTGGGCGCCCCGATGAAACCGGATTCCGCGCTCCTACTTGGTCATTGCATCGCCAGTGGCTTTGGCGCTGCTGCTGGACTTGTGGGCGGACGACTTTGCCTTCTTGTGGCTCTTCTGGGCGGTGGACTTGGTGTCGCTGCCCATCTTGTCGCCGGTCGACTTGGCATCTCCCGCCATCTTGTCGCCGGTCTCCGCCGCCTTGTCACCGGCAGCCTTGGCATCGCCGGCCGCGGGGGCCTGGCCGAAGGCCACCATCGAGACACATAGGACCATCGCTCCGAGCAGCTTCTTCATCCCAGTTTCTCCCTCTGCCATGTCGGGCGGCGGCGGGGCGCCGGCGCCTTCGGCGTAGGGCTACCACGAAACGTACCTCCCATGTGCGTGCTAAAGCGACCCCGTCCGTGGCCGCGAAACCAGGTGCTCCCCCGCCGCGTACCGAGATCGGGTCCGTCGAGACCGACGAGCAGCTGATGGAACGTTTTGTCCAGGGGGACGAGAAAGGGATTTCCGAGCTGTTTACGCGGCACGCCGGGCCGCTGCACGGCTTTGTCCGCCGAATGGTGGGCGACGCCGCCGATGATGTCGTGCAGACCACCTTCGTCTCTATCAGCCGCTCCCGCGGGCGGTATCAGCGCGGCGCGCCCTTCCGACCCTGGCTCTATGCGGTGGCGGCCAATGCCGCCCGAGACCACCTCCGTCGCAACCGGTACGAGGAGCACGTGAGTCCGGCGGCCCTGCCGGAGCTCGTTGCCGAGCCGGAGCCTCTGGCCGACCCGGGGCTCAGCCGCGTCGTGGAGGCCGCCCTGGCCCAGCTTCCCGCCAACCAGCGTGAGGCCGTGGTGCTTCATCGCTTCGAGGGTTTCTCGTTCCGCCAGATTGCAGACCTCCTAAGGGTCAGCGAGACGGCCGTGAAGGTCCGGGCCCATCGCGGTTACGAACGGCTACGTGTCCTCCTCGCGCATTTGAGGGCCGAGTCGTGAGTGCCTGCGAGACATTCGCCCAGCATCTGGAGTCCGAGGCGCTCGATGACGCCGATCGGGCGCACGCCAAGGGGTGCAGGCTTTGCCGGGCCCTGCTGCCTGAGGCTGCGGCGACTGGGCCCTCGGCCGAGGGGCGGGGTCCGAACTCCGCTTCTCTGGAACGGGTCCGGGTGGCCGTCTTGGAAGCCGCCCGGAGCGCCCCCGTTCGCCCGTGGTGGCGGCTGGGAGCGCTCCTGGCAGTGGTGAACGCGGCCACCGCTCTGGTCGTGTCGGTGATGGTCGGAACGGGCAACTGGGACTCGCCCGCTGCTCACCGTCCTCGGCTGGCGGCGGTCGGGGTTCTGCTCCTGGTCAGCTTGACCTTTGGGGCGGTGGCCGCGCTCGATCCGAACCGTCGGAGGGCGCGGGCGATGCTCTGGCTCGCCCTTCTCGTCCCGGTGGGTCTGGTGCTCGCCGGCAACGGCATCGCCACCGCGCAGACCTTCGGCGAGGCCTTGCCCTGCACACTCGTCGTCTGTCTGAGCGCGGTGGTGCCCGTCGTCACCGGGCTTGTTCTCTTGCGCGGCATGGCGCTGGACGGCCGACGAGCGATGGCCGTGGGGCTGACCGGGGCGGCGGCTGGTCTGTTCGCTCTGAATTTCGAATGCCGCGACGGGAGCGCTCGCCATCTGCTCGGCTTCCACGTCCTTCCCTGGCTCCTGGTCGCCGCTCTGCTGGTCCTGGTTCGCCGTCGGCTCCCCACCCAGAGCCAGGTCCCCTGACCCCTCAGAGGTCCCGATGCCCTCGTCGCTGATTCTCGCCCTCGCTCCGCTTCTGCTGGCCGCCACCTCGCCGACACCGGTGCTGGTGGAGCTCTTCACCTCCGAGGGTTGCTCCTCCTGCCCACCGGCCGATGCGGCGCTGGCCGAGCTGTCGCGGACCCAGAGCGTGGCCGGAGTGGAAGTCATCCCGCTGGAGCTGCACGTCGATTACTGGAATCAGCTCGGCTGGGCCGACCCGTTCTCCGATCCCAGCTTCACCCAGCGGCAGGAGGCCTATGCCCACCGGTTCGGCAGCGCAGATGTCTACACGCCCCAGCTGGTGGTCGACGGGGCGATCCCAGCGGTGGGCAGCGCTTCCAACCTCCGGCGCGCGGTCGACCGCGCGGCCGGAACCGGCAAAGCCGCGCTCGGGGTGAGCGTGGCCTCAGCCAACCCCGGCCTGGAGGTCACGGTTCAGGTTCCAGCGGGGACGCCTGGACGGCTCCTCGTCGCGCTCACCGAGTCCGACCTCACCTCGAAGGTCGAGCGAGGGGAGAACCGCGGCCGCATGCTCTCCCATGCGCCTGTGGCCCGCCTCCTGGTAGACGACGGGCCGAGTGCCGGGACGCACCATCTCCGCCTCGGAGTGGGGCGGACCTGGCGACGAGGCCGGCTCCGGGTGCTGGCCTTCGTGCAGGACGCCGGCGGACGGGTGATCGCCGTCGGGACTGCAGCAGTCCCCGCGATCCCGAGCTAATGAAGGCCGCCAACCGGTGGCGGTGAGCCTCCCCGGTCGCCGCGGAGCCTCCTCTTCGCGGGCGGTGCGTTGCAGTCTCCTTTCCAGCGGATTAGCGACAGCGCCGGTACTTTGGCCGACGACCTCCTCCGATTTCGGCTCTCCGTCCTCCGGGAGAGCTTCCAGCACACCCGCGCCACCCTGGCACTGGTCTGGAAGGCATCGCCCCGCCTCACGGCGACCCTGGCGGTCCTCACCGTCGTCTCTGCGGTGCTCCCGCTGGGAGTTGCCTACGTCGGAAAAGAGATCATGGATGCGGTGGTCGCCCACGATGGGCGCCTCACCCTCCGCTGGGTGCTGACCGAGCTTGGGCTGGTCGCCGTTCAAGCGCTCGTTCTTCGAACGCTGGGGCTGGTTCGGCAGCTGCTGGGAGCGCGGCTGGGCCTGGACATCAACGTGCGCATCCTGGAGAAGGCGCTCACCCTCGAGCTGCGCCATTTCGAGGACCCGGACTTCTACGATCAGCTGACCCGCGCCCGCCGAGAGGCCAGCAGCCGGCCCATCTCGGTGGTCACCGAGTCGTTCCAGCTGTTCCTGTACGTGCTCGCCCGGGGCGGAGAGGGGGGGGTGCGGGTGCGGGTGTGGGGCGGGGGCGGCCTCGGCCGGGGCGCCGCG
>JBKOYI010000103.1:0-10715 GCA_046725335.1 Myxococcota bacterium | reverse complement strand
GGATGATCGGGGCATCGCCGCAGATGGCCTTCATCTCCTCGATCAGCTCCAGACCGCTCCGGTCGGGGAGCATCATGTCCAGGACCACCAGCGAGGGTGCGCTCTCCGCCGCCCGAGCCAGTCCTTCGCTGGCGCTGCTGGCGGTCACGACATTGAAGCGGGGCCGGCCGTTTTGCTCCACCTCCTCGAAGTGGAGGGTGAGGGATTCCAGCAGGGACGGGTCGTCGTCGACCAGCAGCAACGTTTCCATCGGTCAGGCCGCTGCAAAGTGAAGGGTGAAAACGATGCCCCCACCCGGCGCTGGGGTGGCGGCCACGTCGCCGCGCTGCTGCTGGAGAACTCGCCGGAGCGCGGCCAGGGACAGTCCCGCTCCCCGCGCCAGTCGCGAACCGAAGGGCTCGAAGATCCGCTGCTCCTCGCCTGGACTGAGCGTGGCCGCACTGTCGAGGAGCTGCAGCGATGCTCCCTGGGCCGAGGGAGCGAGCTGGACCTCCAGCCCCTCTCCCTCTCCGAGTCCGGCGGCCACGTTGAGCAGCAGCTGGCCCAGCACCGGCCGGAGTCGCTCGGCGTCGGCCTGGACCCGGCCCAGCCCTTTCGGGGCGTGGGTCTGCACGCGAATGCCGCGCTCCCTCAAGTCCGGCTCGATGAGCTGGACCGCCTGTTCCACCAGCTCCGGCAAGGGCCAAGCCTCCACCGCCACCGAATCCTCGCGCCCGTACTCGCTCAGCGTCGAGAGCATCCGCTCCAGCGTGCGGATCTCCCGCTGGGCGATGGTGAGCCGGCGCTGATCCTTGGCCGAGAGGTCCTCGTTCCGAGCGAGCGTCTGGACGGCCAACTTGATCGAGGAAAGGGGATTGCGCAGCTCATGGCTCAGCGATCCAGAGAGGGCGGAGATCTGAACTGGAGGTGCCTGCTCCAGAAGGGCGCCCACGTCGAGGACGCAGGCCTGGGCCAGCTCCCCCTGGGCGCTCAGGGAAACCCGGAGCCAGCGACCCGACGGACCGCCCCCCACCCGGAGGAACTCCACTCCCCCGCCGGCGCGGGCGCGGGCATCGAGCGCCTGAGCCAGCTCGGGCTGGATGCCGAGCGCTTCGGCCAGCGGCCTTCCCGGACGCGGAGGAGCCTGCGCGGGGAGGGCCCCCTGCGCTTCGACCAGAAGCAGGCGCTCGTTCCAGGCCAGCACCAGTGGCGTGTCGCAGCCGTCGGCACCCATCGCAGGGGCCACACTAGCGGGTTGGGGGATACAGTGCCGCCACGGACCGCATGGAAGGCCGCCTGCTCATCAAGAACTGCACCGTGCTGGAGACGGGCGTCCTTCGACGGGGGTGTGCGGTGGTGGTGGAGGGTCCGGCGGTGGTCCGGGTGGCGGCCGACTCGAGCGAACCGGTGCGCCCGGGCGACTGGGCGGTTGATGCACAGGACCGCTTGCTCCTCCCCGGCCGGGTCGATGGGCACGCGGAGCTGGCCGGGGCCGATGGCTCCGGTCGGAAGCGCTCGACTTCCGAGGTCGAGGCTTTGGCGGCGGCGGCCATCGCCCAGGCCCTCCGCGGAGGGACCACCACGCTTCTGAACCAGCTCTCTGAGGCTCAGAACCCGCTCGAGGCGCTGGGGGCGCAAGCTCGGGCTGCGCGCCGGCTGGGAGTCCGGCTGGTGACCGGTCTGGCTGCAGACGGAATGCACGCCGTGGCCGAGCACGACCTCAACGTGGAGTTTGCCCGTGCGCACGGCGAGGATCCGCTGGTCCGCGGGGCCCTGGGCTTTGCCACCTGTCTCGGCGCTTCCGACGAGCTTCTGACGGCGGTGTCCCGGGCGGCGGAGAGCCTGCGGGCCCCGGTGCAATTTCGGCTGGCGGAGACGGACACTGAGCTGGCCCAACACTTCGAGCAGCACCGGATGCGGATGGTGGAACGGCTGGCCCATCACGGGCTCCTCACTCCCTATGCGGTGGCCGCGCACGCCCGGAGCATCGATGGCTCCGAGGCGAAGCTGCTGGCCGAGCGCCGGGTGGTGGTGGCCTGGAGCCCGCTGGCCGATCTGCTGGGAGATCAACACGGCTTCGACACCCTGTGGCAGCCGGAGCAGCGCCTGGCGCTGGCCACCGCTGGAGTGGGCACGATGGCGGAACAGTGGACCGCGGCCCGGATCGTGACCCACCGGGACGCGCGGGTGGGCCGGCTCTGGTCGACCGAGGAGTTGCCCGAGGTGCTGGTGCGAGGACCGGCCGGCTTCGTGGAGCAGCTCTTCGGTCGCCCGAGTGGAGTCGTGGCCCCGGGAGCTCTGGCGGATCTGGTGTTGCTCGACCTGGTCCCCGCCGAGGGCCTGCCGCCCGAGGAGACGCTGACCGAGGCGGCGGTCGCCCCGGTGGCCTGGACGGTGGTCCAGGGGAGGGTGGTGGTGCGTGAGGGACAGCTGCTGGGAAGCGATCTCGGCGAGCTGCTGGCCGAGGCGGCCAAGGTGCGCGGCCCACGGGTGTGAGTGCCTCGCTTTCCACACTCCTGGCACGGGCTCTGGCCCGTCGAGCACCGCTGCGCACTTCCGGAGAGACCACCGCCTTTCGCTGGGTGAACGGGGCGGCGGACGGTATTCCCGGACTCACGGTGGACCTGTTCGGCTCCGTCGCGGTCGCCAATCTCTACGAAGTGAAGGTGCCGGAGTTGCCCCAAGCCCTGTGGGCGGCGCATCGGCTTCAGGCGGTCTACGTCAAGTCGCGGCCCCGGGAAGCAGGGCGCTTGCCCTTGGCCGAGCGAGAGGCGCGCGCACCGCCCACCCCGGAGTGTGGAGAGGCCGTGGAGGCGGTGGAGGTCCAGGAGAACGGCCTGCGCTTTCGGATCCGCCCGGGGGCGGGGCTGGCAGTCGGGCTCTACCTCGACATGCGCGAGGCACGGGGCTGGTTGCGAGCGAAGGCCCAGGGACGTCGGGTCCTCAACTGCTTTGCCTACACCTGCGCCTTCGGGGTGGCGGCCCGGGCGGGTGGTGCGGTTCGGGTGGTGAACGTGGACTTGAGCCGACGCTCCCTGGAGTGGGGTGAGGAGAACGGCCGACTGAACGGCCAGATTCCCACGCCGGAAGAACACTTGAGCGGGGACGTCTTCCAGTGGCTGCGGCGATTCCGCAAGCGCGGCGAGCGGTTCGACGTGGTGGTGCTCGATCCGCCCGGGTTTGCGCGGAGCCGGGAGGGGACCTTCTCCGCCTCCCGGGACTGGCCCGGTCTGGTGGCAGAGGCGGTCTCGGTACTCGAGGCCGATGGCCTGCTCCTGGCCGCCTGCAACGTGGCCGCGCTTCCGGCCCGGCGCTTCGACGCCGCGGTCGAGGAGGGGCTCCGCCAAGGTGGGAGAGCTGGCCACGTGGTCGCTCGACCCGAAGCCTCTCCGGTCGACTTCCCTCTCCCGCCCGGGGAAGAGGGGCCCCTCAAGGTCCGGGCGGTGCGGGTGGGGGTGCTAACCTCGTCCTCCAGGTCCCGGCGCAAGTGACTGCCATGACGCAGACTTCGATACGCACAGGTGGCGTGCGCTTCGGCAAGTACGTGCTGCTGGACCGGCTCGCGGTGGGCGGGATGGCGGAGATCTTCCTCGCCCGCCAGGAAGGGATGGAGGGCTTCGAGAAGACCGTCGTCATCAAGCGCATTCGCCCCCATCTCTCGAAGCAGAAGAGCTTCGTGGACATGTTCCTCGACGAGGCCCGGCTGGCGGCCCAGCTCAGCCATCCCAACATCGTGCAGATCCACGAACTGGGCCAGGTCGGCGACAGCTACTTCATCGCCATGGAGTACGTCTTCGGACGGGACATGGCCCGCATCATCCCCAAGGCGGAGCGGATGGGCATCGCCTTCCCGCACGTCTACGCGCTGCAGATCGCCTCCGAGATCTGCGAGGGGCTGTACTACGCCCACCAGCGCAGCGATGCCTGGGGCAATCCCCTGCACATCGTCCACCGAGACGTCACCCCCGAGAACGTCTTCGTCTCCTTCGACGGGGTGGTGAAAATCCTCGACTTCGGGATCGCCAAGGCCCGGGGGCAGACCGGGCAGACCACCGCCGGGGAGATCAAGGGGAAGGTCAGCTACATGAGCCCGGAGCAGGCCCTGGGCAAGCCGCTCGATTGTCGCAGCGACATCTTCACCCTGGGAGTGGTGCTCTACGAGTGGCTGACTGGGTTCCGGCTCTTCACCGGGGATTCCGAGGTGGCGGTCCTGCGCTCGATCAGCGAGGGAAAGATCTACGGCCCCAGCTACTTCAAGCCGGACATCCCCCCTGAGGTCGAGGCAGTGGTGATGCGCGCTCTGGAGAAGGACCGGGAGAAGCGTTACCCCACTGCCTGGGAGATGCAGCGGGATCTGGACCGAGTGCTAGGGGCGAGCGAGTTCCGGCCTTCCAGCATGCACCTGGCGAATTTCGTCAGGCAGCTGTTCTCCGACGAGCTGGAGGCCGAGCGAGCCCGGCTCACCCGCGCCGCCGAGATCCTGGATGCCGAGCCGCATGCCCCGCCGGTGCCGTCGAAGCTCCTCCGGCTTCGGCTGGAGGACGCCGACCGACAGGCGTTGGAGGTGGTGGCCGAGAAGCACGGGCTCACCGTGGAGGAGCTGGCCCGAGACGTGCTGCGAGGCTGGCTGAAGTACCGCTGATGCCGCGCATCCGGCTGACCCTGGAGTACGACGGCACCGACTTCGTGGGCTGGCAACGGCAGCTCAACGGGCGCAGCGTCCAGGAGGTGGTGGAGCGCGCCCTGGCCGAGCTCCTGGGAGGGCCAGTTCGGGTGGATGCCGCCGGGCGAACCGACGCCGGTGTCCATGCGCTGGGGCAGGTGGTGGCCTTCACCGCCCGGCGCTCGCTCCCGGCGAAGGCCTACCTCCGGGGCCTGTCCGGGATCTTGCCGGCCGATGTGGCGGTGGTGTCGGCCGAGGAGGTGCCGGAGGACTTCGACCCGCGCCGCTGGGCCACTGGCAAGCACTACCGTTACCTGGTGGTGCGCCGCCCGGTCCGGGCGCCCTTGCTCCGGCGGACCCACTGGGAGGTGTTCGCGCCGCTGGATGTGCCGGCGATGCGGGCCGCCGCCCCGGCGCTGCTGGGGACCCAGGATTTCTCCAGCTTCCAGGCCTTCGATTGCGAGGCGCCGCACCCGCGACGGACGCTTCGCGAGCTGGCCCTCTTCGAGGAAGGAGAGGTGCTTCGGTTCGAGCTGGAGGGGACGGCATTTCTCCGGCACATGGTCCGAAACATCGTCGGCTCGCTGGTCGATGTGGGCCGGGGAAAGCACCCCCCTTCGTGGATCGCCGAGGTGCTGGCCGCCCGCGACCGGCGGTTGGCCGGTCCCACCGCACCCGCCCACGGGCTGACGCTGGTGGAGGTGACCTACGGCCAGCGCCCCCTGGGCGGGTCGGAGGAGAGCTCCGAATAGAGGTCAGACGAGCGCGCGGGCATCATGGGCCGAGCCCCAGGCCAGGGTGAAGCCGGCCCCGCCGTGTCCATAATGGTGGATGACCCGGCCGGCGCGTTCCAGGCGCAGTGTGGAACGCACGGGGCGGAGCCCAACGGCGTCCCGGATTGGCGGTCCGTGCCGGAATCCGGCGGCGGCCGCCCGCGCCAGGATCCCCGTGCGAATGGACGGATCAGCCGCGGGCGGCTCCTCACCCGAGAAGGGAAGGGCACAGCCACCCAGGACCACCTCCTGCCGGCGCGGAATGACGTAGAGCATCGATTCCGGGGTGCGCTCGTCGCCGTAGACCTGGCGCGGGTCAAGCTCTCCCAGCTCGGCAATGACCGTCTGTCCGAGCACGCTGTGCAGCGTCTGGTCATTGGCCAAGGTGCGGGCCCCCACCCCGGTGCAGTTCACCACCACCCCGTCCCCGGCCACCTCCTCCAGCTGCTCCACCCGACCCAGCGTGAGCGGCGTTTCGAGCTGGGACTCGAGCCACCGAAGATGCAGCGCTGGCTCGATCCGAGGCGCCTCGAAAGACCAAGCGTACCTGGCTCCGCTCGGCTGGGGTCGGTCGATGAATCGAAGCCCGTCCACCGCCTCTGCCCACCAGGGACGGCGTGAGTCGTCGGCGCACTCGGTGACGGTCACCAGATCGACCCCGGCTTCAGGGACTCTGCGGGCCAGCTCGAGGAGCCAGGTTCGGGTAGTCCGGGCCCAGGCATGGACCCGTTCCGGTGGCCCGACCTGGAAGGGAAACCAGAGAGCCCCAGCCACAGCAGAGGTGGTCGCTTCGGGCCGCTCGGCCGCGATGACCCGGAGGTGATGCCCCGCGCCCTGCAGGACAATCGCCGTCGTGAGCCCGACCACGCCTGCTCCGACGACGGTGACCTGGCCAGCGCTCACTGCACCGGAACCTGACCGCCGCTACTTCGTGCGCTTGAAGCGCAGCGGCTTTTCCAGCCCCTGGGAATAGACGACCAGTAGCTCTCCGTCCATGCCCAACCGTTCCGCCTTTTGTAGCGCTGCCAGGTACGCCGACTCCTGAGCGTCAAGCGGCGGCTCGCAGGCCGTCTTGGTGCTGGCCAGCGGGCCCACTTTCATGACTCCCAGCTCCCCCACCTCCACCGAGCCGGTGAAGCGGTTGCATGAACCGTTGCCGGAGACCTTCCCCGGCTCGAAAAAGACGAGCGTGGCTTTTTGGCTGGGCTCGGGAACGGGCGCGCCACCCAAGTCCACCAGCACCCACTCCGTGGAGACCAACGACGTCGCGGTAGGGAAGGGCGAGCCCGGTCCTCCGGTCACACTTGACTGCGAGGCACAGGCCATCAGCACCCAACCTCCGAGCGCGACCGCCCAGCCGACTTGACGCATGGAACGCACCTCCGTGTCCAGACCGGAGGGGACCCTAGCCCGTCAGGCGCGGGCTGGCTTCGAGAACCGAAGAGCCCCCTGTCCGGCGTCGACCTGGACCGTGTCGCCTGCCTGGTACTCGCCCGAGAGCACCTTCAGGGCCAACGGATCTTGAAGGTACTTCTGGATGGCCCGCTTCAGCGGACGCGCGCCGTAGACCGGGTCGTACCCGTGCTCGCCCAGGAACTCGAGCGCCTTGGGGCTCAGCTCCAGGGCGAGCCGCTTGTCCTCCAGGAGCTTGCGCAGACGGGCCAACTGGATCTCGACGATGTGACCGATGTCCGACCTCTTGAGCGGCTCGAAGATGACGATCTCGTCGACCCGGTTGAGGAATTCCGGACGGAAGCGCTCCCGCAGGGCATCCATCACCCGGGCCCGGGTCACCTCGTCGATCAGCCCCTTGGCCTCCACCCCCAGCTGGAGCAGCTGGCTGCCCAGGTTGGAGGTCATGATGAGGACGGTGTTCTTGAAGTCGACCGTCCGGCCCTGGCTGTCGGTCAGCCGGCCTTCGTCGAGGATCTGGAGCAGCACATTGAACACGTCGCTGTGGGCCTTTTCGATCTCATCGAAGAGGATCACCGAGTAGGGCCGTCGACGCACGGCCTCGGTGAGCTGTCCGCCCTCCTCGTAGCCGACGTAGCCGGGAGGTGCCCCGATGAGCCGGGCCACCGCGTGCTTCTCCATGTACTCGGACATGTCGATGCGGATGAGGGCGCTCTCATCGTCGAAGAGGAACTCGGCCAGGGCCTTGGCGGTCTCGGTCTTCCCCACCCCGGTGGGCCCCAGGAAAATGAAGGAGCCGATGGGCCGGTTGGGATCCTGGAGTCCACTTCGGGCCCGCCGGATGGCGTTGCTCACCGCCTCGATGGCCTGCCGCTGTCCCACCACCCGCTTCTCCAGCCGCTCCTCCATGTGGACCAGCTTCTCGACCTCGCCCTCCATGAGCCGGGAGACGGGGATGCGGGTCCACTTGGCCACCACCTCGGCGATGTCCTCGGCGTCCACCTCCTCCTTGAGGAAGCGCTGCTTCTTCTGCAGCTCGGCCAGAAGGGCGTTCTGCTGCTGCAGCTCCTTCTCCAGGCTGGGGAGGATCCCGAATTTCAGCTCGGCGGCGCGGTTGAGGTCGCCCTGCCGTTCCGCGGCGGCCTGATCGGTCCGGGCCTTGTCGATGCGCTCCTTCACCGAGCGAATCTTTTGAATGGCCGATTTCTCCGCCTCCCAGTGGCCCTTGAGCCGTCCGAACTCCTCGTTCAGGTCGGCCAGCTGTCGTTCGATTTCCCCCAGCCGCTCACGGGAGTTGACGTCGGTTTCCTTCTTCAGCCCCTCGCGCTCGATCTCCAGCTGGGTGATGCGCCGGCGGACGTCGTCGATCTCGGTGGGCATCGAGTCGATCTCGATGCGCAGCCGGCTGCTGGCCTCGTCGACCAGGTCGATGGCCTTGTCCGGCAGGAAGCGGTCGGCGATGTAGCGGTGGCTGAGGGTGGCCGCGGCGACCAGGGCCGAGTCCTGGATGCGCACCCCATGGTGCACTTCGTAGCGCTCCTTGAGCCCGCGCAGGATGCTGATGGTGTCCTGCACCGAGGGCTCGCCCACCATCACCGGCTGGAAACGGCGTTCCAGGGCGGCGTCCTTCTCGATGTGCTTGCGGTACTCGTCCAGCGTGGTGGCGCCGATGCAGTGCAGCTCGCCTCGGGCCAGGGCCGGCTTGAGCATGTTGCCCGCATCCATCGCTCCTTCGGCCTTCCCGGCGCCGACCAGGGTGTGCAGCTCGTCGATGAAGAGGATGATCTGCCCTTCGGCAGCGGAGATTTCTTGAAGTACCGCCTTCAACCGTTCCTCGAACTCTCCGCGGTACTTGGCCCCGGCCACCATCGCCCCCAGGTCGAGCGCCACCAGCCGCTTGTCCTTGAGCCCCTCCGGCACGTCCCCGTCCACCATCCGCCGGGCCAGACCCTCCACGATGGCGGTCTTTCCCACGCCCGGGTCGCCGATCAGGACCGGGTTGTTCTTGGTCCGCCGGCTGAGCACCTGGATGACCCGGCGGATCTCCTCGTCGCGGCCGATGACCGGGTCCAGCTTGCCCGCCCGAGCGATGGCGGTGAGATCCCGTCCGTACTTCTCCAGCGCCTGGTAGGTGTCTTCGGCCTCCTGGCTGGTCACCCGCTTGCCACCACGGACGTCCTTGAGCGCTGCCAGGATCCGCTCCCGGGAAACCCCGGACGACTTCAGGGCCTCCCCCACCGCGCCCTTGTCCTGGGCCAGGGCCAGGAGGAGATGTTCGCTGGAGACGTACTCGTCCTTGAGGGCCTTGGCCTCGTCCTCGGCCTTGTCGAAATCCCTGAGGAGCCGCTGACTCAGCCGTGCTCCGTCGCCGCCCTGCATCCGCGGCAGCCGCTCCAGCGCCTCGTCGATGCGACCCTGGACCAGTCCCAGGTCGGCGCCGATGCGACGGATGAGCGCCTCGGCCACGCCCTGCTCCTGGCTGAAGAGCGCCTTGGCCAGGTGCTCGGGCTCGTACTCCGGGGAACCCAGGCGACGGGCGAGGGTCTGCCCGGCCTGCACCGCCTCCTGCGCCTTCAAGGTGAACTCGTCGATCCGCATGTAAGTACCCTAAGTCCCGAAGGGAACTTGGCAAGAGGGAACGGCTGCCGTACAAGCGCCCAAAATGACCCAGGGCCAGGCGCACGGCGGGTACCTCTGCCGGCTCGACGGGCTGGACACCGCTGCCATCCCCACCCTGGCCCGCCAGGCGTTGAAAGCCGACGGTCAAAACCCCGACACCGCCGGGCTTCTGGTCTCGATCCACAAAAAGGTGGTGCGCTTCGCTTACGACGCGCCCCACACCTACGGGCGCCGAGGGGCGCAGTGGTACGGGCGGAATCACGCCCTGGCCGCGCTGCTCTCGCAGTCCTCCGGCTCGACCGTTCACGTCTACGTCTTCGACCCCGAGGAGCTGGAGCAGGTCATCACCTACGGGGCTGGCCACCGGGTGGGCGGGGAAACCCTTCGCTACGACGAGGCCGAGGTGGACCTGGACGAGCTGTCCGACCAGGCCTTCGAGGCGTTGCGAGAGCGCTGGCCCATGGGCCACCTGGGCCGGTTGCTCGGGCTGAGCCGCCTCGAGGTGCTCCGACTGCCCCTCGCCAAGAGCGTGCTCATTCGTCTGGATGCAGAGGGGCTCCCCTCTCTGGAGCAGCTGTGGCAGGAGGCGGCTCGCCCGGTTCGCGGCTAGAGGCCTCGGCGGGGGCTCGGCGCGAGAGTGCCCGGGCGTGGACGATCAGGAAGCCGACCACTGCGGCGTTCACCACCAGCACCAGCACCCGGGTCCAGCGGAAGCGGCGCGCCAGTTCGAAGACTTCGAAAGGCAGCAGCGCTCCGGAGACGCCCACCACCACCCACGGCCCCCACCGGTGCCGGCGCCGAAGGGCCCAGGCTTCCAGCAACGTCACCCCACCGTCCAGCCACAGCGCCGCCAAGGTGATGTGTAGACCGCGGGGGGAGGTGGCTTTCTCCAGGGCCCGGGAAACCACCACCGCGTAGGCGCGGGTGGAGTGGTTGCGGAATTCTTGGGTCCATTCGCGCAACATCTCCCCCCCGCCGAACAGCAAGGAGAAGCTGAGCGCCACGGCGAGGAGAAGCTGCAGCACCCCCTTCACCACTTTGTAGGCGATGACCGCCTGAAGCGCCGCTTCGTCCGTTCGGGCTTTCATCTCCCGCGGCCTCCGCTCAGGGTGGGGACCGGTGGTCCGGAAGCGCCGCCCAGGCCTTGGCCCGGCTGGAGCGGAAGTACTGTCCGATGAGGGCCAGCAGGCCCGCGACCACCACCGTCCGCAGCACCGCTCCTCCCAGCGCCAGCTGCGGAAGATGGGCCATCCAGGGCTGGATGGCAT
>JBKOYI010000137.1:0-9431 GCA_046725335.1 Myxococcota bacterium | reverse complement strand
GTCGTCGGGGCGTGGAAGCCGTAGTCGATCAGTCGCTTGGCCACGTCGTCCACCTCGATTCCGGCCGAGCGCTTCACCCCGCGCAGGTCGAGAATGCATTCGTGGGCCACGCGCCCCCGCGCTCCTCGGTACAGCACCGGGTACTGCTCGGCCAACCGGGTGGCGATGTAGTTGGCCGCCAGGATGGCCACCTCGCTGGCCCGCCGCAGTCCCTCGGCTCCCATCATCCGGATGTAGGCGTACGAGATGACCAGGATGCTGGCGCTGCCCCAGGGCGCAGCGGACACCGGACCGGTCGCCTGCCCTCCCCCCGTTCGCACCAACGGGTGAGTGGGGAGGAACGGCGCCAGGTGCGCGGCCACGCAGATGGGGCCCATCCCCGGCCCACCGCCGCCATGGGGGATGCAGAAGGTCTTGTGCAAGTTGAGGTGGCAGACGTCGGCCCCGAAATCGCCCGGGCGACACAGCCCGACCTGGGCATTCATGTTGGCCCCGTCCATGTAGACCTGTCCGCCATGGGCATGGACGATGTCGCAGATGCGGCGGATCTCCTGCTCGAAGACCCCGTGCGTCGACGGGTAGGTCACCATCAGGGCGCCCAGGCGGGCATTGTGCTGGGCGGCTTTGGACTCGAGATCTGTCAGCTCGATGTTTCCCTCCTCGTCGCAGCGGACCACCACCACTTCGAACCCGGCCATCACCGCGCTGGCCGGATTGGTCCCATGGGCGGAGGAAGGAATCAGGCACACTTTGCGGTCGCCCTGGCCGCGACTCTCGTGCCACTTGCGAATGGTGAGAAGGCCGGCGTACTCGCCTTGGCTTCCGGCGTTGGGCTGCAGCGACACCGCGGCGAAGCCGGTGATCTCCGCGAGCATCCGCTCCAGCTCGCGGAACAGCTGCTGGTAGCCCTCGGTCTGCTCGGTGGGCGCGAAGGGATGAAGCCTGGAAAACCCGGGGAAGGTCACCGGAATCATTTCCGCAGTGGCATTCAGCTTCATGGTGCAGCTGCCCAGCGGAATCATGGAGTAGGTCAGGCTCAGGTCCTTCGCCTCCAGCCGCTTGAGGTAACGGAGCATCTCCGTCTCCGAGCGGTGGCGATGGAAGACCGGATGGGTGAGGTAGGCGCTCTTCCGCTCCAGCGCCGCTGGCCAGGCCGGGGCCACCTGGCTCCCCAGCGACTCCGGGGTGAAATCCACCGCCCGCTCGCCGGCGAACACCGCCCACAGCGCTTGGACGTCCTCCACCCGGGTCGTCTCGTCGAGCGAGATGCCGAGGCTCCGGGCGTCGATGCGCCGGAGGTTCATCTTCCGCTCTCGCGCGCGGGCCAGCGCCCCCTCTGCCTGGAGCGGATCGAGCTCCAGGCGGAGGGTGTCGAAGAAGCTGGCGTGCTTCGGCCGGATGCCCAGCCGGGCCAGGCCCTTGCCGAGCAGCACCGTCAGCGCATGCACCCGGGTGGCGATGGCCTTGAGTCCCTCGGGGCCATGCCAGACCGCATAGAAGCCAGCCATGACCGCCAGCAGCGCCTGCGCGGTGCAGATGTTGCTGGTGGCCTTCTCGCGGCGAATGTGCTGCTCACGCGTCTGCAAGGCCATCCGCAGCGCCGGCCGGCCGTTGGCGTCCTCGGACACCCCGATGATGCGCCCGGGCATCAACCGGGTGAACTCGCTCTTGGCCGCGAAGTAAGCAGCGTGTGGCCCGCCAAAGCCCATGGGGACGCCGAAGCGCTGGGCACTCCCCACCGCCACGTCCGCCCCCAGCTCTCCCGGCGGAGTCAGGACGGTGAGAGCCAGGAGATCCGCGGCCACCACCGCGTACGCCCCCTCGGCGTGGACGCGGTCAAAGAACGAGGCGGAATCCTCGACCAGGCCGTCGGTGGTCGGGTACTGGACCAGGGCGCCGAAGATCTTGGTCGAGAAGTCGAAGCTCCTCGCATCTCCCACGATCACCGGAATGCCGAGCGCGCCAGCGCGGGTACGGACCACCTCGATGGTCTGGGAATGGACTCGATCCGAGACGAAGAAAGCCTCGTGTCCCGGTTTGGCCACGGCCTCGAGAAGGTGCATCGCCTCCGCCGCCGCGGTCGCCTCGTCGAGCAGGGAGGCGTTGGCCACCGGAAGCCCGGTCAGGTCGATGACCATGGTCTGGAAGTTGAGCAGCGCTTCCAACCGACCCTGAGAGACCTCCGGCTGGTAGGGCGTGTACTGGGTATACCAGCCGGGGTTCTGGAAGACGTTGCGGAGGATGACCGGGGGGACCAGGGTGTCGTGGTAGCCGATGCCGATGAAGGACTTGAAGACCTGGTTCTTCGCCGCCAGCGCTTCCAGGTCCTCCAGGAGCCTTGCTTCGTCCACCGCCTGGGGTAGGTCCAGCTCCCGCCGCAGCCGGATGTCGGTGGGGAGCGTTTCGTCGACCAGCGCCTCCAGCGATGGGGCCCTGACGGCGCGCAGCATGGTTCGGACATCATCGGCATCGGGGCCGATGTGGCGATGCTCGAAACGGTCGGAGGACTTCCAGGAGATGGGCATTGCGGGGCTTGTTCCTAAGGGGTCTGTCGAGAAATGGCCGGTCTAACAGGGGGCGGCCACGCCGGCTCGGCGGAGCTCGAGGGCGCTACTTCGCCTGAAATTAGCAGCAGTTGTCGGTCAGGTCGCAGTGGCCGCGACCAGCGCTCCGTAGGCGTCCGCATCGAGCAGGGCCTCCAGTTGCGCCGGGTCCGAGGGCTCGACCTCCACGATCCACCCGGCGCCGTATGGGTCGGAATTGACGGCCGACGGCTCGTCCGCCAGAGCACTGTTGACCTTGGTCACCTTGCCGGAGACCGGAGCAAACAGCTCGCTCACCGCCTTGGTCGACTCCACCACCCCGAACGGTTTGCCAGCAGTGACAGTGTCGCCGATCTTGGGCAGCTCGACGTACACCACGTCGCCGAGAGCCTCCTGGGCGTGGCCGGTGATGCCCACCACCACCTTGCTGCCCTCCCGGCGCGCCCACTCGTGGTCCTTGGTGTAGCGAAGGTGTTTCGGATTGTCGGCCATGCTCGTTGTCCGTCCTGGCTAGCGCTTGAAAGGAGTCTTCACCACTTCGGCTCGGGCCGGGCGGCCCCGGATGTCGATCTCCAGAGGGGTCCCTTCGGTGGCGAGGGCGGTGGGAACGTAGCCGATCCCGATGGCCTTCTTGACCGTGGGACCCATGGTCCCCGAGGTCACTTCCCCCGAGGGCTGCCCCTCTTTGAGCACCCGGTAGCCGTGCCGAGGGATGCCGGGTTCACGCATCTCGAACCCCACCAGCTTGCGGGTAACGCCTTGGGCTTTTTGTTCGGCCAAGGCGGACCGTCCCACGAAGTCACCTTTGTCCCACTTGACGATCCAACCCAGGCCGGCTTCCAAGGGGGTGTGGGCATCGTCGATGTCGTTGCCGTAGAGCGCGTACTTCATCTCGGTCCGCAGCGTGTCGCGGGCCCCCAGCCCGGCCGGCACCAGCCCGTCGCCACGGCCCTCTTCGAGAAGCGCCGACCAGAGGTCCGCCGCCCGGTCAGGAGAACAGTAGAGCTCGAAGCCGTCCTCGCCGGTGTAACCGGTGCGGGAGATGATGCAGCGGACGCCGGCCACCTCGCCCTCGCCGAAGCGGTACGTTCCGATGGTGTCCAGCGGAACCGCGGCCAGCCGCTGAACGATGCCCGCCGCCTTTGGGCCTTGGATGGCCAGCTGGGCGAAATCGTCGCTCCGGTTGAGGGGCCGGACCCGAGGGGTGTTCTCCAACATCCAGGCGAAGTCCTTCTCCCGGTTGCTGGCATTGACGCAGATGAAGATGTGCTGGGGCGAGAAGCGGTAGGCCACCAGGTCATCGACGAAGCCCCCCTGGCGATTGAGCAGCCCGGCGTACACCGCCTGTCCGTCGGCGCAGCGACCCAGGTCGTTGGTGATGAGGGCGTTGGCGCTCTCCAGCGCGCCTTCTCCGCGGAACTCGATCTCTCCCATGTGGGAGACGTCGAACAGGCCGGCTGCGCTCCGCACGGCTTCGTGCTCGGCCACCACCCCGCGGTACTGAACCGGCATGTCGAAGCCGGCGAAATCCACCATCCGGGCGCCGAGGGCCCGGTGGGTCGCATTCAACGGAGTCTGGCGGGCCATCGCGCAGGACGGCCTACCCCACCCCGGCAACGGCAATCAAGGCTTTCAAAAGAGTGCAGCCACTCCGGAGGTGGCCCATGGCCGAGACCACTCGGGTTGGTCGAGTGATCGCGCCGTAATGGCGGCAGAGATCAAGGAGCGCCGGCGGGGAGCTTGGCTCGCGTCAAGGGACCGGAGGCGCGACGCAGAGATCGGCCGCCAGGGCAAGCGAGGAACGAGCAACCCGAGTGGTTTCGGCCATAAAGTGCTCCAGGCGCCTCGATGAAGATCCGCAACCGCCTCAACCCGTCCGACCCCTGCTTCTCCTTCGAGTTCTTCCCGCCCAAGACCGAGGAAGGATGCCGGGCCCTCCTTCGGACGGTGGAGGATCTGCGCCCGCTGGAGCCGGGCTTCGTCTCGGTGACGTATGGGGCGGGCGGGAGCACCCGCGACCGGAGTATCGAACTGGTCCGGCAAATCCGCACCACCGGGCTGGAGACGATGGCTCACCTCACCTGTGTGGGGCATTCCAAGGAGGAGCTCCTGCCGCTGGTCGACCAGATCCTGGGCCTGGGGGTGGAGAACGTCCTGGCCCTCCGCGGCGATCCTCCGGCCGGCTCCCGAGAGTTCGTCCCCGCCAAAGGCGGCTTTCGCTATGCGGCCGAGCTGGTGCGCTTCATCCGAGAGCGTGACCACCATCTCTGCATCGGCGGCGCCGGGTACCCGGAGGGTCACGTGGAGACACCCTCCCGTGAGGATGACCTTCGCCATCTCAAGGCCAAGGTCGACGCGGGGCTGGACTTCGTCATCACTCAGCTGTTCTTCGACAACGCCTTCTATTTCGACTTCGTGGAACGGGCCCGACGCATCGGGATCAACGTGCCCATCGTCCCGGGCATCATGCCCATCACCAACATCGAGCAGCTGGAGCGCTTCGTCCGCCTCTGCGGAGCGACCGTGCCGATGCGGCTGGTGCTCCAGCTCGAGCGCTACCGCGACGATCCGGAGGCGGTGGTGCAGCTGGGGGTGGCCCACGCCACGGTGCAGTGCATGGAGCTGCTCCAGCGGGGGGTGCCGGGCATCCACTTCTACACCTTGAACAAGAGTCCAGCCACGCGGCTCATCGTCAGCGCGCTGCGGGGTCGTCGCCCAGATCCCTGAGAGAACCGGCGCGGCGAGCGCGCGGAATCCAACCAACTCAGTCGGCGACCACGGCGACCGCCTCGAGAAGAACCAGCGCGCCGGGGACGGTGGTTCCGCTCACCCGCACCGTCGTCGCCACCGGCCGCTCAGGGAACGACCCGAAGTACCGGTTGCGCTCCTGGCGGTAGGTCTCGAGGTCCATCCCTGGCGCGTCCACGAGGTAGGTGCGTAGCTGAACCACGTCCTGAAGCCGCGCGCCCGCCGCGCCGAGTGCGGTCTTCAAGTTTTCGAATGCCGCGTCGATCTGGGCTTTGAAATCTCCTGCCCCGACCAGCGAGCCGCTCGCGTCCCAGGGGCCTTGACCCCCGACGAAGACGGTCCGCCCTCCCCGGGTCTCGATGACGTTGACGTGCCGGGGAGAGCTGTACAGCGATTCGGGGTTGAGCCGTTTGACGGTCGGAGCCCCGCCCGTGCAGGCGACCAGCAAGAGCAGAGCGGGCCATCGCCAGAGGGCAGGCACCAGATCAGCGCTCCTTCGCTCCGGTCCCCGCCAGATCGCCGGGTGGGGAGACGGCCTGCGCCGGTGCCCCCACAGGCTTCGAGACCAGGAGATAGAGCCCGATCGCTGCCAGCACGGGGGTGATCCACTGGGCCGGCGTGAGCCCGGCGATCCGGGCGTCGACGAAAGACAGGTCATCCGCTCGGAAGAAATCGAGGAAGAAGCGGGGAACGCAGTAGCCCACCGCCAACACCCCCATGAGGAAGCCGGGCGTCCGGTTTCGGCGGGCGAGCAGGTAGAGCACCGCCGTGAGGACCGCCAAGAGGACGAAGTCGAGCAAGCCCATGTCCAGTCGAGGCCCGCCCGGGAAGTCCACCGCAAACCAAGCCTGCGAACGCACTCCGGGATGGTCGTGAACCACCGCACAGCCGATGCGGGCGACCGCCCAGCCCGGTGCGACCCCCAGGGCCAGCGCGTTCAGGTACGGACGGGTCCGCAGCCGATGCTTCCCGAAGTACAGGCCGATGCCGGCCAGCGCTCCCAGCACGCCCCCCATCGACGAGACGCCGTCCCAGATCTTGAACAGGACCAGCGGCCCCTCGGTCCGCAACAGCTCCGGATGGTAGCCCAGCACATGCACCAGGTGTGCCCCCAGCAGGCCTCCGCCCAGTGCCCAGGGAAAGACCTCCACCAACGGGCGCGTCTCTCCCGGTCCGTATGCCCGCCCGGCCCAAACAATGAGTCGGGCGCCCAGGTAGACGCCGAGGGCGGCGAAGATCCCGAAGGGGTGCACGGCCAACCCGCCGGGGAGTGGGATCGAGGGAAGTTCAACGTAGGGCAGAATGAGTGCGAACACGGGCGTCGAAAGTAACAGCCAGTCCTCACGAAGTTCAGCGAGAGCCGTGGCCAGTCAGGAGGGATTGGGCGGGAATCCGCCGAGTGGGGCGACTGTTCCTGCCGTGCCGCAACGGTTCCTGCCGTCCAAGGAGCCCGGCGAATCGTCCCCCTCCGGCGCATGACGAGTTCCCCTGAAGGTCACGCTCCCAGCAGGGCCCGGGCGTTCTTCAGCGTGTTGGAGAGGAGCATGGCGATGGTCATCGGCCCGACCCCTCCAGGCACCGGGGTGATGAAGGAGGCACGCTCGGCCGCCGCGGCGAACTCCACGTCGCCGACGAGCTTGCCGTTCGGAAGGCGGTTGATTCCGACGTCGATGACCACCGCGCCCGGTTTGATCCACGCCCCCTTGAGGAGCTCGGGGACGCCCACCGCCGCCACCAGGATGTCGGCCCGCGCCACCTCCTCGGGCAGGTTGCTTTTCCGGTGGCACACCGTGACCGTGGCGTCGGCATTCAAGAGGAGAAGTGCCATCGGCCTGCCGACGAGGATGCTCCGCCCGACCACCACCGCGCGCTTGCCGGCGGGCCGGCAGTCGATTTCCTTGAGCATCCGCATCACTCCCCAGGGAGTGCTGGCGAAGATGGCCTCCCGGCCCTGGGCGAGCAGGCCGGCATTCACCGGGTGGAGGCCGTCTGCGTCCTTGTCCGGTCTCAGCAACCGGAGCAGCACGTTGGAATCGATCTGCTTGGGCACCGGGAGCTGCACCAGAATGCCGTGAACCACCGGGTCGGCGTTGAGCGCCTCCAGGCGGGCCTGGACCTCGGCATGGCTGGCCGTTTCCGGGAAGTGGTGCTCGGCCGCATCGAAGCCGACCTCGGCGGCCGCCTTTTGCTTGCCGGTGACGTAGATCTTGCTGGCCGGATCCTCCCCCACCCGGATGACGGCCAGGCCCGGAACGCGCCCGGTGCGAGCTTTCAACTCCCGTGCCCCCTCGGCCACCTCCTGCCGCACCTTCTGGGCGATGGCCTTGCCGTCAATGAGTGTCGCCGTCATGGCCCGGCACAATACAAGACCGAGGCGGTCGGAGAAGGCTCGCTCGACGCCGCCGTACCGACCTGTCTACCCTTGTCATCCTGCATGGCACGCGACCTCATCGACCTGCACATCCACGTCGGGGGAGCGGTGGCTCCCCACGTTCTCTGGTCCATCGCCCACAACCAGGGGTTCAAGCTCCCCACCAAGAACTACTTCGAGTTCGTGGAGCTGATCACCGCGCGACCCGACAAGGTGGCCAATCTGGATGACTACCTCAGCATCATGCACACCTGGACGGAGAAGATTCAGAGCTCCCCCACCGCCATCGAGCGCAGCGTCTACGAAGTCATCGGCAAGGAGTACCGCGGGAGCCGGGTGACGCAGATCGAGCTCCGCTTCAACCCCATGAAGCGGAATCTCGATTCGACTCTGGACCTGGACCACATCATCCATGCTGCCCTGCGTGGAATGGACCGAGCGGTGCTGGAGTACGGAGTCAAGGCCGGGCTCATCTTTTGCCTGGCCCGGGAGTTCGACCACCGCCTCAACTCCATCATTCTCGAGAAGGCCATCAAGTACAGCCATCGGGGCGTGGTGGGAATCGACCTGGCCGGGACCGAGACCCGCGCCCTAGAACTCGACGAGGGGCAGGTCGGCGCCTACGAGGACTTGTTCGCTCGAGCGCGGACCGCGGGACTGAAGACCACCGTTCATACCGGCGAAACCCGTGGCACCGGCGCCGAAGGCGTCATGGCGGTGGTGGAGCGGCTCAAGCCCCACCGGATCGGGCACGGCATTCGCGCCGCTTACGACGAATCGGCGATGCGCGTCCTCCGCCAGCAGGACGTGGTCCTCGAGCTGTGCCCCACCTCGAACCTGCACACCCACGCCGTCGCCGGCGTCGACGAGCTGAAGCACATCGTCCAGACGTTCCTGGGCCGCGGGGTAAAGGTGACCTTGAACAGCGATGGTCCCTATCTGCTCGAGACCGACATGCAGTCGGAGGTCGCCCTGGTGGAGAAGGAAGGGATCATGACCGCGGCCCAGGTGGACCAGGCCTTGGCCTGGGCGCGCGAGTACTCCTTCATCTCCTGAATCGGGGCTGAGCCCGACCAGTCCGCCGCAGGCGGGTCCTCAGCGTCCCCTGGGTTCTCGGAGGCTGAGCCGTGCTAGGGGTGCGCCCCGGCTCCGTGTACCGCCTCCTGCGCCGCCCCCTCTTCCTCATTCCTCCGGAACGGGCTCACCGGCTGGGGATGGCCGTCCTGCGCCGGCTCGGTCCAGCGCAGTCGCGCCTTCCAGCCCCGGGGGAGCCGAGCCTCTTGGTGACCAGCGCCGGGCTTCGCTTCTCGCACCCGATCACCCTGGCGGCCGGCTTCGACAAGGATGCCGAGGCGGTGGGGGGCTTCTTCGCTCTCGGCTTCTCGGCTGTGGAGGTGGGGACGGTGACCCCCCGCCCGCAACCGGGCAACCCCTCCCCGCGCCTGTTCCGACTTCCGCAGGCTCGCGCGCTGATCAACCGGATGGGCTTCAACAACCACGGGATGGAGGCCATGGCCGAGCGGCTGGAGGCGCTCCGGGACCGACCAGGGCCGGTGGGCGTCAACCTCGGCAAGAACATGGACACCCCACTCGAGCGGGCCACCGACGACTACCTCGCCGCGACGGACCGGCTGGGCCCCCTGGCCGACTACCTGGTGGTCAATGCCAGCTCCCCCAACACGCCGGGGCTCCGTGAGCTCCAGCAACCCGAGCAGCTTCGTGCCTTGCTGGCCGCGGTGAAGGGACGGCTGTCGCAGGTCGCCCCTGGC
>JBKOYI010000179.1:0-11637 GCA_046725335.1 Myxococcota bacterium | reverse complement strand
GCTTCGGGTCTCGGTCCCGAAGCACCTTCTGAACGACGACCAGCGGCACGCCCGAGCGGAGCAGCGTCGCCGTGGTGTGCCGGAGGTCATGGAAACGGATCGGCCGGACTACGGGCTTCGGCCAGAGCTTCATCCGGCAGTTCGGACAGCAGCGGAGCGTCTGTTCCTGGCTCTCTTCGACGTGGCCGCAGCCGTGCCGACGGCAGACGTGGCGCCAGGAACAGACGATGCCTGCCCGTCCGAGGGCGCGGCGCAAGATGGCCTCGAGGGCCACGTCACGCCGCAGCAGCCGCCGGATTTCCTCGCGCTGCTCCTCGCAGCGCGCCCATCCCTCACCCCTGGGCCGATTCCAGGAGCCTGGAGCAGCACGGCCACCGTGGCGAACACCTCGTCGCTCAGTCCGCTGCGGCCGAGTGCTCTCTGCATCCCCGCTGCCTCGGCTGCAGCGATGTAGCGCCGGACCGTGGGCGGTCCCATCCGGAGCCGTCGGGCGATCCGCTTCTTCGGGACGCCCTGCAGCCACAGCAGGAGCACTTCTCGGAAACTTCCTCCATCGCGACCTCTCGAAAGCTCACCCGCGTCCTCCTTGGGAGGACCCGTTGGCCGAAGGTCACGCGGCAGGGTCACAAGGTTTCGAGCACCGACGGTTGCTGTTTCCCGCCTTTGCGTCGCCTTCGGCATCAGTCGCAAGACGAGGACCCTCGAGCGTGCAAGCGCACCGGCGTTCCGGTATGGGTTGAGCGAGCTCTGGTACGCGGTCGGACGCGACGATGGAGGCGCGGATGGCGGAGACGGTCGGGGCGACTCTCGCCCCCGAGGAGGAGCGAGAAGCGAGCGAGCCGATGGGCTCCCTCGTCGTCGCCGTGCAGGGCCCCACCGATGCCGCGCTCGCCGCCGCCGTGCCCCTCGCTGACCGGCTGCGCACTCGTTACCCGCAGGTCGAGCCGATCGTCCTGGTGGCCTCGCTGCGCGACGGAGCGCCGGCGCTGGTCCCGGTGGGGCCGGTCGGCCCGGCAACGCTGCCCGCGCCCGCGACCGGCGTGGTGCCGTCCGCCAGCCAGGGCGCGGTGCCGGGGCTCGAGAGCCCACTCGGGCCGCTCCTTGTCGAGGGCGCCGGCCGGAGCGCCGCAGCCGTGGCCATCGTCGCGGCCGAGCGGCACGACGAGTCGATCGACTGGCTCGACCTTCTCATCGGCCCGGTGCTCGGCGGGCGCTTCGACTTCGTGTGCCCCGCGTACACCCGCCCCCGCGCGGAGGGCGCCATCAACTCCGGCATCGTGGCGCCTCTCATCCGGACCCTCTACGGCCGGACGCTCCGCCAGCCGCTCGGAACCGAGGCCGCGCTCTCTGGCGCCCTGGCACGCCGGCTGGTCGAGGACGAGGACTGGCGCCGACGGCCGCGCGAGGCGGGCTCCGACGCCTGGCTCCTCGCGAAGGTGCTGGGCACCGAGGCCCGGGTGGCCCAGGCCTGGCTGGGAGCCTGGCCGCGCCCGTCCCGCGACCCGGAGGAGCTGGACGTGACCTTGGCGCGGGCACTCGGGCTGGTCTTCGGCGAGATGGAGCGCACTGCCGCACGGTGGCAGCGAACCGGGGCCTCGCAGCCCGTCTCCACTTTCGGGACCGGCAGCTTCCAGTCCGGCGTTCCTCCACCCGATCCAGTCCGCCTCTTCGGGTCGTTCGTGCGCGGACTGCGCGACCTCCTCCCGGTCTTCGGCCTGGTGCTCCCCCCGGCGACGCTGCTCGGCCTGCAGCAGTGCGCCATGAAGCCCTTCCCCGAGGGCATCATCCCCGACGAGCTGTGGGCCCGGGTGGTGTTCGACTTCTCAGTGGCGCACCTCGTCCGCTCCGTGGAGCGGGGACAACTGCTCCGCTCCCTTGCTCCGCTCTACCTCGGCTGGCTCGCCGGGCTGGCGCACGCGGCGGGCGCGCTCGACGACCTGGCTTTCGAGGCGCGAGTGGAGGCCGTCGGCGCCGCCTTCGAGCGGGAAAAGCGTTACCTGGTCGCCCGGTGGCGATGGCCGGACGAGTTCAATCCCTAAGGAGGACACCTGATGTGGGAACAGATCCGGACCACCTTCCTCGAGTCCTTCCAACGGATGGCGCGCACGCTGGCGCAGCTCCTGCCCGGGATGCTGGTGATGCTGGTGATCCTGGTGCTGACCGCGGTGCTGGCGATCGCCACCTCGGCGGTGGTGCGCCGGATCTTCACCCGGCTGGACGTCGATCGCCGTCTGCGCGAGTGGGGCATGGCGTCCCCGGCCCGTCAGGGACACCTGGGCCCGACCCGCATTGCCTCGCGCGTGGTGGCGTGGACGGTGGTGGCGATGGGGTTCATCCTGGGGCTGACGGTCCTCGAGTCCGGCGATACCAGTGCGCTCGCCCGCTCGCTCTTCGCCTACGTCCCCCACGCCCTGGTGGGGGTTGTCATCCTGGCGGCGGGCATCGCCGGATCGCGAGCGCTGGAACGGAGCGTGCTCATCGGCGCGGTGAACATGGGTCTGCACTCCGCTCGGCTCCTCGGCCTGGGCGCCCGTTGGCTCTTCCTGGTCCTCGCCTCGGCGATCGCGCTCGAGCAGCTCGGGATCGGCGGGGCGATCCTCACCGCCGCCTTCGCCATCCTCTTCGGGGGGATCGTCCTGTCGCTCTCGCTCGCGGTCGGCCTGGGAGCCCGCGACGTGGTGGCCCGCTCGCTCGAGCGGCACTTCAAGGACCTTTCCGAAGGTAAGGACTCGCCCTCCGGGGACACGATGCACCACCTGTGAGCGGCGAAGGCCACGACGCCCCACCGCCCCGGCACCGGCTGGTTGGCTGAACCGTCAGGGTTCTTGGCGGAGCTCGAACCAGTAGAAGCCGTATCCGCTCGGGGTGAGCATGTACGGCAGCTCGCCGATACGCGGGAACGGTGTGTACCCGAGCATCTCCACAGGGGTCATGCCCTTCATCTGCGAGAGGTCGAGCTCGACGGGCTGTGCGTGGCGGGAGAGGTTTGCCACGCACAGGATCGTGTCGTTCTCCCAGCGACGGATGTACGCCAGGATCTTCCGGTTCGACACCGGCAGGAACTCGATGCTCCCCCGGCCGAATACCCGGAACTGCTTGCGCAGGCGGATCATGTTGCGCATCCAGTGGAGCAGCGAGGAGTGGTCCCGGAGCTGGGCCTCGACGTTGACCGCCCTGGCGCCGAAGACGGGATCGCCGATCGGCGGCGAGTAGAGCCGGTCGGGGGTGAGGCTCGAGAATCCGGCGCTTGGTTCCCCGCTCCACTGCATCGGAGTGCGCACGCCGTCACGGTCGGGGCGCAGGACGTCGTCCCCCATCCCGATCTCGTCCCCGTAGTAGACGATGGGCGTGCCAGGCAGGGAGAAGAGCAGGCCGTTGAGGAACTCGATCCGCCGCCGCGCGTTGCCGACCAGCGGCGCCAGCCGCCGCCGGATGCCGACATTGAGCCGGGTCTGGGGATCGCGGGCATAGGCAAGGTTCATGTAGGCCCGCTCGTCCTCGCTCACCATCTCCAGGGTGAGCTCGTCGTGGTTGCGTAGGAACAGCCCCCACTGGCAGCTGGGTGGAATCGGAGGCGTGCGGCGGAGGATGTCGACGATGGGCTCGGCGCTTTCCAGGCGCAGCCCCATGAAGATCCGGGGCATGAGCGGGAAGTGGAACGCCATGTGGCACTCGTCGCCCTCCCCGAAGTAGGGGCGTACGTCCGCCGGCCACTGGTTGGCCTCGGCGAGGAGGAGGCAGCCCGGCGCCCGCTTGTCCACGAACGCCCGCAGGCGGCGGATGACCGCGTGCGTCTCGGGGAGGTTCTCGCAGCTCGTTCCCTCCCGCTCCACCAGGTAGGGGATCGCGTCCAGCCTGAAGCCGTCCACCCCCAGGTCGAGCCAGAAGCCCATCGTGGCCTCGATCTCCTCGAGCACGCGCGGGTTGTCGAAGTTGAGGTCCGGCTGGTGGCTGAAGAAGCGGTGCCAGTAATAGGCCTTCGCCTCCGGGTCCCAGGTCCAGTTGGACCGCTCGGTGTCGGTGAAGATGATGCGGGCGCCCTCGAATCGACGGTCGGTGTCGTTCCAGACGTAGTAGTCGCGCTCGGGTGAGCCGGGAGGTGACCGGCGGGCCCGCTGAAACCAGGGGTGCAGGTCGGAGGTGTGGTTCACCACCAGCTCGACGAGAACGCTGATGTCCCGGCGGTGTGCCTCCTCTAGGAAGTGACGGAAATCGTCGAGCGTGCCGTAGCTCGGGTGGATGGACCGGTAGTCGGCGATGTCGTAACCGTCGTCGCGCAGCGGGGACGGGAAGAACGGCAGGAGCCAGAGGCAGGTCACGCCCAGGGTCTCGAGGTAGTCGAGCTTCTCGGTCAGCCCCTGGAAGTCGCCGATCCCGTCCCCGTTGGCGTCGTGGAACGCCTTCACGTGAGTCTCGTAGATGACGGCGTCCTTGTACCAGAGAGGATCGAAGGTGGTGCGCGTCGTCACCTGTCGGCTCCTGCGCGGGCTGAGCTCTCCCAGGGGTCCGCGCTCGCGATCCTAACTGGCCGCCGGCAGGCCAGCGACCCTCAAATAGCGCGTTCCGAGCCCTTCTCGGTCACCTGCCGAGGCGGCTGGGCCGAGCTCGACCGGACCCTTGCCCCAGCGGGATGCGGATGGCGTTGCTCACTCGGACGTGCGAGAGCCACCGCGCTCACAGATGGCGTAGACGGCAGCGGTCGAGACCCGGAGACGGGCAGCCACTTCCCGGACGGTCAGGAGTCGCTCCGGTGCGGGACGGGCAACGCGCGGCCCACGGCCCGAGTTGGGGGACACGGGGGGACACGGCCGTGCGAGCCGGCTTCGGGACCAAGGGGTCGCAGGTTCGAATCCTGTCTCCCCGGCAGGAAGAAGGGGTCGGAGTTGCTCGGCTTTCGCCCGGTCGCTCCGGCCCCTTCGATGTTGTACTAGCCCAACGGCGCTGAGGGCCGCGCGACAGGTCGACGCAACCGGGCTCCACGCGCCAGGCCGAGCGCGAAGGCCGCCAGGCGCGACATCGGCCGCTCGGTGCGCTCGGGGACGACGCCGGTGCGGAGTGCGTGCTCCAGCCGGTCGAAAAGGGCCTCGACGGCCCAGTCGTGGATGGGCTCGATGGCCATCCAGCCCAGACGCGCCGAGAGCGTGCTCTCCAGCTCGACGGTGTGGGTCACACGGCAGCCGTCACCGTCGGGCTGGAGGTCGAATCCGTGCCAGCCCACCCGGCTGCCGACCACGTCGACCCTCCAGACCACACCGTCCCAGGCGCGCAGGCGGAAGCGGAAGGGACCGTGTCCGACCAAAGTCTTGCCGGGGATGAGCGCAAGCGGATCAGCACCGGGCGGATTCTTGCGCCAGTCGGCGATGACGTCTCGCGGGAAGCAATCGCGGTCGCCGCCGCTCCAGCAGGTTTCAATCCAGGGACGGACTCGCTCGATCGGCGCAGCGACGCGTCGGAGGTGGACGTTTCGGATGGTTTGCACGGGCCACGACCTCCATACGCATGAGTATGGTGGAACCGATCGACCTTGTCAATACGGTGCCGTATGGTGAACAATCGCGCGTGCCCACACGGAAGACCGCGGTTCCCGAAGCTCGGCTCTCGACCGCCGACTGGGAGGCCGCCGCCCTCGATGCGCTGGCGGAGAACGGCCTGGCCGGCGTCGCCATCGAGCCCCTGGCCCGCCGCCTCGGGGTGACCAAGGGGAGCTTCTACTGGCACTTCGCCGATCGAGAGGCCCTTCTGGCGGCGGCGCTCACCCACTGGGAAAAGAGCCACACCGAGCGCGTCATCGACGAGGCGGAGGCCGTGCGCGACCCGCGCGAGCGCCTCGCGCACCTCATCGGCCGGGTCCTCGCCGGCGGTCGGTCGGACCGCATCCACATCGCGCTCGCTAGCGCGAAGCATCCGCTCGTGCGGGAGACGCTGGCGCGCGTGACCCACCGCCGGCTCGTGTATCTAGAATCGTGCTACGTCGAACTTGGGCAGCCGCGGCGCGAGGCCAAGCGGAGCGCGCTCCTCGCGTACGTCGCCTACGTCGGGCTGGTTCACCTCCGCCTCGAAGCGCCCGAGGAACTCCCCGCGCGCGACGCATTCGCCACCTACGTCGAGCATCTCATCGGCAAGCTCGTGCCCTGACAACCGGTCAGCGAATCGCCCGCGGCGACAGGCCTCGACGCGCTCGCCGCGGGGTAACCGAGACGTGGCATGGCGGGGGCGTGAGCTCGTCCCGGCTCCCTGATGGCCTAGTTACGCGGCCTAGCGACGACGCGGGTACCACCACCAGGTTCACGGAGCTGTGACGTACACGCTGAGGCCGGAGTGTTCTCGGCTGGCTGCGGCAGACGATCCTCGATTGAGAACGGCGGAGTGGAGCAGCGAAGATCGGCCCGTCCCGGTCCGCGGAGCCACCCATGATCGTCACCACCGAGTCCGTCGTTCCCCCGCTTCCCGGACCCCCGATGCGAACGCTCGTCACCGCACCGAAGACCGCAGGCCGGTACCCGGGCATCTGGTGTTACTCGGACATCTTCCAGCTCACGCCGCCGCTCGTCCGTACCTGCGTGCGCCTCGCCGGCTACGGCTTCGTCGCCGCGGCGCCGGAGATCTACCGGCGCATCGAGCCCCCCGGGACGGTGCTTCCCTTCGACGACGCCGGGCGCACCCGAGGCCTCGAGGACGCGAGCCGCATGCCGGTCGCCGACTTCGACGCGGACTGCCGCGCAGGACTCGACTGGCTCGCCGGGCACCCGAAGGTCGCGCCAGGTCGGCTCGGCGCGATGGGCTTCTGCATCGGAGGCCACCTCGCCTTCCGCGCCGCGTTCGAGCCCGAGATCCGCGCCACGGCCTGCTTCTACCCGACCGGGGTTCACGACGGCAGGCTGGGCCGCGATCCTGACGCGGGCTCGCTTGCCCGTGCGCGAGACATCGGCGGCGAGCTGCTTCTCGTCTTCGGGGCGCAGGACCCTCACGTTCCCGCCGCCGGCCGTGAGACCATCGAGCGCGCGCTGCGGGACTCGGGGGTCCGTTTCCGCCTGTCGCTCTACGAAGCCGAGCACGCGTTCACGCGCGACGAAGGCCCCCGCTACGACCCGGAGGCCACGGACCTCGCGTTCGGCGAGATGATCGCCATGTTCCGGCGCGTCTTCGCCGACTGAGCCGCGCGGCCTGGAAGGAGGCAGGCAAGACCGGATTCTTCCATGGGGGTCCGGCGACGCGGAGCGACTCAGGATGGGCTGCTACTTCTTGCTACGATAGGCCTCAATTACCATGAATTCGCTCCACGTCTTCCCGTCGTCAGATTTGTCACCTCGCCACGTGAAGTGATCTTTAGAAATGTTCGTGTAAGTGGCGCGCGTATAGGCGTGGGCGGCCATCGGCTCTTTGAAGGCGTAAATGACGGATTGTCCATCGAACGTGACTCCACCGAGCTCCTGCGGCCCGAGGTCCACCCACGTTCCAGTCAACGCGTGTAGCCATTTGATGTTCCAAGTCTGTTTGGTGGGGTCATAAGTCCGGAAATTCATGCCGAGCACGATCAGCTCCCCAGAGGAGCCGGTCATCCTGTATTCGTCCGCGATTGCATAGCCGTCGAGGATGAAGCGACCGAGCCACGTTGCCTGCAGTGTTTGCCATTCTCCATTGGCCAACCTCACTCTTGCTTCGCACCGCCACCTGCCGATGAGAAACGCGAATCGGGAGAGTGCTGCCGGCGCATTGGGGTTGGCTTTACCAAACTCCTGCTCGACCTCATCCATGGGATGATCGCCCTCCGGTGCGGCTGTTGGCGGTCGCGTTGGTCCGATCAGCAGCCATACTGCGCTCAGCAGCGTGCCGACCAATTCATTCGTCTGTATCATCAGGCACTCCTCGAATCATCGGCTGAACCGATCTCCTGCAACCGATTCCGAACGCGAGAACGAGAGGACCATGCAGCTCGCCCGCTTTCTAATGGTGGCCGCCGGCGGAGCGATGGGGTCGATGGCCCGCTACTGGGTGGGCGGTTGGGCTCCCCGAGTCTTTGGTCAGGCCTTCCCCTACGGAACGCTGATCGTCAACACGGTCGGTTCGTTCCTCGTTGCCCTGATCATGAGCGTCGGCCTGAGGACGACGGTCGTCAGCCCGAACCTTCGACTCTTCCTCACCGTTGGAGTGATGGGCGGTTTCACCACCTACTCCTCATTCAATTACGAGACCCTGGCCCTGTTTCAGCAGCGGCTGTGGATGACCGGGGCCCTCAACATGGCGGTAACGGGTCTGGGATGCTTGCTGGCCGGAGTCCTCGGGCTGGCCCTGGCCCAGGTCACGATTGGCTCCTGACCTTCGGAGGGTTTGGCGATGCGGGTCCTCGACGGCGAGCAGATGATGGTCCGGATCTTCCTGGGAGAGGACGATCGCTGGCACGGTCAACTCCTTCACCTGGCGCTTCTCGAACGCTTCAGACGAGAGGGCCTGGCCGGAGCCACCGTCTTCCGCGGCATCGCCGGGTTCGGGGCCCACAGCGTCGTGCACAGCACGCACATCCTGCGTCTCTCGGAGGACTTGCCCATCGTCGTGGAGATGGTCGACACGCCCGATCACATCGAGCGAGTGCTCCCCATCGTCGACGAGATGGTCAAGGAAGGGCTGGTCACCGTGGAAAAGGTCCGAGTGATCAAGTACGCGGCCGGATAAAGCTCGCTTGAACGGCGGTGGTTGCGCCGCTAGGGTCCGCGGCCAAGTCTCCCGCAAGCCCACTGCGCGTACCACCTGGATTGCCTTGACCGGGGCTGGGCGACCTCGATGTTTTCGAACCACACCCAACCGTCGGGGGTACGTGATGAACATCGTCGCCTTGATCATTCAGTTGGTGAGTGGTGCCGTAGGAGGGAACATCATCGGGGCGGCTTCCAAGACGCTCGATCTCGGCCCGGTCGGGAATTCCATCGCCGGCATCATCGGAGGCAGGCTGGGCGGACAGTTGCTGGGCATGATGACTGGCGGACCAGCGACTCCCGCTGGAGCGGCGGGTGGACTCGACATCGGCTCCATTCTGGGCAGCGTCGCAGGCGGCGGCGTGGGTGGCGGCGTGCTGATGGCCATCGTCGGCACCCTCAAGCAGGCCGTGGCCAAGCCGAGCTGATCGCCAGGCGGAGTGGTCGCAATCTCGTCGAAGCGCGGGCGGGTCAGAGATCGCGGGTCCCCCGACGACGAAGTGCGGTGCGCCAGGGTGTGTTACAGCCCGCCGCATGAGCGGCCCCGAGACCGTTCTGGCGGAGAAGGAGAAACGACTGGTGGCGCTCACTTCGGTGGGTGCCGCGGTCGTTCTCACCGGGATGAAGGTCGGGGTTGGGCTGGCCACCCGCTCGATCGGCATCCTCTCCGAGGCCGCCCACTCGGGGTTGGACCTCTCCGCCGCACTGGTGACGCTGTGGGCGGTCCGGGCTTCCTCCAAGCCGCCCGATCACGACCACCTCTACGGGCACGGGAAGATCGAGAACTTCTCCGCCCTCTTCGAGACCGGTTTGCTGCTGGCGACCTGCGTGTGGATCGCCTACGAGGCCGTGAACCGGCTGGCGCGGGGCGGTCCCCACGTCGAGGCGACCTTCTGGTCCTTCGCGGTGATGCTCATCTCCATCGGGATTGACCTGTCCCGGTCGCGCTCGCTGGCCCGGGTGGCCCGCCGGCACCGGAGCCAGGCGCTGGAGGCCGATGCGCTGCATTTTTCGACCGACATTTGGTCCTCGGTGGTGGTGATCTTCGGACTGTTGGGGGTGCGGCTGTCGGATCGGCTCGGTCTCCCCTGGCTCGCCAAGACCGATGCCATCGCTGCGCTGGGGGTCGCCGCAGTGGCCGCTCTGGTAAGCGTGCGCCTGGGCCGCAAGGCGGTGGAGGACTTACTCGACACCGCGCCCACCGGACTGCTGGAGCGCATTGCCCGTGCCGCTGCCATTCGCGAGGTGATGAACGTCTCCCAGGTGCGAGTGCGCCGGTCGGGTCCCAAGACCTTCGCCGACGTCGTCCTTCAAGTGTCGAGGGGACTGTCGGTGGAGCGAGCCCACGAGATTGCGCACGCCGCCGAGGATTCCATCCGCCGCGCCGTCCTCGACGTGGACGTGATGGTGCATACCGAGCCCGACGCCGAGCATTGACGTCCGACAGAAGACGCTCGGGTGCCGATGGAGTTCCGCGCCGCGCCGGTGCAGGCGCTGGGGTCCAGCGAGCCCATTCCCCCCGTTCCGAGCGATGAGGCCAGCCCTACGGTGAGGCGATGGTGATGGCCCCGTGGCCCATCATCGCCCCGTGCGGCACGCAGAAATAGGGCACCACGGTGCCGGGCGACGCCGTGGCGGAGATGGTGAAGGTCGTCGTCCCGTGGAATGCACCGGTGTCGAAGGAGACCCCGTTCACCGCCCCCGGCGTGAAGGAAGTGTCTGAAATGGTGCTGGTGACCGAGTGGGCGTCGCTGTCCCGGTTCACCACGGTGACGGTGGCCCCGGGTCTCACAGTGAGGTTGGCCGGGCTGTAGACGAGGGACTGGATGGTGATGGTGTTGGGGTTGTTGCTTCCGCCCGAGCCCCCACAGCTACAGCCCGTGGCCAGCAGCGCAATTGCCACCAACGCAAGCCGATGCCGGACCTCCATCACGTCTCTGGGGACACGCGGTGAGCGCAGCGTTGCGGCCGATCAGGGCTCGGAGGCGAGCACCGAGGTCAGGCTCAGGTCCAGACGCGGTCCGAGGAGGTGCAGCAGGCTTTCCAGTTCGGCGGGCTGGAGCGACAGCTGCTTTTCCAGCCGCTCCCGCGTCCGCCAGACCAGGGTCTCCCGGGCCCGGGTCATCCGCCGGGAGATGGTGGATTTGTTGACCTGGTACATGGCGGCGATCTGGTTGAGGCTCAGCCCCTCCAGAAAATGGAGCCGCAGGATGTTCCGCTCCTGGACCTCCAGGTCCTGGAAGGATTGGCGCAGAGCAGCGCCGAACTCTGCCCCGTAGCGGCTTCGCATCAGGTCGAACTGCAAGTCTCCGGTGGGGGCTGCTGCATCCCACTGGGAGTTCTCCTGGAGCTGCTCGGGGTTGGCCCGGGCGTCGCGTCGGGCGTTGAGGGCCAGTCGGAGTGCCGCGGCGCGGAGCCAGTTCTCCAGGGAGCCTCGGCCAGCGTAGTCGAGGATGCGCGGCGGACGTTCCCCCTCCGCGACCAGCACCCGGGTCTGCAGTTGCTGCAGGACCTCGTCGACAAAGCTCGGCGAGCTGTCGACTCCGCGGATGGCCCCCTCGGCCGCGGGAAGGAAGCGCTCACTAAACAGCCTGAGCCCTTCGATGTCCCCCCGCCCGCAGGCGAAGGCCAGGTACAGATCCTCGACGTGGAGATGCTCGAAGTCCGAAAGGCCCTGGGTGGGGCTGGCCAGCTGGGCTGCCCAGTGCTCGACGAAACCAATCCGGTCCACCTGAACCGTCGGCCAGCGCTTCAGTGCGCGATCCAGCTGCTCACCGAGCGACTGCTCCAGGCCTGGATGGGCCCTCAGCGCAGTCGCCCGAGGCAGGCGGGACCAGAACACCTCGGCATGGGGAAAGCTGCTCATGTGGGGTCGCCCGTCCGTCGCCGGGGATACCATCCGGAACGCCAGGCTAGCGAGGCCAGCCAGATCAGCACAGTTCCCGAG
>JBKOYI010000087.1:0-27091 GCA_046725335.1 Myxococcota bacterium | reverse complement strand
GGGCACTGGAAGTCACTCCACTCCACGATGGTCACCTTGGCCATCGGCGGGCCGAAGGACGCGGCATCCACCGGGGCATCGACCTTCTTGATCACCGGCGGTGGGGCGGAGGAGATGACTGCCCGCTCTTGCAGCTTGGCGTACACCTGGCTGGCCGGGACGCCCTGGCGCACCATTCCTTCGGCCTTGGCCAGCTCCTCGTCGATGAGGCTGCTGAAGGTGTCCAGCGGAGCAGCTCCGCCGGGGAGTCTCCGGCCATTGACGAAGAACGCCGGGGTGCCACCCACCCCGATGTTGCCTCCCAGCTCGGTGTCCCGGGCAATGACCGCGGCCAGCTTGGGATCGGCCTGGTCGCGCTTCCAACGCTCGACATCGAGGCCCAGCTCGCGGGCGTACCCCTCCAGGGTGTTGGGATCGAGCTGCGGACTGGCGAACAGCTTGTCGTGCATCTGCCAGTACTTGCCCTGCAGCCCAGCAGCCATTGCCGCCAGAGCAGCCGGCCGGGCCTGGGGGTGGAAGGAGAGCGGGAACTGCTTCATCACCACGCGGATCTTGCCGGCGTACTTCCGCTCCGCCTGTTGCACGGTGGCGTGTGCCTGCCGGCAGTAGGGGCACTGGTAGTCGCTGAACTCGACCAAGGTCACCAGCGCATCGGCCGAGCCACGGATCGGCGAGTCGTCCACCGGGATGCGGTACACCGTGGTGTCGGCCGGGCGGGGTGCCCGTGCCGGGGCGGTGGTGGGTCGGGTCGCGATGGGGGAAGGGGTGCCGGTCCCGGTGGCGTGGCCGATGGCAAACCCGACAACCAAGCCCACGAGAAGGGTGACGATGGCGCTGACTTTCATGGTGCGGTGGGGGCTCCTGGGGGGCGTCGCGTTCAGGGAGTGAAATCCCGAGCGACTCGGCGGTGTTAGCAAAATGGCGGCGGCGGCCGCAACTTCTTGGGTGGAGGTGTGGGTCGGATGGCGTGGAAACTGGAGGAACGTCTGGAAGGTCAGACAAAAGTTATCACGCTCCGGGGACGTGCCTCGCGTGCCGCGGCCCCGGCCATCGTCGCGGCCGTGCGCCGGGCCGCGCCCCCGCAAGCGGTCGAGCTGCGCTTCTCCCAGGCCTCGGGGGAGGTGGACGCTCTGCTTCCGGCGGTGCTGGGCGAGCTACGGGAAACGGGCGCTCTGCCCCACGGGCTGCGGCTCACTGGATTGACTCTCCATCAACGCCGGCTACTGGCCTACCTCGGGGTTCGGCTGGAGGGAGACCGGGCCCTGCAATGACGTAGGCTGCGTGTCCTCGAGATGGCTCAAGTGGTTCAGCTTCGGGTTGGCGCGCTCCCCTGTCCGTTGCCCATCGTTCGCCTGGCGGAGTGCGCCCGGTACCTCGACGCCGGCGATGTGGTGGAGCTGACCGGCTCGGATCCGGCGCTGGGTCCGGACGCCGAGGCCTGGTCCAGGCAGTTCGGCCATCGCCTCCAGTCGGCCGAGCGCGACGTAGCTGGCTGGAAGGTCAGGGTCGAACTGACCACCCGGGGCACCCAATGGGTCGAGCCGACCCGGGGGGGTGAGGAAGCCAACTCCGCGGCACCACGTGAATCGGAAGGGTGGCATCCCCCTTGAAGCAGGGTACCGCCGAACGCTTCCTCACGGAGCTGGACCCCCGATGCGACTTCGACCTGCCGCCGTCCCCTCCGTCGACCCGGCTCCGGCGAGCGTGGGCGGCGATCTGCTGGAGCAGGAGCAGGCCGCGCTGGATTCTGAGCGGCTCCTCTCTGCCGAGGCGGCCGCCATGGGGCGTGAAATTGCCGAGCTGACCGCCCAGGCCAACGGCCTGGCGGCGCGTGCCGAGCAGCTTCGTGCCGCGGGGCTCCCCGCAGCCGAGTGGCTCCTGGCGCGCATTCAGACCCACCGACTCCAGCCGCCGGACCTCTCCGGCCCGCTGGCACAGGCGCAAGCGGCACGGGCGGAGGCACTCAGCGCTCGGGCGAGGGCGGTCGAGGCGAGCCGGGTCCTGCTCCGGGCCACGGCCTCTGCGCTGGCCGAGCACCGATCGGCACTGGGCAAGGATAAGGAGGAGCTGGAGAAGGCTCGAATCGCAGCAGAGGCTGAGAGGCTGGAGGCGGAGCGCCGGGCCGCAGAAGCGCGCGCCCAGGCCGGGCGTCGTGCGGCAACACCGGCCGAGGGCGGCCAAGCCGGAGTGCCTGAAGCGGCCCGGAGGCAACCCGAGACTGGCGTTGGCCGTCCCTCCGAACCGACCCGACAGTACGGCGGTCAGACCCTGGGGCGGATGACCGCTGCGCGCGCGGAACCACTGGGGCAACGCGAATGTGGCCGTGTGCCGCTGCGGACGGCGGTCGATCTGGCATCCGACAGCAACCTCTTCACCGGTTTTGGCACCAATGTGAGCGAGGGGGGCCTCTTCGTCGCCACCATCAACGTGCTGCCGGTGGGAACGCCGGTTGATTTGACCTTCACCCTCCCGGGGAAATCCAGGCTCACCGTCCACGGCGAGGTCCGCTGGATCCGCGAGGTGAATGATCGCACGCCCGACGTCTTCCCGGGCGTTGGGGTGCGCTTCGTCAACCTGGCACCGGCCACCGCCGAGGTGCTCAAGCGCTTCGTGGCCGAACGCGAGCCGCTCTTCTACCCCGATTGAGTTGCACGCCCGGCGGCTCCTGATCAGCTGCCGGGAGCCCGCTCGCCGGCCGGTGCGGTCACGTCAAGCACGCGCTGCTCCAGCGAGCGACCCTGGACGAGTGAGGTGAACCGCACCCCGTGCGCCAGGAGAATCTCCAGCGTGCGAGCGATGACATCCTCCGACGCGGGTGCGCCCGCCGAGAGGCGCACCATCAGCAGGCCGGAGGGCGCCAGCTGCACCTCCTCCACCCCGGCTTGCGCCCGGAGCTCGGGGAGCGGGATTTCCCCCCGCACGATCTGGATGCGGAACTCGGCACCGCGCTGGGTGATCTGATCCATCGGGCCGTCCTGCACGACCCGGCCGTGATCCAGCACGGTCACCGCGTCGCACAGCCGTTCCAGCTCGGCGAGGTTGTGGCTGCTGATGACCACCGTCCGTTCGCCCCGAAGGCCGGCCAGGAGCAAACGGACTTCGGCGGCCACCCGGGGATCGAGCCCGGAGGTGGGCTCGTCGAGGAGGAGCAGGGCCGGCTCTCCGAGGAGAGCCTGGGCCAGGGCCACCCGTTTCCCCACCCCATGCGAGAGCGCCCGGGGCGAGGCGTCCCAGGCGTCGGCCAGCCCCACCCGATCCAGGGCCACCCGGGCGGCGATCTCCGGCCGCTTCTCGCCCGACAGACGCGCCCAGTAGGTGAGGAGCGGCCCGACGTCGAGGTACGGCGGCAAGGAGGCATCCTGGGGCAGCACTCCCAGCTGGGGCCGAAGCCGGCCGCGCTCCTGCGGCCCGACACCGAGCACCTCGATTTTTCCCGCCCCGGGGCGGAGGTAGCCCGCGGCCAGGCCGAAGGTCGTCGTCTTCCCGGCGCCGTTTGGTCCCACCAGCCCGTGGCAACTTCCCTTCAGCACTCGGAAGGTGACCGACTCTAGTGCCACGGTCGGCCCGAAGCGCTTGGTCACCTGCTCGAAGGAGAGGACCGGCTCCAAGCTCGCCCTCAGAGGTCCCGGACCCGGAAAGTGGCCCAGGCCAAGACCAGAAAGAGCCCCCCGAAGACCGCATAAGCGGTGATGGAGCCAAGCGTGGCCGAGGCCGGCCCCAGAAGCCCCGAGGCATAGGCGGAAGGCGAGATCCAGCGGAGTGACTCGCTCCACGAAGCCGTCCCACCCAATCGGCGCAGGAAGGCGGCGCGGCTTCCCACCACATCGAGCGCCCAGAAGCCGAGCAGCAGCCCGATGTTGCAAAAAAGGCTGCCGGCCGGGGTGGTGGTGAGCGCGGAGGCGAGCGTGCTGAGGGCCAGGTAGGCCAGGGCCAGGGCTGCGCCGGCGCCCCAGAAGCGGACCAGGCCCAGCCCGTAGGCCGTCGGATCGGCAATGGGTCGGCCGACTCCCCCGGCAATGAACACCCCGAGCTGCACCACCAGGAGAAGCCCCAGCAGCACCACCGCCTGGGCCAGGAACTTCCCGAAGAGGATGCTGGCCCGGCGTGCGCGAAAGACCAGATAGCGCACGCTCTTGCTGCCGACCTCGGCGCTCAGCTGATCGAACCCGATCAGCGTCACGTAGAGCGGCAGAAAGAACAGGCTCACCCGGAAGACCAGCGGGACGATCAACGGCAGCTCGGCCAGACTCCGCAGGGCCTCGCTGTCGCCCCCCACCAACATCCCCAGTAGCCCTGAGCGGGCCTCCACCGCCACCGCCGGGTCGAGCTGGGCATCGAGACCGCGGGTAAGAGCCCCAACCACCAGCGCGGTCAGGGCGGTGAAGGTGGCGTAGACGAGCAGGAGCACCACCGCCCGGGGGCTGCGGAGTGTCCTGGTCAGCTCGGTGCGGGCAACGGTCCAGGTCTCGGCGAAGGGACTCAACGTGGGCAGAGGCCCTACCAGAGACGACCGGCTGAAGTCTTCCTCCTCGGCGAGGGCCCGGCTACGATGACGGCCACACGTGACACGCCTGCCCGCGCGACCTCGCGCTGCCCTGCTCGTCGCCGGACTCGCCGCGCTCACCGCCGGTTTCGGCCCCTTCGACGATGCGCTCGATCCGGCCACCTTGCCCGAGTCGGTGCGGGGGGCCGATGAACCTGTTTCGCCTCCCGACCAACCGGTGGAAGACACGGTGCCCGCCGACCTCCCACCGGTCCCAAGCCGGCTGCATGCTCCCCCGTTGGCCACGGTAAAGGCCCTGGGGCCGGCAGAGGACCTCCTCGCCCGTGCTCGTCGCGACGGCGCCGGCCACTATGTGGTCCGGGAGGGCCAGGACGAGGCGGTGCTGACCCTCGTTCCCGAGGTGCAGGACGGCCTCACCCGGACCCTGGCCGATTACCGGACTCCCTGGGCGGCGGTGGTGGTGCTCGAGCCCTCCACCGGGAGAGTGCTGGCCATGGCCGAGCACTCCGAAGCCGCTCCGGGTCTGCATGGCCTGGCCGTGAAGGCCGTCTTTCCGGCGGCCAGCATCTTCAAGCTCGTCACCGCCAGCGCGCTTCTCGACCAGGGAGTGACGCCGGACGACGAGGCTTGCTACCACGGCGGCAAGCGGCGCATCAGCGAGGGCTTGCTCGAGGACAGCAGTCGCGATCGGCTCTGTCTGAGCCTGGCCGAGGCGCTGGGCAAGAGCGCCAACGGCGTCTTCGCCAAGCTCACCCACCGCCATCTCACCGCGGAGAAGCTGCGGGCCGCGGCCGAGCTGTTCCGCTTCAACCGCTCCATTCCCTTCGCGGTGCCGGCCGACCCCTCGCTGGCCGCGGTCCCGGACGATGCGCTGGGACTGGCCCAGACCGGGGCGGGATTCGGGGATGTCTACCTGTCCCCCCTGCACGGGGCCTTGATCGCGGCGGTGGCGGCCAACGGAGGCATGTGGCGGTCCCCCATCCTCTTCGAGCGTGATTTGGCCCAGGCGGCCGACCCGGAGCGCGTCCTCCCCGAAGAGCGTGCTCTGGCACTCACCCGGATGATGGAGGAGACGGTGACCCACGGTACGGCGCGCCGTTTCTTCAGACTCCCCGAGCTGCGCGGGGCCGTGGGCAAGACCGGCTCGCTGGCCGACCGGCAGCCCTTCCGCGACTACTCCTGGTTCGTGGGATTCGCTCCCAAGGACTCGCCCCGCGTGGCGGTGGCGGCGGTGGTTGTGAACGAGGCCCGCTGGCGAATCCGCGCTCCCTGGCTGGCCCGAGAGGCGATGAGGCTGGCCCTGGGCGCCGAGGGCAGAGACCTGGCTGCAGCGACTAGGGCCGGCGCAGCTCGATGAGCCCCTGGTCCAGGAAGCCCTTGAAGCAGCGCAGGGCATCCAGCTCGTGGATGGGAGAGACCTGGACGATGGCTTCGACGGTCCGTTGTCCGTCGATGCGCGACAGCAAGTAACGCTCCGGAGCCGAGAGCGGCATCCCCCGGAGCGCCGCCGGAGCCACGCGCAGGACCGCCACCCGGGCGTCGCGCAGCAACTCCTCCTTGAGCTGGTCAGCCAGGGCAGCCTCGGCCTGGCGGAGGAAATTCGCCGTCTGCGCCGAGGGAGAGACTTCGTAGCCTCGCCTGGCCAGGGCGGCGGCGTCGGCCAGATTGCCCGAGGCGTAGAAGGCCTGGGCGTGGCGGAGGATCTCCTCCGCTCCCTGCTCGGTGCCGAGCACCGGAGGCACTTCGGTGGGCACCGTGGGCGATTCACCGTGGACCACCGTCACCGCCCCGAGCCGGTGCAGAGCGAAGAGTCGCTGGTAGAGGAAGAAGTCGGTGGAGTGGAGGGCCAAGCCGATGTCCTCCACCTTCAACCCCTCCTCGATGAGCCGGCACAGCCGATCATCCAGGCCCCCCGGCTCGGGCGGAGCCGCAAGCTGGGTTCGGTCGACGCGCAGCCGCACGTGCCCAGAGGGGAACACTTCGCGGATGGCACGCCAGGCGCTCTGGCGAAGGTCGGCTTCGCGGTGGATGTCCAGCAGGCTGACGCTCACGTCCAGCCCCTCCAGGGAGGCGGGCACGTTCCCGGGGGTGAAGGTGAACCGTCCGTCGCTCCAGTCGAAGCACCCCAGCAGCGCCTCGCGAAACTTCAGCGAGAGGGCGTTTCGGACCGCATCCTCGGGGACCAACCCTTGCTGCACCAAGATCTTGCCCAGGGCCACCCGGGTCGATTCCTGGAGGTGGTAGGCCGAGCTGTACTGATCCTCGGTGATCATCCCCATGTTGAGGAGGAACTGGGCCAGGTACTCCCGTGGCTCGTTGGAGGTGGCCTGGACCACCCGGCCGTCGGTGATCAGGACCTGGTGCTTGATCTCGCCGCGCTCGATCACCAGGGTGCCCGTCGCCCGGCGATTGCCCAGATAGGCGACCAGGTCCCGCAAGGGCATGGTGCCGAGATCGCCGAGGAGGCCGCGCATTGTCTTGACGGGCAGTATTGTCGCGCCCAGTGACAGTCCGGATCTACACGAAAGCCCGCTGCCCGCTGTGCGACGAGGCACGCGCAGTGCTGGCCGACCTCGCCACCCGGGTGTCGTTCAACCTGGAGGAGGTCGACATCCGCTCCAGCCAGGAGGCTTGGGCGCGCCTTCGGTACAAGGTGCCAGTGGTGGAAGTGGATGGAGAGGTGGTTTCAACGCTCCGGGTCAACGCGACCATGCTCGAGCGCCGCCTGCGTGGCACACCCATTGCCTGAGAGCTGATGCGCTCGGGTCGTCCGAGCAGGGAAACGCTGGACTTTCGACCGGCGCCACGGTTGGCGCCCTGGAAAAACGACCGTGCTTCGAGCCGATCCGGACACGCCGCGAATCCTCCTGGTGGATGAGTCGGATGCTCAACGGAGTGCGGCGACGGAAGCCCTCCGAGCTGCCAGCTTCCAGGTCGTCGCCCTGGGTCGCGCCCAGGCCGCGTTGCCGCTGTGGCCCATCTTCCGTCCGCATCTGGTGGTGCTGGCCACCCATGCTCCGGCCTTCGCCTCTGTGGCTGTCGCCCGACGTCTCCAATCCCAGACCCGAGGCGCGGTGCCTTTCCTCTATTTGCTCGACGCACCCGATCCGGAGCTGCGGCTGCACGTCCTGGAGCGCGGTCACGGCATCGAGGCGGTGAGCAAGCCGCTCGATCTGCGCGATCTGGTGGCCCGCGTTCGAGCACTGTTGCGCTTTCGCGAAGCGATGCAGCAAGCCGCTCGGCCGGAAGAGGACCAAGAACCACTCCGCGACCGGTTGACCGGGACCTGGAATCGGCGAGCGCTGCTGGCTTTTCTCCACCAGGAGTCGTTGCGCTGCGAGCGCCACGGCGGCGGCTTCGGACTCATGGGAATCCAGCTGGAAGGGTTCCGTCAGTTCCGCCGGACCTCGGGCCGTCCCGTGGCCGAGCGCTTGGTCCGCTACGCCAGCTCGGTGCTGCTCCAGGGAGCCCGCGACGCCGACGTGGTGGCGCGGCTGGCCACGGATCGGTTCGTGGTGCTGCTGCCGTCGACGCCCGTGGAAGGTCTGCCCTGGGTCCGGGCGCGGACGGCCGAACGTTTCGAGCGGGCGCGCTTCCAGTTGAACGGACGGTACCTCCGATTGCCAGTGTCGATCGGGGTGGCCGCCTTCCCGGACGTGCAGGGCAGTCCGGCACGGTTGCTGACCGCGCTGTTCCGGGGCACCCGCTGGCCCGACCTGGCCCAGACTCCACTGGCGAGCTGAGGAAGGCTCTGTGCGTGCGACCCGAAGGGCCAGGACGCGGGTTGCAGGGGAGCGGTTCTGGGCCAGCGCAGCGCGTTCTGTTCAGCTCGGCAGCGTGGTCTTCCCGAGCTGGAGGATTCGGGTGAACTGGGCAGGGGTCGCCGGGACCACGCTCAATCGTCCCCGGGTGACGAGCGGGAAGGCCTTGAGCTTGCCATCCTGGCGGATCTTCTCCAGGGGGACCGGGCTGGCCAGCGGGACCAGGGGCTCGACTTGAACGGAGGCCCAGTCTTCGCCGGGAGCGGTGGGATCTGGTTCAGCGGCTCGGGATACGCGCGCCACGCCCACCACCGCCCGCTCCTCCCCGGAGTGGTAGTAGAGACAGAGATCCCCAACGGCCATCGCCCGCAGGTTGTTCCGGGCCTCGAAATTGCGGACCCCCGTCCATTCGGTCCGGCCGTCGGAGACCAACTGTGACCAGGAATACTCCGCGGGTTCGCTCTTGATGAGCCAGTGCGTTGGCATGGGCGCGGCGAAATCCGCCCCGGAGACTAGCCTGCCGCCCCCGTGGTGTCAGACACCTCGTCAGGTCGACGTCCTCGACCCGCCGACCACGCCTGAGCTCCGAGAAACGGCCTAGACGCTGACCTTCGATTCCGGAGCCTGAGCCACGTGGGGCGTTGGCGCGGGAATGCGCGCCCCGAGCAACTGACCCGAAGCCATCAACCCCAGACCGACCAGACCCAGTGCCGCCGGTTCGGCGTACCCCCCGAGGAGCGTGCCCATCACGGTCATGGCCGCGCCCCCCATGGAGAAGGACACCAACGCCGCCCCCACCGCCTTCCACATACCCGCCGCCTCCGCCCGACCCCACGACCCAGCCCGGAAGCTAAGAACTCGCTCGACGCGTCGCATGGCGCGGCCGTTCCGCAGGCGACTCTCTTTCGTGCACGCGACAATCACCGACGGAGTGGGAAGCGGTGGCGGTGGCGACGGAAGTTCTTACGGCCCGCCACCGCTGCGCCCGGCCGATCACATGAGGCCTCGGGAGTTTGTGGTGTGCCGCTCCTGGCACAGCTGCTGCTAACTGGGCCGGCGACGTGGCGGGCACTCTCGCTCGCCAGGCGGGAGGGCCCGAGGGTGTCGAGACACCAGAGTTGGCTGACCGCGGGGCTGGTCGCGGGAGGGCTGTGGTTGGGCGCCTGCGCGCACCAGGCGCCGCCGCCGCCGGCCGTGGTCTCGGACGAGCCCTACCGCATCGGCAGAGAGGACGTCCTGGACGTGGCGGTGTGGCGGGACTCCGACCTGTCGCGCACCTTGCCGGTACGTCCGGATGGCTTCATCACCCTCCCGATGGTGGGAGAGGTGCAGGCCGAGGGGCGAACCACCGTCGAGCTCGAGCAAGACATCGCCCGGCGGCTTCAGAAGTACATCCAGAACCCGCGGGTGACGGTCATGGTTCGCGAAGTGAACAGTGCCCGCATCTTCGTCACCGGGGAGGTGGCCAAGCCCGGGGCCTATCCGCTTCGCGGCAACGTGAGCGTCCTTCAAGCCCTGGCCATGGCCGGGGGGCTGAGCGACTTTGCCAGCGGCAACCGCATCGTCGTCATCCGGGGCAACAACGGCCCGCGCATCCCGGTGCGCTATTCCGATCTCACCTCGGCCAATCCGAACGGGGCCGATTTTCCGCTCCAACCCGGTGACACCGTGGTCGTGCCCTGAGGTAGCGAGCAGGCCCGGCGGGGCCACTGCCCATGCGCAAGAGAGACCCAGGTTCGCGACGGCGCCAGGTGGTCGGGCTGGCGGCCGCAGCTGTGAGCCTGCTTGCTCCGGCCACGGCGCGAGCCGACCCAGTGGAACCCATCCTCCGGCTGGCTGCCGAGCAGCGCTACGACGATGACCTGCTCAACACCTCCGGGGCCAACCCTCCGGGCGCCTTCCTCACCAAGGTCATGCCCCAGCTGGGGCTCAGGCTGAATCAGCCCACGGTGAAGTTCGATGGGTTTTATGGCGCGGACCTCCTGATCCACGACTCGCGCGGGACGGACGTCATCTTGGACCACCGCGCCGCGCTCGAGCTGCACGCCGACACCTCGCGCACGTCGCACATCGATGGACTGGCCCAGTTCTGGGACACCTCCGACCCGCTGTCGCTTCCCCGGCAGGGGCTGGCCAGGACCTTGGCCCGCACCCTCTACGGTCGGGCCGACCTGGGGTGGCGCGAAAAGATCGCCCCGCGCTGGATCCTCCACCTGGGCTACCGCTTCGAAGGAGCGAAGGTCGACGAGCCCGCCCACCCAGCGGGCTTTCTCAATTCACCGGCGGTCGAGCTGGCCTATCGGCTCAGCCGCCGAGCGGACCTCGGCGCCGAGTACCGATTTCAACTTTTCAAGTTCGGACCGGACAACGCGACCGCCCACAGCCCGGCCCTGGTCTACCGCTACCGCTTGAGCCGGACGATGAACTTCAAGGCTTCCGGCGGGGCCGCCTTCTACCGGGAGCGTGCCCATCCAGAGAAGAACGGCGTGGTCCCCCGGTTCGAGCTGAGTGTCTCGCAACGGGTGACGCGGCGGCTGGACTGGATTGTTACCGCCGGACACGACCTGGTCGGTGCGTCGGGGTTCAGCACTGCGGTCTGGGCGGACTACGCCTCCGGGACTGGCAGCTACCAGTTGCTCGAAAAGCTACGCATCTTTGCGGTGGGCTCCTTCTACCGGAACGGAACCGTGCCCAACGTGGGGGTGTTTCCCCTGGGCTGGAACCACGACGGGGTGGCTGCCGGGTATGGGTTGGGAGGTGGCGTGGAGTGGAGGTTCAACCGGTACGTGGCGGCTCAGGCCACTTACGACCGCATCGATCAGGTGGGCGGGGTGGACATCGCCCAGACTCCCATCACCCGAAACGTGGTGGCGGTGCGTCTGATCGTCGATGCCTTTTGAGGGAGCCGAGGGATGGAGCGGGGACTGACTGCAGATGACGTGGCCCGGGCGCTGTGGCGCAGACCGTGGCTGGTGGCGGCGGTGACGGGGACGGTTCTGGTGCTGGGCACCTTCTACGTCATGACTCGGCCCAAAGTGTGGAAGGCCACCTCGGTGGTGACGGTCGAGCCCTCGCACGCCGATTCGCAACTCGTCCAACGCACGGTGGGCGACGTGGAACCGCGCCTGCTCAGCATTCGCCAGGAGCTCATGGGTCGCCCGGTTCTCGAGCGCGTGGTGGATCAACTCCACCTCTTCCCGGCTCTGGTGGCCCGGCGCGGGAAGGAAGCGGCCATCGAGCAGCTCCGGGAAGACATCGAGGTCAAGCCCACCGGGAACGCCTTCGAAGTGATGGTCAGTGCCTCCGAGCCCAAGCGCGCGGCCGAGGTGGCCAACCTGGTCCCGGTCGTCTACGCGCAATTCACCAGCGAGGTCCGGGCCGCCCAAGCCAAGGATGCAACCCAGGTCTTCGAGGCGCAGATCAAAGAGCTGCAGAACGCCGTCACCAGCTGGGAGCGGCGCATCGTCCAGTTCAAGGTCGACCACGTCGGCGAGCTTCCCGAGCAAGTGGAGGCCAACATGCGCCAGCTGGATCGCATCGCCAGCGAGCTGCGGTCCAAGGGGGATGAGCTTCGATCTGCGGAAAATCGCCGCAGCGAGGTGACTCTCCTCAAGAACGGAATGGACACCGAGATCGGCCGCAACGAGGCGGTGGTGGATCAGCTGGCCCAGCAACTGGCCTCGGTGAAGACCCAGTTCACCGACGATCATCCTGAGGTGCAACGACTCAGCCGCGAGATGCAGGCGGCCCAGGCGCGGGCTCGCGATGCCGGGGGCAAAGCGGGGGTGCAGCGTCAGGAGCGGGCTCGGGCCGAACGGGTGGTGGGCGGCATCCATCAGGAGATCGACGCAATGCAGAAGGAGGCCGCGCTCTACCAGGCCCGGCTGGAGCGCACCCCCCGCTGGGCGGCCGAGCTGGGAGGGCTGGAGCGGGAGTACGAGATCGCCAAGGCCAAGTACCAGTCGGTGGTGGGCCGGAAGGTGGAGGCAGAGATTGCCCAGGAGCTGGAGGCCCGCAACGCCCCGCGGTTGTTCCACCTGGTCAGCCCCGCCGGCGTGCCGGTGACGGCGGCCAAGCCCGATCGCCTGGGTGGATTGATGCTGGCGCTCCTGGCGGCGCTGGCCGCAGGAGTGCTCACCGGACTGATGGCCGAGCTCCGCGATGAGAGCATTCGCGACGACAGCGAGCTCAAAGGGCAGCTGCCCTTGCCGGTGCTGGCGGTGGTCCCGGCCATGGGCGGGCGCACCGAGCGCCGGGTCCTCTTACCTGCCAACTCGGGCCGGAATGGCTCGGGCCAGGTCTCCCACAGCGTGAATTGACGAAGACGAGGCACTGACGTGAATACCCAGGACGACCCCATCCTCGACAGCGACGGCGGACGGGCGGAGAACTTTCTCCACCGTACCGACGAGAGCGCGCTACACCCCCCGCCGGTCAACGCTCGGGTCGTCTCGCTCACTGCTCCCGCCTCGGTGGCTGCAGAGCAGTACCGCACGCTCTATTACCGGCTGGAGCATCACCGGGAACGGCGGCCAATGAAATTGGTGGCTTTCACCTCCGCCATCTCCGGAGAGGGGAAGACGGTCACCGCAGTCAACCTGGCCCTGACCTCGGCCCGCGCCAACCCTGACCGACGGATCCTCCTCGTCGATGCGGACCTGCGGCGGGGCCAGGTGGCCGAGCTGCTCGGCTTTCGTGCCCGTCCTGGGCTTTCCGAGTTGCTGCTGGGGGAGGCCGACCTGCGCGAGGTGGTTCGCCGCTTCAAGGCCAACCGGCTGGCGGTCATTCCCTCGGGGCGCGGGCCGGAGGAGCCGACCCGGCTGCTGGCCGGGAGCAGGATGAAAGAGCTTCTGCGCGCGGTCCGGGAGGGGTTCGACGAGGTGTATCTGGACCTTCCCCCGGCGCTGCCGTTCGCCGATGCCGCGGTGCTCAGCTCCCTGGCGGACGCGGTGGTGCTGGTGGTCCGGGCCAACGCCACGCCGGGCAAGCACATCCAGCAGGCGCTGGACCACCTGGCGGGAGCGAGCGTTCTGGGGTGCGTGCTCAACGGGGCGACGCCCTCGAGCACTCCCTACTTGAAGACGTACCTGCGCTGAGACGGCGCAAGAGGAGTGAGGGCGGGTCGGACGGGCGGGTCGCGGAGATGGTGCGGGTTTTCAACCACTGGGTCTCGGGGCGGAAGACGGTCCTCTTCGTTGCAGAGAGCGCAGCCATCGCTGCGGCTTGTGCCAGCGGGGCAGTGGTTCTGGCGCGGATGCTCGCCCCGGCCACGGCCCTGCATCCACCGCAGGGGGAGACCATCGCCGGTGGAGTGCTGGCTTCGCTGTCGCTCGGGTTCGTCGGGCTCTACCAGGGGGCGCTCTATTTCCTCGACCTCTACGACCTGCGGGTGGCGATGGAGGATCGGAGCCGGGGAGCGCGCCTGCTCCGGGCGGTGGGGGTGGCGGCCATTCTGATGGGCGTGCTGCTGACCCTGCTGCGGATCCGGCCGCCCGAGGGCGTCGTCCTCGGTGGGGCGCTGGGAGCTTTCCTGGGCATCGTCATGGCCCGGGGGCTGCTGGGGAATGCCATCGCCCGGTCCAGGCGGGTGCTGCTGGTGGGACAGGGACCGCGGGTGCAGCGGATGCTGGAGCTCCTCGACGAGTCAGAAGAGGGCCTCGAGGTGGCGGCGCTGGTCGATCCCCGCCGCTTGGTCCAAGAGCCGTTGTTGGAGGTGGCTCGTCGGGCCCGGGCCGAGGCCGTGGTGCTGGCCACCGAGCCTGGTATCGAGGCCACCACCGTCGAGGCGCTGGCCCGCTGTCGCTATGCCGGAGTCCGCGTCTACGGAGCGGCGCAGTTCTGCGAGCGCGTCCTCCGCCGCATTCCGGTGCACGTGCTTCAGGGTGTGGAGTTCGCCACCGCCGACGAGCTGACCGTGGGGGTGGTGCGCCGCGTCGTCAAGCGCCTCTTCGACGTGGTGGTGGCGGGCATTTTCTTGGTCCTGGCCGCCCCGCTGATGCTCGGGCTGGCGGTGGTCATCCGCCTCGACTCGCCGGGGCCGGCCTTCTATCGACAGGAACGGGTGGGGGCCCTCGGTCGCTGCTACCGGCTGTGGAAGTTCCGCAGCATGCGCCTGGACGCGGAGGTGAATGGAGCGTCCTGGGCCAGGAAGAAGGACGAGCGGATCACCCGGGTGGGCCGCTTCATCCGGATGACCCGCATCGACGAGATTCCCCAGGTCTTCAACGTGCTGCGCGGGGAGATGAGCTTCGTCGGACCGCGGCCGGAGCGCCCCATCTTCATCGAGATCATTTCCAAGGACGTGCCCTATTACGCCCTTCGCGAGGGAGTGAAACCGGGCATCACCGGCTGGGCGCAGATCCGCTACCCCTACGGCGCCTCGGTGGAGGACGCCCGGAACAAGCTGGAGTTCGACCTGTACTACGTGAAGAACGGAACGCTGTTCCTCGATCTGGCGATTCTCTTCCACACCGTCCGGCATGTGTTGCTCGGGCGTGGAGCCCGCTGAGATGCTCGACGGCGCTCCGGCAGCGCTGGTCCCCGCCCGGTCGGAGCGATCGAGGCTCCGGCCGGTGGCCTCCACGGGCCTGCAGCAGCCGTGTCGAATCGTCTGTCTCGGCGGAGGCACCGGGCTGCCGGTGGTGCTTCGGGGACTGTCTCGGCAGGTGCGGTCCGGTGCGCTTGGGCGACGGCTCGAGCTCACCGCAGTGGTGGCCATGGCCGACGATGGAGGCAGCTCGGGGAGGTTGCGGCGCTCGCGGGGGCTGCTTCCTCCCGGGGATGTCCGCAATTGCCTGGTGGCGCTGGCCTCGTCGCGTGGGGTGCTGGCCGAGGCACTGCAGTACCGCTTCGGCGGCCGAGGTTCGCTGGCCGGGCACGCCCTGGGAAATTTGCTCCTGGCGGCCTTGACCGAGTTACAGGGCGATTTCCTGGAGGCGGTGCGGCTGACGGCCCAACTGGTGGAAGCGCGCGGGACGGTGCTCCCTTCGACGCTCGAGCCGGTTCATCTGCTGTCCGAGTTGGTGGATGGCCGCCGGCTAGTGGGGCAGCGGAACCTGGCCCACGTTTCTGCCCGGGTCCAGCGGGTGTCCTTGCACCCCTCGCGGCCGGCCGCTTCGGCGGGAGTGCTGGAGGCGATCGCCCGAGCGGACCTGGTCACCCTCGGGCCCGGCTCGCTGTATTCGAGCGTCATTCCCAATCTCCTGGTCGACGGGGTGGCTGACGCTCTGCGGGCCACGCACGCCAAGAGGGTCCTGGTCGCAAATTTGATGACTCAGCCTGGCGAGACGACCGGTCTGGACGCGGTGGACCATGTGCGGGCGGTGCTGGATCACGCTGGGCCAGTCGTCGATGTGGTGCTCCTGAACTCGACTCCTCTGCCGCCGGCGGCGGTGGAACGCTACCTCGGCCAGGGAGCCGAACCGGTGTGGGTGGAACTGGACCGATTGCGCAGCCTGGGGGTGGTGCCGGTGCAGGCCGATCTGCTCCGTACCGGTCCGCGCATCCGTCACGATGCGAGAAAGCTGGCCCGAACGCTGCTCGGGATCGCCCGAGCGGTGAGGTGAAAAGAGATGGGGCCCGAGAGCCTCGCCGGGGAGTTGCCTGGGGGACGGCCTCCCGGCTCGGTCGGAACAGGGTCCGGTGAACCGCTCCCCAATCCGTGGCCAGAGGAATCGGCGGAAGTTGCCCGGACTGGCTTGGCCCCGGCTTCAGGGGAATCGAGGAAGGGATCGGCCTCGATTCGGGAAGAACGTACGGAACTGGCCGCCCGAGGGGAGGATGAACCGACCGTCGCGTTGGCCCCGGTTCGGGAGGAAGGCACGGGCCTGTCCCCCCCCGCGCAGGAGGAATCGACCGCCGCGTTCGCCGAGGGTGGAGAAGCACGCACGGGACTTTCCACTCGAGCGCAGGAAGAATCGACCGCCACGTCCCGCTCCGCGCGGGAGGAACGCACGGAACTGGCCGCCCGAGGGTGGCAGGAGTCAACCGCCTCCGCCGCCTCCGCTTACAAGGCACCCACGCGGCCGGGCGCGCGAGCCCCGAACGAATCCATCCCGGCAGCTCGCGTGGAGGAGATTCGGACCCGCGCCCGCTGGCTGGCTCTTCGGCCTGAGTGGGATGCCCTGGCGGACCGAACCGGAGCCGGACCCTTTCTGACCTGGGATTTCTTGGCCATCTGGCTCGACCATTTCGCCGCCGGGAAGGCGCCGCGGGTGATCACGGTGCGGGACGGGCGTGGGCGCTTGGTGGCTGGGCTGCCTTTGGTCGAGCGGCGCAGCCTCGTGGCCGGAATCCCGCTGCGCGAACTTCGCTCTGCCTCCAACGCCCACAGCTGCCGATTCGATCTCCTCGCCGCGGACCCCGAGCAAATCGCCCCGGCCGTCCTCTCTCACCTCCTGGAGGACCGCCGCTGGGATTTGCTGCGGCTTCTCGACGTGCCGGACGGCGGGGCAGGGTGGGCGCTTCTGGAGGCCGCTCGGAGAGACGGCCTCCGAGTCCACACCTGGGAATCGCAGCGCTCGCCCTGGTTCTCCTTGGAAGCAGTGAAGCTCTCCGCCCGCTTCCAGGCCAACCTTCGCCGACGCCGTCGCCGCTTGGCCGAGTGGGGGCCGGTCTCCTTCCGGCGCTGGACCGGCGGCGAAGACCTGGAAGCCAGGCTGGAGCGCTTCTTCAAGCTCGAAGCGAGCGGCTGGAAGGGGAGGCGTGGAACGGCGATTGCCCTCGAGCCGCGTCTTCGGGGTTTTTACCGAGAGCTGGCCCGGTCCCTGTTGGCCCGCGGATCCCTGGTCCTCTCTGAACTCGTGGTCGGCGAGCGCCCGGTGGCCGGGCACTTCGCGCTGGAGTCCGGAGGGACGTATTTCCTCTTGAAGGCCGGGTACGACGAGGCGTTGGGGGCCTGCAGCCCGGGGCAGCTGTTGGTCGAGGAGGTGGTGGCTGACGCTCGTTCTCGGGGGCTCCGGGTCTTCGATTTCCTGGGATCGGACATGGCCTGGAAGCGGGACTGGACGGAATCGGTGCGCGTGCACAGGTGGCTGTCGATGTTTCGGGAAACGCCGCAGGCCCGCCTGGTCTGGACGCTCAAGGCGCGATGGCTGCCCCGGCTCCGAGCGGAGGTCGTCCGGTGGCACCGGTAAAGACCTACATCCCGGCGCTGCCAACGCTGGGCTGGAAGCATCTCTGGCCCGCGGCTCGGCCGGCCACAGTCCACCCCTTCGGTGCTCCGTCGGTCGCCTGGACCTACTTCGCTCGGAACGCGGTGTATCTGGCGGCTCGAGTGCTCCAGGTGGCTGGGGGCGAGGTCCTGGTCCCGGCCTACCACCACGGGGTGGAAGTGGAGGCCCTGGTGGCGGCCGGAGCGCGGCCGGTCTTCTATCGAGTCGGTCCGCGATGGGAGGTCGACCTCGAGGACATCGAACGTCGGATCGGTCCGGAGACGCGGGCCCTCTATTTGACGCATTTTGGTGGTTTCCCCGGCCCGGCCCGAGAAATGCGGGGGCTGGCCGACCAGTTTGGGCTGGTCCTCATCGAGGACTGCGCGCTGGCCCTCCTGTCCTCGGATGGCGACGTTCCCTTGGGGACGACGGGCGATGCGGCAGTATTTTGTCTCTACAAGACGCTGCCCGTGCCGCACGGCGGAGCCCTCGTCTTCAACGGCCCGCGGACCTATCAGCTGCCGCGGCTCGCCCCGCCGCCCCGCGGGTCCACCCTGGGCCATTCGCTGTCGTCGCTGCTCGGCCGGGTCGAGTTCAGGTTCCCCAGAGTGGGAGGGCAGCTGCGCAGGGCGGGGCGCTGGCTCGGCCGGAGCGCGCGGCGAGGGGCACGGGTGGAGTATGTCGCCACCGGCACTCGCCACTTCGAGCTGGAACGGGCCGAACTGGGGCAATCGCCGCTGGTCGAGCGGATCGTCCGGGCGCACGATCTCACCGCGATAGTGGAGCGGCGCCGGCGCAACTTCTTCCATCTCCTGGGAGCGCTGCGTAGCGCCGCCCCGCCGCTGGTGAACGAGCTGCCCCCGGGGGCCTGTCCGCTCTTCTATCCCCTGTGGGTGGAGGACAAAGGCGAGGCGCTGGCGCGGCTTTGGGCGGAGAACGTCGAGGCGGTCGACTTCTGGAAGTACTTTCACCCGAGTTGTGACCCATCAGAGTTTCCCGAGGCGGTCCGGCTGCGGCAGCACGTCGTCGAGCTCCCCTGCCACCAGGACCTGGGTCCGTCGCACGTGGCCCACGTGGCTCGCGCTGCGCTGCGAGCGGTTTCGGGAGAGCAGCGGCCGACCCCGCGCGCGGTACGTGCTTGATCATGTCCGGGCTGGCGCTGGAGTGGGTGGGTGACCGAGGCCGATTCGCTGCCTTGCGGGAGGAGTGGGACGGGTTGCTGATGCGCTCCGGCGCGGCCCTCTTCAACTCCTGGGAATGGCTCTATCCCTGGTGCCAGCGCGTCGCGCCGAGGGCCAAGTTGCGGATTCTACTGGTGAGGAACGCGGCGGGGGCACTGATGGGGGCCCTTCCGCTGGTCGAGGAGCGGGAGCTTACCGGGCGCAAGCTCGGGTTCATCGCCGGGCACGGAGTGGGCAGCGATGATTTGGACGTCCTGATTGACCCCTGGGCGCGGGAGTCGGTTCTGGACGCCATGGCGGGAGCGCTGGCACGGGAAAGGGACTGGGATGTGCTCCGTCTGTCCGATGTGCCGCACGGCGACACGGCCGCGCGGGGGCTCGTATCCCGCCTTCTCGAGGTGTCCCCTCGCGAGGTGGCGTCTCCCGAGGTGTCAAACACCTCGTCACTAGGAGGCCAGGCGTCGTGGCCAGCCGAGGTGTCAAACACCTCGTCATCGACTCTCCTAGCGGGTTGCGAGGAACGGCCACGCTATCAATGCCCGTTCATCTCTTTTCCGCCCGGTACGAAATGGGACGATCTGCTTCGCCGCTCGGGTCGACGAGACAACCTGCTTCGTCGCCGGAAGTGGCTGTTGGCCCAGCCGGGGTACGCCATCCGATGCATCCACGAACCGGTCGATTCTGCAGTGGGAATCCGGACATTCCTCGATCTCCACGTCCGCCGCTGGGCGCCTCGCGGTGGAAGCCAGGGCATTCGTGGCCCGTGGGTGGAAGCGTTCCATCGCGACGCGGCGTGGTTCCTGGCCGAGTGTGGCGCACTGAGACTCTTCTTTCTCGAGCTTGAAGGCAGACCGGTTGCTGCTCTCTATGGCATGGTCCACAAGCGAGCCTTTCTCTTCTACCAGTCCGGGGCTGACCCCGATTTCGCCACCCGCAGCGTCGGGCTGGTGCTACTGGCAGAGAGTATCCGCGCCGCTCTCGAGGAGGGGCTCGAGCGCTACGAATTCCTCCATGGTGAGGAGCCCTACAAGCTGGAATGGGCGGATTCGATACGGAAGACCGTCACTCACATCGTATGGCGACGGGGCGTGCGCGCGCGAATGGCTCACTTGGAGGAGACACTCGGCCGGCAGTTACGGACCGTGGCGGCCCAGGTACTCCCTCAAAGCGCCGTCGCCCGCCTCCGAGCATCCCGTCGTGCCGCACCGATCGATTGATCGGAATACGTCGGAGGCGTCTCGCCCGGCGAGGCGTCCCTGGCGAGGTGTCAAACATCTCGTTGGCCGGCGAGGTGTCAATCATTCGTTGGTCTCATCTTCGAGCAAGGGCGTCATGCGGCCGCGGCACATTCGGGCATCCCGGGCCACAGGCATGGTCGAAAGGCGCCATGAGGGAACGCGGCGGCGAAGTTCCCCAGCCGCCAGTTTGTGGCCGCGTGGACGAAGACCGAGATAAACGATCTGTAGCGTTCCAGATACTCAACTCGGAGCCGCGGGTCGCTCGTATGGCACGGCGGACGGGCTGCCCGTGCTGGGCGCTCGGGTCGATGGTGAGGCCCCTGAGCAAGTACGCGGGATACTCCAAGCACGCGATGCTTAATTTCCGCCGCCTCTCGCTCGATGGCATTGATCGCACGCTTGAGAAGCTTCCGTCTCGTCGAAATCGGGGTCCGGGTCCATCCGGGCAGCGGCTTTACCTCAAGCTCCTCGGACTCAGCCCAGCGCTCACTGAATCTCGAATCATTCCTGCGCCCGGCCTGTGCATTCCACCGTTTCGTCCAATTGAACCACTTGAACGTACGGCGGGGCTCTCCGATCATGAGGGAGAGCGAAGTAAGGCCCGGCCACTCAGCGCACCGACGAACGAGATGTTCCTTGACGCCGTGTGCCAGGATGTACCGAACACGTCCGAAAAGAGCTTCGTCGTCGAGAACAGGTTCAGCCGAGTACCGGCGCTCCCAGAAGGCTCCGCGCCACCCGACGAGCCGGCCGACCTTCTTGCTGATGTTCGTCCGCAGGTACTGCATGAAGCGCGGCAGATTGCCGTTCGGCGCTCGGACGAGCAGGTGAGCGTGGTTGGACGCAAAGGTGAAGGCGAACACCTCTACGCTGGAGAGCCGTGCGGCCCTCGCCAGTACACCACCGAGGACCTCATTCGTCTCGCTGGACGGACGGAGGAGTAACCGGGCTTGGAAGCACCTCGTCGTCACAAAGTAGATCCCACTCGGCTCGAACATCCTCAACGGCCATCCCATCGCATCTCCCCCCTTTTGGCGCTGCCAAGAAGCACTTTTTGCGCCACCCCACTTGACGAGGTGTTTGACACCTCTTGACGAGGTGTTTGACACCTCCACCGGGGGACACCTCGACCGGGACACCTCGACCGGGGGCGCTCACCCACTAACGAGGTGTTTGACACCTCGACTCGCCCACTAACGAGGTGTTTCACACCTCGACTCGGGAGGCCCAACTCGCCCGGCTCAAACCCCGAGCAATTCGGCCAGGTCGGCGCCCGTCGCGGCTGCCTCCGCGCCCGATGCCAGGACCTCCTGCGGGCGGAATCCCCACAGCACTCCTACTGATCGCATCCCGGCGGCACGGGCGGTCAGCATGTCCACCAGGGTGTCTCCCACGAGCGCGACCCGTTCCGGCGGTGCCCCCAGGGCATCGGACAGGGCCAGGGCGGAGGCGGGGTCGGGTTTCCGGGGCACTCCGGGGCGCTCCCCCACCACGGCGCCGAAGTGCCAGGTCGGGCAGAGGGCATCGACCAGTCGCCGGGTGGGGCCATCGGACTTGTTGCTGAGGACACCCAAGGACACCTGCGCCGCCCGCAATCGGTCCAGGACTTCCACCATCTGCGGAAACAGGCGAGTGGCGTCGAGAAGATGCTCGTCGTAGTCGGTCTGGTAGGCGCGGAGAATCTCCTCCCGAAGGGCCTGGTGCGTCGGGGGAAGCGCTCGCTCGACGAGTTTTCCGACCCCTTCCCCGACGAAGTTTCGGTAGGCCTCCGCCGGGTGGATGGGGAAACCGTGCCGCGCCAGCGTGCGGTTCATCGCCGCAGCGATGTCGCCCAGGGAATCGGCCAGTGTCCCGTCGAGGTCGAAGATGACCGCCGCCGGCCGCCGCGGCGTGCCCGGCGGGCTCATCGGGCCCCGGCGAGCCGTTGGCGAAGCGCCGCCACACCCTCGCGGAGTTGGGGCGGCACCTCGTTCGCCGGGGTGGCGGCCAGATAGCCCTCGAAGTCCTCCAGCGCCTGGCGCTGCTCCTGGCCCTGCATGCGGATCATCCCACTGAAGAGCAGCGCTTCCGAGCCACGCGGATACAGGCGAGCCAGGCGCGCCAGCTCCCGAAGTCCGGCTTCCCGCTCGCCCAGCACCGCCTTCAAAAAGGCCCGGTGCACCCGGCTCTCGGTCCGAAAGGGGTCGACCGACAGCGCCCGCTCGTTCAGGTCGAAGGCCTGCTGGAAGTCGCTGCGCCGGATCAGTTCCCGCACCACCTCGCCCGTCATTTCCAGGTTGTCCCCCGGCTCGTCACGGACGTGCCCGAGCGCGGCCTGAAACTCTCGGTCCGCGGCCTCATCGCTCGCCGGCGGAGGATTAGCAGGAGAGCCCCGGTCGGCTCGCCCCGCCGTCCCGGTGGCGACTTCCCCCGCTCCGCGAGATCGTTGCTCCTGGGAGAGCCACAGCCCGAGAGCTCCGAAGAAGAGGACCAACCCACCTCCCCACAGCGCGCCGGAAAGCTGCGGGTGGCGAGCGAGAAGGGCAGGACCCCGGGTCTCTGCTGCGCTCGAGCTCCGACCCCCTGCCGCCGTAGGCCCGGCCGAGCCCGCGCTTGCCGACTCCCGAGCGCGCATGGCCTCCGCGGCCAGCCTTTCGAGCCGTTCCTGCTCTGCTGTCCAGGCGGCCGCCTCCATCTGATGTCGTTCGGACTGGTGCTCCCGGAGCTGGTTGAGCAGTGAGTCGACTCGTCGTTGCGCGTCGCCCTCCGCCTCACTCGGGGCGACAACCGACCGGCGACGGCCGAGGAGCAGATAGAGCGCGGCGGCGATCAGCCCGGCCGAGAGAGCCAGAATGCCCGGGAGCCAGTGGGTCTCGCTCATCGGCGCAGCTCGGCGCGTACGGCCTCGAGGTACGGGTCGTCCGAGGTTGGACGGGAAGCGACGTTGACTGACTCGGCCGGGGTCTCGGTCTTGCTCGGTGGCGCCGTCCGCCGCAGCGTCCGGACGATGGCCCAGCCGCCACCAGCCAGAAGCACCAGTGGCAGCAACCAGACCAACCAGTTCATCCCCCGAGCGGGTGGCTCGAGCAGCGCCCACTCTCCGTAACGGGCCACGAAGTATTCCCGAATCTCCGGATCCGTCTTTCCGGCAGCCACCAGCTCGCGCACCTTGTCCATCTGGGCGCGCGCGGCCGAGGAGTTGGAATCTGCGATCGAAAGCCCCTGACACATCGGGCAGCGCAGCAGCTTACCGAGCGCCTGAACGCGGGCCTCGCGAGCCGGATCGAGCAACGCGCTCCCCGCCTGTTGCGGCGCATAGGCCGAGAGGAGGAGTGAAACCACCAGCGCGGCGCTCACCGGACCACCTCGGAGAGGGGTTGAGGACGTTTGAGGGCCTCGATGCGCTTGCCGAGCGTCGGTGGGTCGAGCGGGCCCACGTACTTGTCCCGGAGGATGCCGGAGGCGTCGATGAAGTAAGTCTCGGGTACGCCCGAGACTCCGTAGTCGACCGCCATGTGCGACCGCTCGTCGTAGAGCTGCAGGAAGCTTGCGTCAGGCGGTCCGGCAAATTGCCGCGCGGCCTCCTCGGTGTCCTCGAAGACGACGCCGAAGAATTGCGCCTCGGCGCCGAACCGGTGGGCCCCCCAGGCGATGACCGGATGCTCCAGCTTGCAGGGGGCACACCAGCTCGCCCAGAAGTTAAGGACGATGGGCTTTCCCCTGAGCTCGGAGAGCCGGACCGGAGCGCCGGTGTCGAGTCGGCGCAGCGTGAACTCGGGAGCAGGTTTGCCACGCAGCATGAAGGGCACCTCGTGCGGGTCACGGCCGAAGCCACGGGCCAGCACGAAGAGGAGGACGGCCGCGGCAAGGGCAAGGCCCAGCCCGAGCTTCAGTTTCACGCAGTGGCCCCCGAGGTGGGACGGGCGGCGGACACCTTGGCCGTCTCGGCGCTCGGCACCCGCACCCGCCGACGCTCCGGCCACCCGGCAAGGAGCGCACCGAAGACGAAGAAGGGAAGGCTCCACCAGATCCACGAGACCATCGGGAAGATCCAGGCGTTGAAGCTGGCCGAATTGGCCTGCGAGTCGAAGGCCAAGAGCGTCAGGTACAGATCTTCGAATGCGGCCGAGCGGATGGCGGGGCTGCCGACAGGGTCCGTGCTCCGCTCGTAGAAATTCATCCGCGGAGCGAGCGTTTGGCGCCCACCGTGACCGTCGGCGACCTCGAGCTCGGCCGCCACCCAGCGGCGGTGAGGATCGGTGCCAGAGCGTAGCCCCACCATTTGCACTGCATACCGGCCGATCTGAAAGGAGCTGCTGGGAGTCAATGTGGCGGTGGTGTGCACCACGTAAGACTGGGAGGCGGCGATGGCCACGAACACCAGCACCACCCCGAGGTGGACGACGTAGCCGCCGAACCTCCGCCGGGCCCGGATGGCGCTCCGCCAGGCAGCCACCGGCCAGGGCTCGCCGTGCTCACGCACCCGCACCCGGACCGGCAGCAGCATCTCCCGGAACGTGACCGTGGCCACGAAGCCGGCCAGCCCGAAGGTCAGGAGCGTCGGCCAGCCACGCAGTCCAAACAGCCCACAGAGCACCGTCACCACCACCCCGACGCCTGCGGGGAGCAGGAACTGGCGTCGCATCACCACGTTCGAGGCCCGTCCCCAGGGCAGGGACGGTCCCACGCCCATCAGAAACAAAATCGCGATGCCGAGGGGAACCGCCATTCGATTGAAGTAAGGAGCTCCGACGCTGATCCGCACTCCGGAGAAGGCTTCGCGCACCAGTGGGAACAACGTTCCCAGCAACACGGTGAAGGTCAGGGCAGCGAAGAGGAGGTTGTTGGAGAGGATGGCGGTTTCGCGGGAGGCCGCCGCCCCCAGCCCGCCCTCCGGCACCAGGAGCGGACCCTGCACGGCAATGAGGATGATGGAAACCACCAGCACCAGGCCGAGGAAGATCAAGAAGGTGGGCCCGATCTCCGACTGGGTGAAGCTGTGCACCGAGTTAAAGACGCCACTCCGGGTCATGAAGGTGCCCAGGATGGTGAGCAGAAAACAGGCCAGCGACAGGCTCACCGTCCACAGCTTCAGGGTGTGTCGTCGCTCCTGGACCATCGACGAGTGAAGGAAGGCGGTGGCCGTCAGCCAGGGCAAGAAGGAGGCATTTTCCACCGGGTCCCAGGCCCAGTAGCCACCCCATCCGAGCACGGCATAGGCCCACCAGGCGCCGAGGACGATGCCGACCGACAGGAAGGTCCAGGCCACCAGCGTCCAGCGCCGAAGCACCGCCATCCAGGCATCCCCCAGCTCGCCCCGGAGCAGCGCGGCGACGGCGATGCCGAACGGCACCACCATGCCCACGTAGCCGAGGTACAGCATCGGCGGGTGGATCACCATGAGGATGTGGTTCTGAAGGAGGGGATTGGGCCCGGGTCCGTCGGCCGGCACGGGAGTTACCCGCCCGAAAGGATTGGCCGGCCCGGCGATGAGAAAGGCAAAGAAAACCCCCACGCTCAGCATGGTTCCCAGCGCGAGCAACGGATTTTTTGGCGGATCGTTACGGTGGGCGCGGGCGAATAGGGCGAGGTAGACGGCGAGGATGGCCCCCCAGAAGAGGATCGAGCCCTCCAGGGCGCTCCACAGGGACACCACCGTGTAGACAAGCGGCGTCGCGCGGCTCCCCACTTGATTCACGTAGTGGACGGAGAAGTCGTGGGTGACCAGGGCGTAAACCATGGTCAAATTCGCCGCCAGCATGCAGACCAGGAAGACGGTCGTCGCCGCGAGCACGAGGCGGAGGCTGCCGGCCCGGTTGCGCAAGCCGCCTTCGAGGCCGACGACGCCCCCGAAGGCCGCGGCGAGCAGCGCTCCCAGGACGCACAAGGTGCCGACGGTGGATGTCATCGAGCCTCCGCGGTGGCGGGGGAGACCGTCGCCTTCCAGTTGTCTGGTCCCTCGCCCGGTTTGGGAGGTCGGTACTCGTTCGAGTGGTTCACCATGAGCCGCTGGGAGGTGAACGTCTGCGACTTGTCGAAAATCCCTTCCACCACCACCCCGATGCCTTCCCTGAACATCTGGGGCGGCGTCTCCCGGGCGTGCACGAGGACCGAGGGGGAACTGGGCTTCTTGTCATCCGCCACCCGGAAGGTGAGGTCGGTCCGCGAGGCGTCCCAGTGAAGGCTCCCGGCCTGGACGATGCCGCCGAGGCGAATGGTGGGTCCGTAGGCCTTTGAGCCTTTGGAGAGCATCTCCCCCGGAGTCCAGTAGAAGACCAGGTTCTGGCCGATGTTCCCGAAGGCGACCCAGCCCAGCCCCACTCCGGCGACGAGCAGAGCCCCCAGGGCGATCAGGCGGTTGCGGGAGGTGCCGGTCATCGGCGGTCCTCGCGGCGAAGGCGCGCCCAGAGGGACAGGGCATAGAGGCCGAGGCCGGTCCAGGCGATCCCGTAAGCGGCCCAGACGTACTCCCAGCCGCCGCGGATGCGACCTTCCCCGACGGCCCCGAGCACCAGCTGCAGGGTGCTCATGACGCATCCGCCCATCGGTCGATCGCACCGGAGTGGATCCTGGTCCGCGAGGAAGTCTTGGACCGTGACGAGGTGTTTGACACCTCGTTGGGGGACCGCTGGCGTGACGAGGTGTTTGACACCTCGTCGAGCACGGTTGATGCAGGGGTCATCCGGGCACCGCCCGTTGGACACCCCGCGGTGCATCTGGAACCGTCGTTTCGCGGAGCCTGGCGGCCAGGGCGATGCGGTAACGAACGACGAGGAAGATGATCAGCAGTCCGAGGAAGGCGCAGAGATTCCACCGCAGAGGGAGCACCATCAGCTTGTCCACCGTCTTCGGCGAGGACTGGATCTGATGAAGGCTCTTCCACCACCGCACGCTGAAATAAACGATGGGGATGTCGGCCGCAATGACGATCCCCGTCACGGCCGACCATACCGCCCGTCTTTCCGGATCATCCACGAAGCGACGCAGCGCCAGGTAGCCGGCGTAGGCCACCAGGAGAATCGCCATCGTGGTGAGGCGTGGGTCCCAGGCCCAGTACACACCCCAGGTGGGCCGTCCCCAGATGGATCCCAGAACCATCCCAATTGCACCGAACACCAGTCCCACTTCAGCTGTCGCCTCGGCGAGCGCGTCGGTCTTCCAGGAGGCCTTGAAGAGGTAGAGGACGCAGCAGATGAAGTTGATGGTTGCTGCAAGCAGCGCCATTTCCATCAACGGCACGTGGGCGTACATGATCCGCTGCACGTGTCCCATCTCG
>JBKOYI010000155.1:0-21117 GCA_046725335.1 Myxococcota bacterium | reverse complement strand
CCGTAAGCAGCCTGGAAGCGGGCGGTGGTCGCCAGCGCCCGGTTCAGTGGTGCCCCCCTCTCCCGGAACACGGAGCGCAGGGGTGGCAGGGCCAGCGGGGCCGAGAGAAGCGCCAGGAGCACTGGCCAGCGCGCCCAGCCGCGGGCCACCAGGAGCAGCGGCACCGCCAAGGCCACCCCCAGAAGCAACACGTACTCCAGTCGTCCGAATCGCTGCCCGAACCGGACCACCACGGTGCGCTTCCCGGCCCTGGCGTCGGTTTCGGCGTCGCGGAGATTGTTGACGCAGAGGAGCATCGTCCCCGTCGCTCCGACCGAAGCCGCGGCAGGCCAGACCACCGGGGCGAGCTGCAGCGCCTGGGCATAATAGGTGCCGGCCACCGCCACGAATCCAAAGAAGACCAGGACGAAGAGATCGCCCAGCCCGTGATAGCCCAGCGGGTACGGGCCGCCGGTGTAGGCCCAGCCGGCCAGCACCGAGGCCAGTCCAATCACCACGAAGGGCCATCCGCCGCGGGCAACCAGGTAGGTCCCCACCAGCACCGCCGCGCCGAAGCAGGCCAACGCCCCGGCCAGGACGGCGGAGGGGGCGATGAGACCGCTCTGGGTCACCCGAACCGGGCCGACGCGCTCGTGCGTGTCGGCGCCATGCTGGAAGTCGTAGTAGTCGTTGGTCAGGTTGGTGGCGATCTGGATGAGCAGCGCACCCAGCAACGCCGCCAGCGCTGGCCAGAAGGCGGCGACCCCGTGGCCCAGGGCCAGACCGGTCCCCACCAGCACCGGGACCACCGCCGCGGTGAGCGTCTTGGGCCTGGCGGCGAGGAGCCAGGTGCGGACCGAGGGCGCCGGGGTGGAGAGAGCGGTGGTCACGGGCGGCGGGGGAACTTGGAAAAGTCGGGCTGGCGCCGCTCGACGTAGGCGTTCCTCCCCTCCTGCGCCTCGGCGGACATGTAGTAGAGCAGTGTGGCGTTGCCGGCCAGCTCCTGGATCCCGGCCTGGCCATCCAGGTCGGCGTTGAAGCTCGACTTGAGCAGGCGCAGTGCCAGCGGGCTCATCTGGAGCATCTCCTGGCACCAGCGCACCGTCTCGGCCTCCAGCTCGGCCAGCGGAACCACCGCATTCACCAGACCCATCTGCAGCGCCTGCTGGGCGTCGTACTGACGGCAGAGGAACCAGATCTCCCGGGCCTTCTTCTGCCCGACGATGGAGGCCAGGTAGCTGGCCCCGAAGCCGCCGTCGAAGCTGCCCACCCGTGGGCCGGTCTGGCCGAAGCGGGCGTTGTCGGCGGCGATGGTCAGGTCGCAGACCACGTGGAGGACGTGGCCGCCTCCGATGGCGTAGCCGGCCACCATGGCCACCACCGGCTTGGGCAGGGAGCGAATCTGCTTCTGCAGATCGAGCACGTTGAGCCGCGGCACGCCGTCGGCTCCCACGTAGCCCTCCTTGCCACGGATGCGCTGATCTCCCCCCGAGCAGAAGGCCTGATCGCCGGCCCCGGTGAGGATGACCACTCCGACCCCGGCGTCCTCGCGAGCGTCACGGAAGGCCGAGCTCAGCTCGAAGAGAGTCTGGGGGCGGAAGGCGTTGCGGACCTCGGGTCGGTTGATGGTGAGCTTGGCGATGCCGTTCCACTTTTCGTAGACGATGTCCTGATCGTCCCGGACCTTCTTCCACTCTGCTTTCATCCGCCGTTGCTCCCGAGCTCGCTGTCGACCAGCGGCCGTTCAATCCAGGGCGCGGCCAGGAAGCCCTTCAGCTCGCGGGCGTACTCCTCTGGCACTTCCTGGGAAGGCGCGTGCCCCGCGCCGGGGAAGACGTGGCCCCACACCAGTGGCATCTCCGCGGCCATGGATCGGGCGATGGCGGTGAATTTCTGGTCGCGGGCTCCGGTGAGAAGCAGCGTCGGAGCGCGGACCGTCCAGAGGCGCTGCCAGTAGTTGGGCTGGGCGCCCAGGGAAAGCGCTCGGAGCGAACCGGCCAGCGCCTCGGGCCGATGGGACAATCGCCTCCTGCGGATCTCGTCGCGCACCGGCTCAGGAAGCGAGCGGATCCCGTCGAAGAGGGGCAGCTCTTCCCAGCGCCGGACGAATGCCTCCAGCCCCTCCAGCTCGATGGAGGTGGCCAGCTCGGCATCGGTCCGCCGTCGCTCACCCCGGTCCCGGCGCCGGCGAAGGCCCGGACTTCCCGATTCGAGCACCAGCCGTCGGACTCGGCTGGGGAAGGTCAGGGCCAGGCCGAGCCCCACCCGGGCGCCCAGTGAATACCCCCCCACGTCGACCTGTTCCAGCTCGAGGGCATCGAGCAGACGCACCAGCGATTCCAAGGTGCTCTCGAAGGTGGTGTCCGGCTCGCAAGGACTCTCCCCGTGACCCGGCAGGTCCGGGGCGACGACCGCAAAGTGGGGGTGCAGATGCGGGCGCAGGTGGTCCCAGGCTGCCCTGGTTCCAGTGAAGCCGTGCAGGAGCAATAGCGGGGAGCCCTCCCCCCATCGGGCATGGGCCAGTAGCCTCACGCGACTTCCTCCTCCACTGCCCGAGCCACGGCCGCTCCGAGCGCCTGGTGCAATTCGACGTTGGCGGCGCGGTCCAGCACCCGCGCCTCGATGATGTGGAGGCACGGCCGCGGCGGTTGCCGGAGCGCGTCCTGCAGTTCCAGAGGCCTCACCACCCGACTGAACCTCGCTCCGGCGAGGGCGGCGGCCGGGGCCAGGTCGATGCCATGCGGTGTTCCGAAGAGGCGCTCGAAGTGCTCGCCGGTCCCGGCCACTGGCAGGAAGGAGAAGATGCCGCCCCCGTCGTTGTTGACCACCACGATGGTGAGCGAGAGCCCGGCGCATCGGGCGAGCACCAGGGCTCCCAGGTCGTGGAGAAAGGCCAGGTCGCCGACCAGGGCCACCGTGGGTGCCCCGCTGGCGGCGGCGATCCCCAGAGCGGTACTCACCGTCCCGTCGATTCCGTTCAGGCCGCGGTTGGAGAGCACCCGGATCGACTCGGCCGCCGAAGCCGGGGCAAAGGCGTCCAGGTCGCGGATGGGCATGCTGCTGGCGACGATCAACCGCGCCCCGGCCGGGAGCGCGGAGACCACGGCTCGGGCCACCGCCGGCTCGGACAGCCGCTCGGCCTGGACCAGCTGCGCGGCAATGGCCGCTTCGGCACGAGCATCGGCCCGCAGAAAGCCCTCGGCCCAGATCGCCCGGCGGGGCGCGGTGGCAGCAGCCAAAGCCTCGCAGAGCTGCGGGGCCGGCCCCTGGAGGACCAGGGAGGCGCGGTGCTGCGGGTCCATCGGCTGGTCTCCCTCCGAGAGGAGCACCACCTCCGCACCTGAGCTGTCGAGCCACTCGGAGACGCGCCGTGAGCAGAGCCCGCCCCCGAGACGCACCACGAGATCGGGGCGCGCGGCCAGCGCCCAGCCTTCATTCCGGAGCAGCAGATCCAGATGGGCGACGGCGGCCTGGCCTGGAGCCCAGCGCACGTTGCTGGCCGCTTCGGCGACCAGCGGATAGCCGTAGGAGGCGGCCAGGGCGCGGACCGCAGGGCCGAGTCCGTCCTGGAGCGCTCGAGGGCCCACCACCACCACACCCCGCTCGGCGGAAGCCAGTCGTCGACGGACCGACTCCAGCTCGACCGTGGGGGGCATCGCCAGCGTTTCGACGGTGCGGAGGAAAGGTGCCCCGGGCCGCCCGTCCAGAGCTTCGGCATCGAGCCCCGGCGGGACCGGCGCGGCGGGGACGGGAGCCAGCGGTTCGCGGAAGGGCACATTGAGGTGCACCGGGCCGGCCGGATGCCGCCGACCCTTGGCCAAGGTCCGGGCGACGACGGCCCGAAGGTGCCGGAAGGCCACGCTGGTCGGCTCGGGGGCGGTCAGCGCTTCGACGGCACGGACGAATCGGCCGAAGAGCCCTTCCTGAGGCGCCGTCTGGAGCCCGCCGAACCCGTGCAGCTCCCAGGGGCGATCCGCGGTGAGGGCCACCAGTGGCACCCCTGCGGCCCAGGCCTCCATCCAGGCCGGAAGGAGATGGGCCCCCGCGGTACCGGAGGTGACCAGGACGGCCGCCGGCGATCCCATTTCCAGAGCCAGCCCCAGAGCGAAGAACCCGGCCACCCGCTCATCGAGGGCGACCCAGGTGCTCAGCTCCTCGGCCTCGGCACAGGCGATGGCCAGGGGGCTGCTCCGGGAGCCCGGGGCGAGGACGACGTGGCGCACCCCCCCGCGGGACAGCTCCTGGACGAGGGCCCGAGCCCAGAGTGTGTTCAGCGAGGGCACCTGATCACCCCTCGACCCGGAGCGCTCGGAGCATGAAGCGCGCCTTGAGCGCCGTCTCTTGCCACTCATCCTCTGCCGTCGAGCCGGGAACCACCCCGGCGCCGGAGAAGAGTCGGGCGGCGGTTCCGCGGAGGAGCGCGCAGCGAAGGGCCACTCGGAGGTCGGCGGTGTCCGGGCCCAACCATCCCACTGCGCCGGCGTACCAGCCGCGAGCCAGCCCCTCGTGACGACGGAGGAAGGCCAATGCCTCGTCACGCGGAGTGCCTCCCACCGCCGCCGTCGGGTGGAGTGCCCGCACCACCTCCGCGGCTCGGACCCCAGGACGAAGCCGAGCCCGGACTGGAGTTCGGAGGTGGGCAACATAGCCAAGCTCCAGGGGTTCAGGGCTGCGGCCGACCTCGACCTCCACCGAAAGCGGCCCCAGTGCCGCACGAATGCTCTCCACCACGGCGGCATGCTCCCGGGCTTCCTTGGGCCCCCCGGTGAGTCGTTCGAGCTGTTCGGGGGGCGCACTGCTGGCCAGGGCCTGAGTCTCCAGGAGCGCCCCTTCGAGAACGAAGAGACGTTCGGGGCTGGCTCCCAGGAGCATCGTCCCCTCGCGGCCGGCGAAGCCGTAGCTCACCGCCGGACCAGCGGTGTTCTCCACCCGGTCCAGGATGGCCCGGGCATCGAAGGGCCGGAAGGCAGTCACATCCAGGGCTCTGGCCAGCACCACCTTGCGAAGCTGTCGACGACCGAAAGCCTCCAGCGCCTGGGCGACGAGGGCCTCCCAACCCCCGCGATTTCCCGGCTGGAGGCGAGCCGTCGGACCCGGGAACGGCTCCTCCGCTTCGGGGACGAGCTGAGCCCGGCCGTCGGCCAGAAGCTTCTGGGCCCGCGCTCGCGCTGCGGCGACTCCGCCTTCCCCGACCCGAGCGAAGGCAGTGAGTCGAGCCTGGTCGCCATCCCTGGAGAGCAACAGCTGGGGGACGATGGCTCGCGCGGTGGGGAATCCCTCCCACCACCCATCGACCGCGGCAGCGGAGTCGAAGGCGAATCCCCCAAACCAGGCGGCCGGCGGGGCGAGCGACTCGTCGTCGACCTCGATGTGCCCCTGCGAGAGGGCGTCCAGCAGGGCGCCCGGTGCGCTGGCCACCACTTCAGCGGCGATTCCACTGCCGCGAAAGGCGCGGGGGCCCTCGGCCCAGCTCAGCGTGCAGGGCCTGGCCAGACGCCTACCCGCTGGTACGGGGGCGCTGGCTCCGAGGAGATGCGTGTGACCGGCGATGATTCCTTCCATGAGGCGCTGCACCCCGAACTGGACCCAGGTGTGGTTGAGGTTCTACGTCCACCGGGCTATCCCTGCACCCTGAAGTTCAAGGAGCCTTGAACCCCTTGAATTCCACAATGCGATGAGGCCCACAAGTCTCGATGGCGACCCGGCCGCTCCAGTCAGGGTCGCGCGGAGCACACACCCCTCCGGGACCCGGGTGCGGGTGGGCTCCCTGGAAGTGGGCGGCCCGGCGTTCGTGGTGGCGGCCGGACCCTGCGCAGTGGAGAACACCGCCCAGACCGAAGCAGTGGCCGAGGCGGTGGCCGGCGCCGGGGCGAGTCTTCTGAGAGGCGGGGTGTTCAAGCCACGGACCAGCCCCTATGCCTTCCAGGGCCTCGGCGAGCCGGGGTTGACCATCCTCTCGCGGGCCGGGCGGAGGTACGGGCTCCCAGTGATCGCTGAGGTCCTCGACACCGCCCAGCTGGAGACGATGCTCGACCGGGTCGACGTCCTCCAGGTCGGCGCTCGGAACATGCAAAACTTCTCCTTGCTCCGAGCGCTGGGGAAGGTGAAGGCGCCGGTGCTCCTCAAGCGGGCCTTCTCGGCCACGCTGGAGGAGTGGTTGCTGGCCGCGGAGTACCTGCTCGACGGCGGCAACGATCAGGTCATCCTCTGCGAGCGGGGCATCCGCACCTTCGAACGGGCCACCCGCAACACCCTGGACCTGGCCTCGGTCGCCCTGGCAAAGCAGCGCACCCACCTTCCGATCCTGGTCGATCCTTCCCACGCCACCGGGATGCGCGAGCTGGTCATCCCCATGTCGCTCGCTGCCGCGGCCGCAGGAGCCGACGGACTGCTGGTGGAGGTCCACCCCGAGCCCGAGCATGCGCTTTGCGATGGTCGGCAGGCGCTCACGCCGGCGCTGTTCGGCGAGCTGATGGAGCGGCTGGGACCGGTGCTCCAGGCCGTGGGCCGCACGCTGCAGGGGCGCTCGCGAGAAGCGCAGGCGGACCGCGCGGTCTCGCCATGAGCGAGCAAGTCCGGGAGATGTTCTCCTCCATTGCCGGGCGGTACGACGTGACCAACGTCGTGCTCAGCTTCGGGCTGGACCACTGGTGGCGACGGGTGGCCGTCCGAGCGGGTGGCACCGGGCCGGGGATGCGGGTGCTGGATTGCGCGACAGGCACCGGGGACCTGGCCCTGGCCTTCCGGCGCACCGGGGCGGAGGTGGTGGGGACGGACTTCTGCGCGCCGATGCTCGGGCCGGCGCGGCAGAAGGCCCGGGCGGCCGGCCTGGAAGTGACATTCGAGGTCGCCGACGCCCTGGCCCTCCCCTACCCGGACGCCTCCTTCGACCTGGCCTCGATCTCCTTCGGCATCCGAAACGTGGACGATCCGGTGCGTTGCCTTCGAGAGATGGCGCGGGTGGTGAAGCCAGGGGGACGCATCCTGGTGCTGGAATTCGGCCAGCCGCAGGGGCTGTGGGGCGCGCTGTACCGTTTCTATTCGCGGGTGGTGATGCCCTTCGTGGGCGGACTGCTCACCGGGAACCGAGCAGCCTACCAGTACCTCCCGCGGACCGCGGCGGCCTTTCCGGCCGGCGAGGCGTTCCTCGAGCTGATGGATCGGTCCGGGTCGTTCGCGGGCCGGTCAGCCCGGTCTCTGACCGGCGGGATCGCCTGGCTGTACCAGGGAAGACGCGCAGGGTGAGCGGGAAATCGAGGCCGACCAGCCACCCGAAAACTGGCGTCCTGTGCCCCGCGACACGACTGAGGACGGATGATCAAGCGGGACTCGGGGGGAGGGCCAGCCGACCTGCGGCCGTTCCCCTCATTCTTCGGGCAGTCCACTCACTCTCCCATTGCGCAGCCTGCCCGCTCTCGGAGAATTGAGCCACCATGCCCGCCACACGTTGGCCACTGCTTCTGGCTGTTCTGATGGCGTGCACCCATGCCCCTCCTCCCCACGGCCCGACCGGTCAGCAGGACGTCCTGACCACCGCTGACGGGACCCGCCTCTGGTTCCGGAAGCTCGGCACCGGAACGCCGGTGGTCGTCATTCCGGGCGCCTTCATGCTCGAGCCGGACTTCGACGTCCTGGCGCAGGGTCAAACGGTGGTGCTGTACGATCCGCGCAACCGCGCGCGATCCTCGGCGGTCCGAGACGAGCAGATCTCGATCCAGAACGACGTCGCGGACCTCGAGGCCATTCGCGCCCACCTTGGGGCAGAACGCATCATCCCGGTCGGCTGGTCGTACTTCGGGTTGATGGTGGCCCTCTACGCCGAGGCCCATCCGGACCGGGTGGAACGCTTGGTGCAGATCGGACCGGTGGCGCCGGTTCCGGGGACGAAGTACGAGCCTCCGCTGAGCGAGCCGAACTCGACCCTGCCCCCGGACGTTCAGGAGCTGTACCGACAGGCCGAGGAAGCCAAGGCGTCCGCCGCCTCGACGGATCCAGCCGGCTACTGCCGGACGCAGCAGCGCTTCCTCCGGCGGCTCCTGGTGAACAACCCGGCACGCGGCGACCGCTTCCCGGACCAGTGCGCCTGGGAGCGTGAGTGGCCAGTGCACCTGGAGCCCCACTTCCAGCGCATCTGGGAATCCATCTTCCAGACCTCGGTCACCCGAGCAACGGCCGCAACCGTCAAAGTGCCGGTGCTCGTCGTGCACGGCCGTCGTGACCGGAATGCCCCCTACGGCGCTGGACGAGACTGGGCGACGCTCTGGGCCGACGCCCGGCTAGTCACCCTGGACAACGCGGCCCATGCCTTGTGGATCGACGACCCCACCGTGCTCAATGACATCGACCTCTTCCTGAAGGGTGGCTGGCCTGCCCGCGCGGAAGGGCTGACCGATCGACCAAGCGGTTCGAGCGGCGCAGATCGCAGGGCCGTCAGGGGAGTGCAGCACCGAGGCGTCCTCTACAGGCGCGACGACTCGAAGTCGTAGATCTTCTCCACCGCGATCTGACGGTAGCGCTCCGCCTTGATGGCCCGTTTTGCCGCCTCCCAGGTCAGCTCCACCGGGGGGGTGTCGGGCAACAATTTCTTGCGACGCTTCACTTCCTTCTTGATGGCCTTTGCGGCCTCGCGCGGGTGGAAGCAGAAGGCGGCGCTGAACACCAGCGCCCCGTCGAAGGGAATGAGCCGGGCCTCGAGGATGTCGCCCTTCTCCAGGCCAACGGTGTGGCGGCGCTCGGTGACGTCGTAATCCTTGGCGCTGAACAGCTCGCGCAGCCGGATGGTCCCGGGCTTGACCTTTCGCACCTCGAAGAGCCCGTGCACCGTTTCCGCGAAGCTGCGGAAGGCGGCCGGCGCGTCGGGGTCGGGGTCACGGCTCTTCTGTTCCAGCAGCTCCTCGGCCGGCGTCTTGCCGCTCTCCGGACGTTTGCGATCGAAGAGGTAGAAGTCGAGAAACGACCCCATCCGCATCTCGAACTGCTTGTCGTCTTCGAACACTTCCCCGGTCCGCTGGAAGTAGTCGCTCTTGGCGGCCAGGAGATCGGCCTTCCTCTCCTCGGTGCTGGCGAAGGCGATGAGCTGGTCCAGGTAGGGCTGGTAGGGAGAGGGATGCATCGAGGGGGGAGCGGCGCAGCTTAGCGCGCCATCGCCTGGGTGAAGCGCGCGAAGAGATGGCGCGCATCGTGCGGGCCGGGACTCGACTCGGGGTGGTACTGGACGCTGAAGGCGCGGGCTTCCGGGACCTCCAGCCCTTCCACTGTGTGGTCATTGAGGTTGAGGTGTGTGACCTGGGCCCGACCTTTGATCGAGGCCTCGTCAACGGCGAAGCCATGGTTCTGGGCCGTGATCTCCACCTTCCCCGTCACCAGATCCTTGACCGGCTGGTTCGCCCCGCGGTGTCCGAACTTCATCTTGTAAGTTTTCCCGCCGATGGCCCGGGCGAGGATCTGATGCCCGAGGCAGATCCCGAACACCGGGACCTTGCCCAGGAGCGTGGCCACCGCTCGGTCCGCCCCCACCACCGCAGCCGGGTCACCGGGTCCGTTGGTGAGGAACACCCCGTGCGGGCGGCTGGCCAGTACCTCCTCCGCCGGGGTGGCGGCCGGAACCACCGTCACCCGGCAGCCGGCATCGACCAGCAGCTGGATCATGGCTTTCTTCAGCCCGTAGTCGTAGGCCACGACCTCGAAACGCAGCTCGGGCGCTGGACGAGACGGCCCGAACACCGAGGGAGTGTGGTCGGTGAAGCTGTAGGCTGCCGCAGTGGTGATGCCCGAGACCAGGTCTCGCCCCTCCATCCCCGGCGCCCGACGGGCGCGCTCCACCAGCGCGGCCGGGGAGTGGCCCTCGCTGGAGATGATGCCCATTTGAGCACCCTGGGTGCGGATGTGCCGGACCAGCTTACGGGTGTCGATGCCTTGTAGACCCACCACCCCGTGGCGCTTGAGGTAGGCGTCGAGCGTCTCGTGCGCACGCCAATTGCTGGCCGCCGAGGAAAGCGAGCGGACCACCATTCCCACCGCGTGCGGTTTGGCACTCTCGTCGTCGACCGGATTGGTCCCGACGTTGCCCATCTCCGGGGCGGCCATGGTGACAATCTGACCAACGTAGGACGGGTCGGTGAGGATCTCCTGGTAGCCGCTCATCGAGGTGTTGAAGACCACCTCCCCCACGGTCTCACCCGGAGCCCCGAAAGCCTGTCCCTCGAATGTCGTCCCGTCGGCCAGGGCCAGAGTGGCCCGCTTCATGTCGTCTCCTCGGACGGCCAGACCTGTCGCCCTGCCACCAGCGTGCGCAACACCTGCCCGACGACCCGCCTGCCATCGAAGGGGGTGTTTCGGCTCTTGGACTGGAACTGCGCGGCGTCCACCGTCCACTCCGCGCCGGGGTCCACTAACACGATGTCCGCCGGCGCGCCGACCGACAGATGCCCCCCGGGGAGGTCGAAGGCAGAGGCCGGCCCGGAAGTGAGCAACTCCACTGCGCGGGTGGGGGTGAGAGCGCCAGTCCAGACCAGCGCGAGCGTCAGGGGAAGGGCCGTCTCCAGCCCCACCACGCCGTTGGCCGCGTCGGCGTAGGGGACCTGCTTGTCCAGGGTGCCGTGCGGCGCGTGGTCGGTGGCGATGGCGTCCAGGGTTCCGTCGGCCAATCCCTCGCGCACGGCCATCACATCGTCCAGGTGCCGGAGGGGGGGATTCATCTTGGCGTGGGTGTTCCACCCTTCGACGGCCTGGTCGGTCAGAGTGAAGTGGTGGGGGGTGGCCTCGGCAGTCACCGCCAGTCCCCGTCGCTTGGCCTGGCGTACCAATTCGACGCTCCCGGCGCAGCTCACGTGCGCGATGTGAAGCCGCCCGCCGGTCTCTTCGAGGAGAATCAGGTCGCGGCCCACCATCGCCACTTCTGCCGAGCGGGGGATGGGTAGAAGGCCCAGCCGGGTGGCCAGCGCCCCCTCGGTGAGCGCTCCTCCCGCAGAGAGGGTCAGGTCCTCTTCGTGGACCATCACCGGAATGGCCAGCGCTCGGGCGTAGACCAGAACCCGGCGCATGAGCCCGGCGCTCATGACCGGACGGCCATCATCGGTGACGCACACGCACCCGGCCTCCATCAGCTCGCCGATCTCGGCCATCTCCTCACCCTGGAGCCCCTTGCTGACGGCCCCGGCCGGGTAGACCCGGGCCAAGCCCGCCTCTCTCGCCCGCTGAAGAATGAGCCGGGTCACCAGCGCCGAGTCGTTCACCGGCCGGGTGTTGGGCATGGCCACCACGCTGGTGAATCCCCCGGCCACCGCGGCTCTCGCCCCGGTGAGGATGGTCTCCTTCCCCTCCTCCCCCGGTTCACGGAGGTGGACATGAAGGTCGATGAACCCCGGGCAGACCCAGAGCCCGCTGGCCTGCAGCTCACGGGCCCCTTCGAGCGGCAAGGGACGCTCGGAGATGTCGGTCACCACCCCGCCTTCGACACGGAGGTCGCGGACCCCATCGGTCCGGTTGCGAGGGTCGATCAGGCGTCCACCGCGGATGACCAGGGCCGCGCTCACACACACCTCTCGAGAATGGCCATTCGCACCGCCACGCCGTTCTGGACCTGCTCGAGGATGACGTTGGCTGGCCCGTCAGCCACCTCCGGCGCCAGCTCCACTCCCCGGTTCACTGGTCCTGGATGCATCACCACCGCTCCCGCCTTCAGCCTCCGGGCGCGAGCCAGGGTGAGCCCGAAGGCCTGGGCGTACTCGCGGGAGCTGGGGAACATCGATTCGCGCTGCCGCTCCAGCTGGACCCTGAGCATCATCACCGCCTCGGCTTCGTCCAGCGCCGCATCGACGGAGGGAAGCACGGTGGCCCCCATCTCCTCCAGTCCCACCGGGACGAGCGTGGGAGGACCCGCCACCAGCACCCTGGCCCCCAGCGTGGTGAGGCAGTAGATGTTGCTTCGCGCCACCCGGCTGTGAAGCACGTCCCCGATGATGGCCACGGTGCGCCCCTCCAGGGTGCCCCAGCGCTCGTGCAAGGTGTAGGCATCGAGCAGCGCCTGGGAGGGATGGGCGTGCGTTCCGTCACCGGCGTTGACCACCGCGCACCGAACATGGCCGGCCACCAGATGGGCCGCGCCCGAGGCGGGGTGGCGGAGGACCACCACGGTCGTTCCCAGCGCCTCGACGTTTCGCACCGTGTCCACCAGCGATTCCCCCTTGGAGACGCTGGAGGTCGCGGCGTTGAAGTTGAGGACGTCCGCTCCCAGCGCCTTGGCAGCGCGCTCGAACGAGAGCCGGGTCCTGGTGCTGTTCTCGAAGAAGAGGTTGGCCACCACCCGGAGGGCCAGCGCGCGGAGCGGAGTCCCCGCTCGAAGGCCCCGGGCGTGGAGACGGGCCCGGCCGAAGATCGACTCGATCTCCGAGCGGGGCATTCCTTCGGTGGTGAGCAGACTCCGCGGGGACAAGGGCTTCACGGTCGTGGGATCCCCGACCTCTCGGTGTGAAAGGCGACTGAGTAGAAGCGCTGGAACGGCCGCAGCCGCACCGTGCGGGTGTAGTCGACACGCACCCGCGCCTCGCCTCCTTCCGCCTTGCGTTCGATCACCACGTCACTCGGCTCGACGCCCAGCCCGGGCAACTCCACCTGCTTGCCGTCCTGCTCCTCCCAGTGCGTGCCCACCGAGCGGGCCCGCGACAGGACGACGGCACGGATCCGAGTGTCGTCGGAGTCGGTCGACAGCTGTCCGAATGCCGCCGCCACCGCCTCGCGCATGTCCAGGTCGTCCAACCAAAGAGGAATGAAAAGGTAGGCCGCGTACCCGCCGCCCAACAGGAGCAAGAGCAAGGTGAGGTTCACCAGATTCACCGCTCCGCGGGGACGTCGCACGAGCCCGTCGGATACGCTGCCTGCTGCCGCCCGTCAATGTCGGTCCGCATCCCGCCCCCAGGGGTCAGCGGACCTGCTGGAAGAAGCGCTCCGTCCGCAAGCCCGTTCCCCCGAAGAGGCCGGAGAGCAGCCCCCCGTGGGAAAGGGACAGCCAGATGATCATCGCCTTGCCCTTGATGTGGCCGTAGGGGACGAAGACGATGCCCCGGCTGGGGTCTCCCAGGCCCAGCCGGCTGTCGGCACTGTTGTCCCGGTTGTCCCCCATGACGAACACCGAGTTCTCGGGGACCCGGATGGGGCTGTATTCCCGGGGGATCCGCTCGTCGGGCATCTGGAGGACCAAGTGCTCCTTGCCGCCCAGGGTTTCGCTCCACAGCTCCGCCCGGAGGGAACGCCAGGGGCTCCCTTGCGGCCGATCCCAGACCCCCAATCGCGGCTGAAGGAGTCGCCCCGGAAGAGGACGGCCATTGATCAGAACGGTGTCGCCGTGGAACTCGATGACGTCTCCCGGGACGCCCACTACCCGCTTGATGTAGTCGTCCCCGGTGACCGGGTTGTCGAAGACGATGACGTCTCCGCGCTCGGGCAGCCGCACGATGACGAGGGGAACCTTGTTCAAGAAGGGGATGCGCACCCCGTAGATGAACTTGTTGACGAAGATCTGGTCGCCGATCTGCAGGGTGGGCAACATCGAGCCGCTGGGGATTCGGAACGGCTCGATGAAGAGGGTCCGGATGAGCAGGGCCACTGCCAGCGCCTTGGCAAACCCGATCCCCACTGCCACCGCGCTCTGCTTGCGAAAGGCGGGGAGCACCCGTCCGGCCTGGTCGGCCAGGGCCTTGACCTCGCGTTCCAGAGCGGCCCGGTCCGTGCCTGCTCCGGCGGTATCGACCCGCGCCGCCTGATCCACCAGGCGCTCCCGGGCCGCCGGATCGTGCACCGTGGCCAGACCATGGGCCACCTCGTCGGTCAGCTCGCGCGCCTCGTGGCGGAGCCGGCGCAGGGCTTTGCCCTCCGCGGCCAACATCCGCCAGGCCAAGAGCCCGGCGAACCAGGCCACCATCAGCAGCCCGAAGGCTTGCATCGCCGGGACGGCCCGGGGCGCGGTGGAGGGAAAGGACTCGATCACCACCAGGTAGGGGATCAGCGCCAGCGCCAGAATGGTGATCGGGCTCCACAGGCTGGTGGCCAGATCGAACCAGTGGAGCCGGCGCAAGCGCGCCTCCTGTTCAGCAGTGCGGCGGGCGCCCAGCTCGGCCTTGAGGGGAATGCGGTCGGGAACGGTGGCCATGGAGTCCGCGCCTAGCCTTCCGTCTTCAGGACGGCCAGGAACGCCTCCTGGGGAATCTCCACCGAACCCACCTGCTTCATCCGCTTCTTTCCTTCCTTCTGCTTCTCCAGCAGTTTGCGCTTGCGGCTGATGTCGCCACCGTAGCATTTGGCGAGCACGTTCTTCCGCATGGCTGAGATGGTCTCCCGGGCGATGACTCGGCTGCCGATGGCGGCCTGGATCGCCACCTCGTACATCTGCCGGGGAATGACTTCCTTGAGGCGGGCGCACACGTCCCGGCCCCGCTGGTAGGCCCGGTCGCGATGGACGATGACGCTGAGTGCATCCACGGGGTCTCCGTTGATGAGGACGTCCAGCTTCACCAGATCCGAGCTCTGGTAGCCGGCCAGCTCGTAGTCGAGGCTGGCGTAGCCCCGGCTGACGCTCTTGAGCTTGTCGAAGAAGTCGAACACCACCTCGGAGAGCGGCATTCCGTAGGTGACCTGCACCCGCTTCCCGCTGCTCCCCAGGTACTTGATGTCCTTTTGCACCCCGCGCCGGTCCTGGCAGAGCTTGAGGATCGCCCCCAGGTACTCGTCCGGGACGTGGATGTGGCAGGTGAGGATTGGCTCCTCCATGTGCTCGATGTTCTGGCTCGGTGGGAGCTTGGCCGGGTTGTCGACCAGCAGCTCCTCACCTTTGTGGGTGAAGACCTTGTAGACGACGGAGGGGGCCGTGGTGATGAGGCTGAGCCCGTACTCCCGCTCCAGTCGCTCCTGGACAATCTCCATGTGCAGCAGGCCCAGATAGCCGCAGCGAAAGCCGAAGCCGAGAGCGGTGGAGGTCTCCGGCTCGTAGGTAAAGGCCGAATCGTTCAGCTGCAGCTTCTCCAGGGCATCGCGCAGGTTTTCGTAGTCGGCCGAATCGATCGGAAAGACCCCGCTGAACACCATCGGCTTGACTTCCTGGAATCCGGGGAAGGCCTGGGCGGTGGGACGTTCCACCTCGGTGATGGTGTCGCCCACCTTGGCGTCGTGGATCTCCTTGACGTTGGCGACCAGCACCCCCACCTCGCCGGCCATGAGCTGTGGAACCGGGCGACTGAAGGGTGCGTGGACGCCGAGCTCCTGGACTTCGAACTGCTTGCCGCTGGCCATCAAGAGGATGCGCTGCTTCAGCCGCAGAGTCCCCTCCAGCACCCGCACCAGCATCACCACTCCCCGGTAGCTGTCGTACCAGCTATCGAACACCAGGGCCTTGAGAGGCGCCTCCGGATCGCCGGCCGGGGGAGGAACCCGGTGCACCACCGCTTCCAGGACCTCCTCGATGCCCAGGCCCTCCTTGGCGGAGGCGGGCACTGCCCCCGAGGCATCGATGCCGATGACGTCCTCGATCTCCGCCCGGGTCCGGGCCACGTCGGCGGAGGGGAGGTCGATCTTGTTGATGACCGGGATGACCTCCAGCTTGTGGTCCAGGGCCATGTAGACGTTGGCCAGGGTCTGGGCCTCGACGCCCTGGGAGGCATCGACCACCAGCAGCGCTCCTTCGCAGGCGGCCAGGGAGCGACTCACCTCGTAGGCGAAGTCGACGTGCCCGGGGGTGTCGATGAGGTTGAGGACGTAGCTCTCGCCGTCGCGGGCCCGGTACTGCATCCGCACCGACTGGGCCTTGATGGTGATGCCCCGCTCGCGCTCCAGCTCCATGTTGTCCAGGAACTGGGCCTGCGCCTCCCGCTGGCTGAGCGTGCCGGTCTTCTCCAGCAACCGGTCCGCCAGCGTCGACTTGCCATGGTCGATGTGGGCGATGATGCAGAAGTTGCGGATGTGCGCGTTGGCGGCCGGCATGGGCGAGGGAGTTGGGGCGGGACGGGTCGGGGCGGGTCCCTAACACTGCTCCCGGAACCAGGCCACCGTCCGCCGAAGCCCTTCCTCCAGCTCGACCGTGGGGCGCCACCCCAGGAGCTTCTCCGCCAGCGAGGCGTCCACCGAGCTGCGCAACTGCTCGCCCGGTTTGGCGTCGGCGTACCGGGGCGGGAGGGACGACCCTGCGGCGCGGGCCAACAGCGCGTAAAGCCGGTTGACGTCGGTCTCCAGGCCCGTGCCGATGTTCAGGGGACCTTGCAGGTCGCGCTCGGCGGCCAGGAGATTGGCCCGGGCCACGTCCGGGCCGAAGACAAAGTCTCGGGTCTGCTGGCCCGAGCCGTTGATGAAGCAGGGCTCGCCGCGGATGAGCCGCTGGCCGAAGATGGCCACCACCCCCGCTTCCCCATGGGGGTTCTGCCGAGGGCCGTAGACGTTGGCGTAGCGAAGGGCCGCCGACTTCAGGCCGTACTGGGCGTGGTAGTAGCCGAGGTACAGCTCACCGGCGGCCTTGGAAACGCCGTAGGGCGAGACCGGTCGGGTGGGATGGGACTCGGGTGCCGGGAAGACGTCCTGCTCACCGTAGATGGCCCCTCCGGTGGAGCTGAAAACCACCTTCCGCACCCCGCCCTTTCGCGCCGCCTCCAGCAGGTTGAGCAGACCGAGAACGTTGACCTCGGCATCGAAGCGCGGGTCGGCCACCGAGCGTCGGACGTCCATCTGGGCCGCCAGATGGCAGATGACCTCGAAGCGTTCCGACTCGATGAGGCGGGCGGCGCCGGGTGAGCGGATGTTCTCCACCACCAGCCGCACCGCGCTGGAGAGGTTCTCCCTCCGCCCGGTGGAGAGATCGTCGAGCGCCCAGACTTCGTGGCCGGCGGCGAGGAAGGTGTCGGCAACGTGGCTGCCGATGAAGCCCGCACCTCCGGTGATCAGGGCCTTCACGCCAGCCAGCCCCCCACTCGCTCAGACCGCACGGGCCAGTCCCGGGACAGACCGGAAGTAGGCGATGGTCTCGCGCAGTCCCTCGGCCAAGCTGGTGCGCGGCTCCCAGCCCAGTAGCTGCCGGGCGCGGGTGATGTCCGGACGGCGCCGCTGTGGGTCATCCTTGGGCAAGGGCAAATGGACGATGCGGCCACCACCTCCGGCAGCCGTCCGGACTGCCTCGGCGAACTGGAGGATGGTCATTTCCAAAGGGTTTCCCAGATTGACCGGCTCCTGAAACTCGGAGAGCGCCAGCCGAACGATGCCGTCCACCAGATCGGTGACGTAGCAAAAGCTCCGGGTCTGCCGGCCGTCGCCGAAGACGGTGAAGTCGCGCCCGCCCAAGGCCTGGGCCACGAACGCCGGCACCACCCGGCCATCGTCGAGCCGCATGCGGGGACCGTAGGTGTTGAAGATGCGGGCAATGCGAACCGACAGACCGCGGCTCCGGCGGTAGGCCGCCACCAGCGCCTCGCCGAAGCGTTTGGCCTCGTCGTACACCGCCCTGGGCCCGACCGGATTGACGTTGCCCCAGTAGGACTCGCTCTGGGGATGGACCAGCGGATCGCCGTACACCTCGGAGGTGGAGGCCTGGAGGAAGACTGCCCCCTTGCGCCGGGCCAGCTCCAGCCCGTGCTCGGTCCCCCGCGCGCCCACCCGCATGGTCTCCAGCGGCAGCTGGGCGTAGTCGATGGGGGAGGCGGGCGAGGCCAGGTTGAAGATGTAGTCCAGCGGCCCCTCCACATCGAAGGGCTCACAGGTGTCGTGGCGGACGTCCCGAAATCGCACCTGGGGGCGGAGGTGGCGGAGATTGGTCTCGTTGCCGGTGATCAGGCTGTCCACCGAGACCACCAGCGCCGCCCCATCCGCCAGGAGCCGGTCGCACAGATGAGAGCCAACAAAACCGGCGCCCCCCAGCACCGCGACCCGCTTGCCAATCATTGCATTCAATTTGCTGACATTCCCGCCGTTGGCGCTCAACGTGTTCTAGAGTTCGTCGAAGCTGGCCTGGCCCGGCAGCCGGGACCGGTACTTCTCCAGCACCAAGTCGATGCCCTGCCGGATGTACTCCGCCACCGGCACTTTCGTCTTCTCGTTCAAGAGCTTGAGCTGCGCGTTCTGTTCGGGGGTGATGTAGATGGTGGTGGACAACTTCTTCCGAGGCATGGCCACAGGTGAGGGTACATGAAGGGTCTTCCGGCGGCCACAGGTGCCCTGCGCTTGGTCTGGAGCGTTCCCTCCGCGACAATGGGACCAGGATGAAAACCCCAGCCCTCCTGGTGGCGGCGGCCTTGGCCTTGGCCGCTTGCGGTGGCAACAAGGCGGTCCGGAGCCCCGCGACCTCCGACATCCACCAGGCGCCCGCCGGCGAAGAGCACGTCTCGGCCTACGACTTGCGCCGCTCCGGCAAGCCCGACGTCTGGGTCTACACCGTGAGCGCGACCGACGATTCCGGGCGCAAGGTGGAGCGCCGGGTCCGCAAGGAAGCCGACCTCAACGGCGATGGCAAGGTGGACATCGTCGACTGGTACGACCCCGACGGCAATGTGGTCCGGGAGACGCTCGACCTGGATTACGACGGGAAGGTGGACGAGACGGTCTTCTTCGAGAAAAGCCAGAAGGTCCGCTCCGAATCCGACCTCGACGGCGACGGGAAGGTCGACACCTGGAAGTTCTACGTGAAGGGCCAGCTGGTGCGGAAGGAACGCGACGTCAAGAACACTGGACGGGTCGATTACTGGGAATACTGGGAGGGCGGGCAGATCGATCGCATCGGCGAGGATCTGGACGGCGACGGAACGGTGGACCGCTGGACCAAAGGCTCCGAGGCCCCGGCCACCGCCGGTGCCAGCCCGGGCCGCTAGGGCGCCGAGGTTCCTGCGCGACCGTAGGCATCCTCGAGTCGGACCACGTCGTCCAGCTCGGGGGTGCTGACTTCCAGGACGTCACAGTCGGTGAGCGCCACCATGCGGTGCTTGGTCAAGGGACGAACGTGGTAGCTCTGCCCGGGCTTCAGCTCGATCTCCATCAGCCCAGTGCCTTCGTCGACCACCAGAAGCACTCGCCCGTTCTGGAGGTGGATCGTCTCGTCCTTCTGGCGGTGGTACTGAAGCGAGAGCTTGTGCCCCTGGTTGATGTGGAGCAGCTTGCCCACGTAGCGCTCGGTGTGGGCCCAGATCAGCTCATAGCCCCAGGGCTTCTCCACTCGGCGCGTCGGTGTCAGCGGGCTGCTCATTGGGTCGAGGCCACGAACGCCTCGGCCTGCGTCTCCCGCTTGAAATCCTGCAGGTACCGGGTGGCGGCGTCCTTGCTGGGGAAGCTGCCCATCCGGACGCGGTACCAGGTGCCCTTCCCCGGCACCTCCGCGGTCATGATGTACGGGGCGTAACCTTTTTCACGCAACCGGCTCGCCTGCCGCTCGGCATCCTCGCGGTTCAAGCTGGCCCCGAGCTGCAGGGTCCAGGCGCCGTTGGGAGCGGTGGCCTGCGGGGGTTTGGGGATGGAGCTCTTGGCAGCGCTCGGGGTGGCCGAAGTGGGAACGACCGGGGCCGCTGTCGAAGCGCGCTTGGCCACCGAGGTGCTCGGCGCCGCCGGTTTCGAGTCGTTCGAGGAGTCGGACGCTGGCGGCGATTTGGAGATGGCTCCCGGATCGACCACGCCCACGACCGGCTGTTTCGCGGCCGACTTGGAGACGGCTCCCGGTTCGGCCGCGGTCGGTGCGGGCTCTTTCGCCGGTGGTTTGGGGATGGCGGCTGGGGGAGGTCTGGGAGGGGTCGCCCGGGTCAACTCCTCCTGAAAGGTGAGGGGAGGCGCGGCCCGGGCCCGCTCCAGGGCCTCGGACTTGGTGTCCAGTGCGGCGAGGAGGTCCGGGGTCCGTTCGGTGCGCTGGTTTCCGGCCAGCTTTTTCCCCACCAGCACCCCCAGGACGAACACCGCCCCGAGCACCACGATGCCGCCGACGAGCAGGCTCACCACCTGCCGACTGTCCAGCGACAGGTCGTACTTTTCCTTCATCCGGTGCGCGTCACGCATCAAGCCCGAGGGGGAGCATTACGCCCGGGTCCGGAGGGGGTCAAATTCCCCGGTGCTGGCCCCGCGCTCCCGCGACAGCGCGTCCCAGGCCCCACAGCCTGGGCAGCGGAAGTCGAAGGTGCGGAACCGGGCGCGGCAAGAGCGACAGCTGAATGCCAGTGGGGGGTCGCCCAGGCGGCGGAGGACTTCGCGGTATTCGGCACGCAACGGTTCCACCTGATCCTCGGCGAGCAGCAGCTCCCCCAAGGCTCGGCGTGCCTCCACCGAGCGTGGCGTCCGGGCCACCGCCGCCCGAAGGACGGCCACCGCGTCTGCTCGTCGCCCGGCATCGCGCAGGGCCTCGGCCCGAACCAGCGAGACTGGCAAGGCACGGTCTGCCAAGGAATGTTCCAGCTGCCCGAGCCAGTCGGCGCACTCCTCCGCACTGGCACCGCTCTCGCGCGCTAGCTGATAGCCGGTGGAGGCGGTCTCCGGCTCACGGGCCACCGCCTCCTGCGCCGCCGCCCGCGCACTGGCTCCATCGCCGGCGGCCAGCCGAGCCCGGGCCAGGGCCAGCTGTCCGTGGGCACAGTCGGGTGCGAGTGCTGTCGCCCGCTCGGCCAGGCGCGAGGCCCGGGCGGGGTCTCGGGAAGCCACCTCCTGGGCCGATTCGGCCAGGAGGTGGGCCAGGACGTCGTTCCCTGTCCCCTCCTCCCCCACCAGCTGTTCCTGGACCTCGACCGCCCGGTCCCAGGCCCGGGTCTCTTCGAGCAGCCGGCGGAAAGACACCAGGGCCTCCGAGGACACCGGAGGGTCGGCCAGCAGCGCCTCGAAGGTCTCGCGCGAGCGGTCCTGCATCCCCGCCCGCCGGTAGTCCAGCGCCAGCTCCAGCCGGGCCCGACGCCGGACGGCAGGTTGGAGCTGCGGCTTGAGAAGCATGTTCTGGCCTAGGCGGATGGCCCAGGCCAGCTCCCCCTTGCGGCGCATCAGCGCGGCCAGAGCGAAGTAGGTCTCGGTGGTCCCGGTGTTGAGCTGGGCCGCCCGGGACAGCTCGGCAATGGCGGCGTCTGGCTCGTCGGAGAGGACGTAGCGCACCCCGGCCAGGTAGGCGCGGCTGGCATCCTCGGTGTTGCGCTTGCGAGAGAGTGCCGCCAGCAG
>JBKOYI010000175.1:0-8069 GCA_046725335.1 Myxococcota bacterium | reverse complement strand
GGGCCCGTCGACCAGCCCGAGCCGGATCGCCTCCCGTATCACCAGCGCCTCGTCGTCGTAGCTGCCCACGTCCCGCACGGTGGTGATGCCCGAACGCAGCAACGCCCGGGCAGCATTGGCGAGCACAAAGTAGCCCAGCTCACGTGGCCTGGACGGCTCGCCCTTGCTCGGCGGCGGCGGCCCGAAGCCCGGACTGCGGGAGACATCGCTGGACAGGTGCATGTGCGCGTCGATCAGCCCGGGCAGCAGCGTGCGGCCACCGAGGTCGATCGCACCGTCGGGCATGGCGTCACCAGTGGCGTCAGCGACCTCGGTGATCCTGCCGCCAATGATCGTGACACTGGCTCGCTCGCGCACTTTGTTGCCATGACCATCGATGAGCTGGGCACCCCACAGGGTCACCGGGCGCTGTCCCATGCCATCACCCCGAGCGGCAGCGTAGCAGCGCAGCGCACTGGACATTCCATGAGTGGTCGCCCCCGGAGCACATGACAGGATCTTGAAACCGGGAATCCTTGAGCTGACGTGAATCGTGCCCGCGGATCGTTCAGAGGGGCTCAACATGCACAATGCAATGCCGATCCATCGCGCACAGTTGCCACGCCGAGCGGACGGCGAACGGTCTGCAGGTGCGGCATGACCGGCAGCGCGGCGGTCTGGACCGTCCGACCATGAGCGGCCTGAGACTCGAGGCGTTCGACCAGGCTCGTGCCGTCGACCACGGCCGGGTTGGACCGGAGCAGTTCCTGCTCGTGCCGGGCCGTCACTCGACATGCCTGCCAGGGTCCGGCCGGCTGGTCTCGTACGCCCCACTGGGCGTGCGCCGCAGCCGCACACCCGCGGTGGGGGTGGCCGGGTGCACCTGCGTGGCGCGCAGCGAGCGGCACACCCAGAAGGTCGCCAGCCAGGCCAGCACCGGCGCGATGAAGAACGCATACTGCAGGATCCTGGTGATGGTCTCCACTGGGACGTGCAGCAGCACCGCCAGGATGTCATTGCCGCCGGCCAGGAACGGGATGAAAAACAGCAGCAGGCCGGCCACACCGGTGGCGGTGTGGGCGGGCGCGTCGCGGGGCCGGTCCAGCAGGTGGTGCGCCGCCCGGTCCCCGGTGAGGCGCCGCTCGATCCAAGGCCACAGCGTGATGATGCCGAAGAGGACGCCGGGGAGCAGGATCGCCGGCCAGAAGTTCTCCGAGACGGTGTAGCCGAAGACCTTGAAGCTCCAGCGGCCGCTCAGGCGCAGCAGCCCGTCCACCCAGCCCAGGTACCAGTCGGGCTGCGCGGGCGAGGTCACGTTGGCCGCCTTGAACGGCCCGTACTGCCAGACCGGGTTGATCTGCGCCAATCCACCCAGGCCGGCGCAGACGGCGGCGACCAGCAGCAGCACGCTGACCGACTTGAAGGCATGCTGCGGCCAGAAGCGCTTGCCGACCAGGTTGCGCTCGGTGCGCCCCGGGCCGGGGAACTGGGTGTGCCGCTGCAGCACCACGATGGCCAGGTGCACGGCGACCAGGCCGATCAGCAGGGCGGGCAGCAGGAAGATGTGGAACGCATAGAACCTTGAGATCATGTCCGGCGCCGGGAATTCGCCACCAAAGAACAGGTACGCCACCCAGGTGCCGATCACCGGGATGGCAAAGATCACCGAGTAGCCGATGTGGATGCTGACGCCCGACAGCAGGTCGTCGGGCAGCCAACCGCCGGTCAGGCCCTCGGCCATGGCCAGCAGCAACACGACCACCCCGATAACCCAGTTGAGCTCGCGCGGCCTGCGGAACGCCCGGGTGAAGAAGACCCGGCACAGGTGCGCCACGATCGCGGCGAGGAACACCAGCGTGGCCCAGTGGTGCGTCTGCCGCATGAGCAGGCCCGCCCTGACCTCAAATGACAGGCGCATGGTCGAGTCGTAAGCCGCCGAGACCTGCTCGCCCTTGATCGGCGCGTAGGCGCCGTTGTAGACCAGCTCGCGTGTGTCCGGGGTGTAGAAGAACATCAGGAACACCCCGGTGACCACGAGCACGACCAGGCAGTACAGGGCGATCTCGCCGACCAGGAACGACCAGTGGTCAGGGAAGACCTTGCGCAGCGTCCCGCGCGCGAAGCTGGTGGTGCCCAAGCGTTCGTCGAGCCAGCGCTGGGTGCGCTCGAAGCGGTCGACGGTGCCGCGCTCCTGGCTCCCCATCTCGTCGGCGGTCGCCTTGTGCGCGCCTCGCAGCCTCATGACCTGCTCCAATCCCAAAGTGCCGGCGCATCAGGTCGGTTGCCGACTGGGACGATCCGACGGCGGTACGGCATGGCCCTAGACTGGCCTCAACGTTTCGCGAGGGTCTGCCGGCCGGCCGGCTGCCCGCCCGCAGCGGGGAGCCCTTGCGGGTCCGCAGCGCGTCGGCCCTGCTTCGTTCCGGGAAACGGCTGGCGTACTCACGCTCCGGCTGCTGCATCCGCTCGGTGTGGTTCGCCGGCGCCTGGCGGGTGCCGTGGAAGAACGTCTCCTCCCGGGTCGCGTACAGGTAGCGCAGCTCGCGCTCCAGCGCCTCATCGTCCAGCCGATGGGGATCGAGGCCGAACTTCCCCGCCACGCGGGTCCTCTTTCCGCCCGGCCGCTGGTCCAAGCCGACCCTGAGGGTGGTGCCGCTAACGTGTGGGTTCATCGTTTCCCCTCCTTGTCACATCGGTTGAGTTCCATTCGTCCAGAAGTCCAGCTCTCTGCCGCCGTCCAGCCCGGACGACCTGGCCGACGCTTCACTGTCACCTGCTTCCTCATCACGCCTTCCTGGTGCCATCGCAGCTCCTCCCCCGTTGTGTGGTCCTGCCCGCACGCTGGGCCGCACCAGCTCCGGTCATCACCCGCTGGTGCCGTCCGGGTCGACTCCTGCCAGCCCGGGGCAGGCGCCCGCAGCCGAAGGCGCCATCCGACCGCGGCGACGCATCCTGGGCGTAAGCGATGCATCGCGTCAGACTACTTCGCCACCCTCGTGGACGCGTTCGCGCGGGGCGGCGTCCATCGATCAGCCGCGGGGGCGCGCGGCCGCCGCGCCGACGGGGTCGGGTGTGCCGCTGAGTGCTCGTGAGCTGGAGGTGCTGGGGCTGTTGGCCGCCGGCAAGACGAACCCGGCGATCGCCGAGGAGCTGGTGATCACGCTGGATACCGTCAAGCGGCACGTGACGCACATCCTCGACAAGCTCGGCGCGGCCAACCGCACCCAGGCGGTGACCCGGGCGCGGGAGCTCGAGCTGCTGCGGTAGGACCGCGCCACACGCCGAGACACCCGGCCTCCGGCGCAGTCCGGCATCATTCGTGCCGGGCCGGGAACAGCCACACCATCGCGGCAAGGCTCTTGTCGACGTAATTGTCCTGTCCGGTCTCGATGCCGTACGCCAGATCCTCCAAGAGGCTGCACCTGGCGTAGAAGACGGCGCGGGCACGCAGTGTCACAAGGTCGTTGACGCCGGTTCGGCAGCTGCTGATGGCGGCGTCGAGAGCGGCCGGGCCGAGGTCGCGGTAGAGCAGGCCGAAGTCGCAGGCCGGGTCGACGATTGCCGCATCGCTCCAGTCGATGACGCCGGTGACCATCAAGGCGACCGGGTCGACCAGCACGTGCTCGATCCCCAGATCGTTGTGGGAGAACGCGGGCGCGTACCTCGCCGCTGGTGGTGGGGCGGCCAGGAACGCCCCGACGGCTCGGCGGTGCGCCACCGGCACCGTGCCAGCGACCCCGGCATAGGTCTCCGTGGCCTCCCCTCGCCAGTCGGCCAGCGGCCGTCGTCGCTGCCGACCAGGCTGGCCATCCGATCGATCGGGACGGCATGCAGCGCGGTGAGCAGCTCGCCGAGCGTGGCGGCGATGGAGCTGGCGTGGCCGCCCGCTGCGGCTCTGGCACGTCCAGCAGGGGCACGCCCGGGAGCTTGCGGTTGGCCAGGCAGCCCTGCTCCGGGACCGTGAAGGTCGGTTCGAGGACGGGCAGCGGTGAGATGGCCGCGACGGCGGCCAGCAGCCGCGCCTCCCAGCGCACCCGCGCACCCCGGCGCGCGGGGTCGGGCTCCTTGCCGAAGCGCACCAGTAGCCGGCCGTTGACCTCGTACACGCGGTTGTCCAGGCCTTCGCCCAGTGCCACGACGGCGTCGACCTGGTAGTCGGGGAGGTGCGCGGCGACCACGCTGCAGAGGTCCTCGATGCGGCTTCGGCTTGCCATGCCACGATCCTCTCGATCATCGGTGCGCGGATGGTGATCGGGCGGCTGCCAGTTGCTACCAGCCCGTGACGGTTCGAACGCTGCGAAAGCAGGTCGCCGCGACGGCTCACCCCCGGCTCCACAGTGGTGCTCATCGCGCTGCCGGCCCGGCGGGCGTGGCGGCTGGCGTGCCAGGCCGCCACGCCGAGGAGGAGCCCTCAGGCCAGAAACCACAAGTCCCACACCATGACATGCCACCGCAGGGCGGTCCGGTCCACCGGGCCGGCAGGGCTGAACACACCGGTCAGCACCAGCGCCCCCACCGCGACCAGCAGGCCGCCGTAGGCGGTCAGCAGCACACTGCCGGCCCCGGCGACACCGAGCAGCAGCCGGCGGGGGACCGCGCGGCCCCACGGCCGTACCAGCGTCAGCGCCAGCAGCGCCCCGGCCAGCTTGAGCACACCTGCGCCCACCCCCAGCGCGACGCCGGCGGGGTGGCGGGCCCGGGCCAGCTCCTCGATCGCGCCTCCAACCATGGCAAGCCCCACCGTGCCGCCAAGCGCCTCGCCCAAGGCCCGGGTTTCCGCCTCGCGCCCGAGCGTGCCGGAGGCCGGTGCCAACCTGCCCATGAGCCGGATGCTACTGCGCCCCCGGCAGCAGCGGTCCACGGCAACCGGCTGCGGCGCGGTCACGGCCCTGGAACGAAGGGGGCACCTGGCGCGCCGGTCACCTCGTACAGCGCCCGCAGCAGCCCGAGCCAGCCGGAAAAGCGGATCTCCTGCTGTGCTCCGGAGCGGTGAGCGCGTCCGGGACCGGGGACCACCCGCAGGCGGCCGGCCGGAGGCTCCACCCGGTCAAGATTATGCAGATCTCCATTGCCCCATCGTCCCGGCCCTCCCGGCAGCCAACATCCGCCAGCTGGCCGATGTCTGCGATGCCAGGGCAGCCGCACGCTGAGGCGTCTTCAAAGGCGTCTTCACCCGCGAGGGGTCTGTCGCCGGCCAGGCTGCGCTGCGCGGGGCTGCTCGCCAAGGTCAGTGACCACTTAGGACCGCAGCCAGTTGCGCAGCATCTGGAAGAAGGGATGACCCGTCCGCATCGGCGCCGCGAGGATCACCTGAGGCCGCTGGCTCCCCGACAAGGGATCCACCGGGGTCTCCCGCACGGTGGAGATGTAGCTTGCAGCGTCAATAACGCCGCCGCAGCCGGCGATCGGCAGCTTGGGAGTTGAGGGAGGGGGAACCAGCATCTACGCACTTCATCGTCCGTGAGGATGGTGTCGGTGTCGGCATGGCCGCAGTGATCGCGGAGCCCGTCCCTGGGCGCATGCAGCTCGTGGGGATGTGGGTCGACCCGCGTTGCCGCCGCCGCGGCGTTGCCCAGGTGCTGATCAGCCACGCCGTGCGCTGGTCGCGCGAACGACAGGCTCGCGAGATGATCGCGTGGGTGGCCGAGGGCAACACGGCTGCTCGGACGCTCTACGCGCGTGTCGGCTTCGGGCCGGCCAGTGCGCGCCAGCCGCTGCCCTCCAATCCCGCCATTGAAGAGCTGTTGCTGCGCCTGCCCCTGGACCCGCCGACGACTGCGCATGAGAGCGGGTCACGCTAGCGATCATGGTGGGTTGTTCGGCCGATACGCGCGTCTTGGTACTGCACCCGTCCACCGACAAGAAGACCATGGCTCTCATCGGCCCGTGCCCGCATCGCAGCGTTCCGCATCGTGTGGCTCGGGGTGTGCTTCCACCCTCGCGGACCCAGACCGCCGCGGCGCGGGTAACTTCGCGGGTAACAGGCCGTTGCATAAAGCCTTCTTCGATGCCCTATTGGGGTTGTTGGCTAGTTGGACAGGCTCTCCTGGGCTAGGCGGCTGGAACCAAAGGGATGAAAATGGCAGGCGTCCTGCAGGAACTGCCCGGTTGCTGGTGCTGGTCGCGACGAGGAGGGGGAGGCGGGCGGCAGGATCAGGCACCGGCTAATGGCGTGCACCGCTGGGAGGGCGGGGCCAGGCAGCCACTGGCCGTGGGCAACACTTATTAGGACTGCGAGGAACCGCGAAGGGGGGCCGTGATGAAGGCAGCACGACTGCACGCCTTCAACGCCGCGCTGGAGCTCGACGAGGTCCCAGCGCCCGAGATCAGCGGGCCGTTCGACGTCATCGTACGGGTCGGCGGGGCCGGGTTTTGCCGGACCGACCTGCACATCATGCAGGGATGGTTCAACGACGTCATCCCGGTGGAGCTGCCGGTTGTTCTGGGGCATGAGAACGCCGGCTGGGTGGAGGCCGTCGGTTCGCAGGTTGCTGGTCTCACCGTTGGCGACGCCGTGGTGGTGCACCCGCGGATGTCGTGTGGGATGTGCCGTGCCTGCCGGATGGGCCGCGACATGCACTGCGCCCAGTTCATCTTTTCCGGGGTCACCAGCCCGGGCGGGTTTGCCGAGTTCCTCAAGACCAGCGCCCGCGCCGTCGTCAAGCTGCCGCCCGGGGTCGAGCCCAAGGACGTCGCCGCCCACGCCGACGCCGGCGTGACCGCCTACCATGCGGCCAAGAAGGCCGCCGCCACGTTGTATCCGGACGCCAAGGCGGTGATCATCGGCGCCGGTGGGGTGGGCCACATCGGCATCCAGTGCCTGCGGGCACTGAGCCCCGCCGAGATCATCGTGGTCGACAGGTCCCCACAGGCGCTGGAGCTGGCCAGGCAGTGTGGCGCCGAGCATGCGGTGGTCGCTGATGGTGGCCACGTGGAGGCTGTTCGGGAGTTGACTGACGGCAACGGCGCCCAGGTCGTGTTGGACTTCGTCGGCGAGGGCACCGTCGCCGACGGCGTGGCCATGCTCGGCGCGGACGGCGGCTACTACGTGGTCGGCTATGGCGACACCCTCAGCGTGCCGACCATCCAGATGGTGCTGACCGAGACCAGCTTCATCGGGAACCTGGTGGGCTCCTACATCGATCTGGTCGAGCTGATCGCCTTGGTGGCCAAGGGCAAGGTCACCGCGCGTAACCGGACCTACCCGCTGGGTGCGGTCAACGATGTCCTCAACGATCTGAAGGAGGGTCGGCTGCAGGGGCGGGGCATCCTGGTTCCCGACGGCGCAGTGGCCTAACGCCCACCTCGTCGGCCAGGCGAAGAGAAATCGGGGTTGCTTGGCACGGTCCCCGCTGATCCACAGCCGTCCTTGACAAGGAACCAGCGTATTTGGCGCGAACCCCGTAGAAGCGTAGAATAGGCCATGACCTACAATTTCCTGCGCGGCGACCGCGACCAGCCTTCCTGCTGCCACCCGACCTGCGCGACTGGCTCCCCCAAGGCCACCTCGCCGGCCGAGCGGAGTGGTGAGCAGCAGGATGATCACCACGATCGGCACGGGACTGACCGCGACGCCGACCGCCAAGCCAAGGACGTCGCCTATGGCTGCGCCCATCGTTATCCCACCCGACCGATCGGGGTAGGCCGGTCGCTCCCATCCGGGCAGCTCAGCGCGAGCAGGGCAGCTTCGGCCATGGGCGTTCCTCTCGCTCGGCGGCGACATCCAGAGCCAAGATCACCACCGGTAGGGGTGAGCGGTGATCACCCGAGGGGGTGAGAGCGTGTGTGGGCGCCTGCGGGGTGGAGTCGGAGCTGATGGCCACGGCCACCCGATCCGTGCCCGGACACCACGTCACCGTCGTCCACGGCGGCATGCTGACCATCGAGCTCAACTTCGCCCAGCTGATCCCGACCCTGGCCGGCAAGCATCAGGTCATCGGCGTGGAGCTGCAGGGTCACGGCCGCACCGCTGACATCGACCGAGCGATCACACCGGCAGCGCTGGCCAGCGATGTCGTCGGACTGCTGGACCACCTCGGCATCGAAGCTGCCCACGTCTTCGGCCATAGCATGGGCGGCGCCGCCGCGAT
>JBKOYI010000100.1:0-13812 GCA_046725335.1 Myxococcota bacterium | reverse complement strand
GTGGCCCTCCTTCTCTTTCCCGAGGGGACCCGCTCACCAGACGGGGAGGTCAAGGCCTTCAAGGACGGAGCCTTCCGGCTGTCCATCGGAGAGAAGGTCCCGATCATTCCGATCGCTCTCACCGGGACGGCCGATGTGCTCCCCAAGCACGGATGGGTCCTCCGGGGGCGGGCACACTGCCGCCTGCGGGTCTTGCCGCCGATTGACCCTGAGCCTTTCCAGGGCGACGTCCCGGCGCTCCGGGAGCACGTCCGCACGCTCATCATCGAGGAGAAGCGGAAGATGTCCGCCGAGGACGTCGCGCCCCGACCGGTAAAGCGGCCGGCCGATCATCGGCCTCCAGCAGAGGGATGATCTGGGCTTGACCGTTTCGCGAAGAGAGGCCTGACTTCGAGGCCACCGGGCCCCAACCGGGCCGGGGCGCGCCACTCCCCGTTCCTAGAAACGCTTGTATGCGTCCAGGACGCATATGTCCTGCCGAGATATATGCGCCCGCGACACATAGATGTGTTTTTGGGGAATGGCCCCCCAGGGGGGAGCTACGGCCCGAGTCCTCGCCGAGCGGCGGGATCAAGGCTGACGCCCGAGCCCGCGTGTGACGTCGGCCCGCGTCCCTCCGGGCCTGACAGTCCGGACTACGGATGCCCTGACGCAGAGCCCACCGCCAGCGGTGCCCGCCCTGGGCTGATCCGCGCGCGGCTTCCCCGAACCAGCAGGAGCCCCGCGGCGGTCGCGACCAGCGCAGTGCCCAACACCGCCCACCCGTCCAACTGCGCGGCGAGCGCAGGAGACCGATCCACCAGCACCTGAATGCCGTTGTTGACCAGATGGATCAGGATGCCCGGGACGATGCTCCCGCTCTCCAGCGCGACGAAGCCCAGGAGCAGGCCCAGCCCGGTCGCCACCACCACGTGGTACGGGTTGATGTGGAAGAGGCCGAAGACCACCGCGCTTCCCACCACCGCCACCCAGCGCGAGCCGCTCTGGCGCAACCCGCCCAGCACCACGCCCCGGAAGGTCACCTCCTCGGCGACCGCCGGGAGCAGGGCCACCAGGAGCAGCGCCGGTCCGAGGGCGAGCTGTCCCTGTCTTCCCAGCAGCTCCCCCAGCCAGTCGGCATAGGCCTGCGCGCCGGGGAAGCGGAGCAGCTGCTGCCACAGCACCGCCCCCACGCTCCAGCCCCCGGCGGCCAGGAGCACCGTGGCCACCCATCCTCGCGGCGTGGGCCAGCGCAGCTGGAGTGTTTCCACCAGGGGAGCGCGAAAGACCCGACACCACACCAGCGAAGGGACGAGGAAGAGGCCCAGCTGGGAGCCGAGGATCAGCAGTGCCACGCTGCTCCGCTGCTCGAACAGCACCGAGCCGTAGAAGGTCAGGACCAGCAGGACGGCCGCAAACAGCACCGCGCTGGCCGGCGTGAGCCCACCCGCGCTGCGTCCCCGGGCGAAGACGTCGCGCCAGGGTTTCTCGCCGGAGAGAAGCACCTGCTCGGTCTGGAACACCCGCGCGGCCAGGAGGATGCCGAGCGCTGCCCAGGCCAGGCTGACCGCCCAGACCATCACCACCAGGCCGGCCCCGGCTTTGCCCAGCAGCAGATCGTGAACCAGCAAGGTCACGTTGAGCAGAGGGACCAGGGCCGAGGCCCGGCCTAGCTCGGCGCCGGGGAGGAAACTGGCGAAGCCGGCGAGCATGATCAGTAGGAGGATGGGCATGAGGTAGGTCTGTCCCTCGCGGTAGCTCCGGGCCATCACTCCCACGGCCATCAGCAAGGCGACGACCAGGAGCGCCGCCGGGAGCAAGGTGGCGAACACCGCTGTGGCCGTGCCCAGCCCGAGCGAGAACCGTGCTCCACCCTCCATGCCGGCCAACCCCCGGGCCAGGGCCAGAGCGATGGAGCCCAGGTTGCAAAGCGTGGCCAGCAAGGTCAGGGCCAGGACGGCCAGGTACTTTCCGGCCACCACCTCGACTGCTCGCACCGGCGCGGTGAGCAGCGTCTGGAGGGTTCCCCGTTCCTTCTCGCCGGCGGTGACATCCAGCGCGGCGTAGAAACCCGACGTCGCCACCAGGATGAGCAGGAGGTAAGGCAGCAGGGCGGCGGCAAAGCTGGCTCCCCGGCGGGCGGCATCGGCCAGATCCTCCTCCTGCACATCGAGGGGATTGGCGTTGGCGGCGTCCTGTCCCAGCTGCACCAGGCGCGCTCGAAGGAGCTCCACCCCTCGTGACTCGAGTGCCCGGGTGACCCGCCGTTCCATGGCATCCGAGTCGACGTCGGTAGAGTCGGCCAGCACCCGGATGGGAACGCTCGGCCCGCCCGCTTCCGCGGGGGTGACCAGCACGACGTGGGCGGCCTTGCTGGCAACGAGCTTCCGGGCCTCGGCTTCCGGGGCGAACGGCGGCTCGGCGCGGACATCCACCAGGTCGGCCCGGGCCTCGTCGCGCAGGGCCGCGAGAGCGGCCTCGGGCACCGGACCCCAGACCGCCACCCGGGCCCGCGTCCGCTCCAGCTCCCCCCGCTTGTCCCGAGCAAACGAGCCCAGCAAGGTGAAGAGCAGCGGGTAGATCAGGGCCGGAACGAGGAAGGCCATGATCACCGTGCGGCGGTCACGGAGCGTCTCCACCAGGTCCTTGCGGAAGATGTGCAGGACGATGGCCGGCCTCACGCCGCCACCTCGTCTCCGAGCCGGGCCAGAAAGGCCTCGGTCAGGTTTCGGGCCCCGGCTCTGGCACAAATTTCAGCCACCGTGCCCTGATCGAGTACCCGTCCGTGGTGAATCAGCACCACCCGGTCGCACAGCGACTCGGCATCGCCGAGCAGGTGGGTACTGAAGAGAATCGCCTTGCCGGCGCCGCGCGCCTCGCGAAAGGCGTCGAGCAGGAAGCGCCCGGTCACCACGTCCAGCGAAGTCGTTGGCTCATCCAGCACCAGCGCCGGTGGATCGTGGAGGAAGGCCCGGGCGATGTTGGCCCGCTGCTTCTGGCCGGCGGAGAGCTTTCCGCACGGCCGATCGGCGAAGTCCTGCATCCGAAAACGCCGGACCAGCACCTCGATGCGGTCGGCGAGCCTCCTTTTCGGCAGCTCGTGCAGCCGGCCGAAGTAACGAAGGACCTCGCGGGGAGTGAGGCGCTGGTAGAGCGCGGTGTCGCCGCTGAGAAAGCCGAGTCGACGCTTCAGCTCGAACGCCTCGCCCTCGGTCCCGTACCCGCCGATGCGCGCTTCGCCCGCCGTCGGAGTGAGCACCCCGGCCAGCATGCGGAGGACCGTGGTCTTGCCGGCGCCGTTGGGTCCCAGCAGCCCCACCACCTCCCCGGGCTGCACGTTGAAGCTCACCTCCACCGCGGCTTCCACGGGGCCGAACCGCTTGGTGAGGCCGAGGGCTTCGATCACGCAGAGGCGATGCTAGGCCGGCGACCGCCCGAGCTTGAAGGCCCGCCTCACCTCCGGGTGTCGGGCCACCAGCCGCAGCGCCCGGGCGAGCAACGTCTTTCCGGGTTCCATCCGGTGCCAGGTGGACGCTCCCGATGGGTGGGGCAAGGGAATGACATCCGCCAGCTGTCCCTCGAACCGCATCCGCCGCTGCGTTCCCACCACCTCGGCCAGCCCGCCGGTGTGGCCCATGACCTCGGCGATGGCCAGGGTCCCCACCGGGAGGATCAGGCGGGGACGCAGCAGCCCCACTTCGCCGTGAAGCCAGCGCCGGCACTGGGCGATCTCCTCCGGATCCGGGCGACGGTCACCACCACCGGCCGCCTTTCCCGGGAAGCAGCGGGTGACGGCGGAGAGATACATGTACCGGCGAACGGTCTGCTCGTCCGCGCCGAGGACCTGGGCGAACCAACCGAAGAGCGTTCGCCCCGCCGTCCACGCAAAGGGTCGCCCGAGCGCTGCCTCGCGCGGCCCAGGAGCTTGACCCACCACCAGGATCCGCGCCGGCTCGGCCGCCGGATGCACCGGGGTTCCGGCCACCCTCGGGCAGAGGCGACAGGCGCTCAGCTGCGCCTGCAATGCCTCCAATCGCTCTCGTTGGTCTTCCATTCGCACGGTCGCCACCGACGACACCCTCTCACACCGCGCGCCGTCTGCGGTTGTCCTCGGGAAACATGCGAGGGTAGCCTCGGGTTTGCAGTCTCGCCCCCCGATGTCCGCCCAAGCCGAACCCACGCACCTCTCGGCGCGACCGTCCCCGGACACGCCCAGCATCCCCGGCTACCGGCTGGAGAAGCTCGTCGGGAAGGGCGGAATGGGAGAAGTCCACCGGGCAGTCCAGCTCAGCCTGGGCCGCGTGGTGGCGGTGAAGATTCTCTCCGGCGAGCTGGCCTCCGACCCGACCTTCGTCACTCGGTTCGACAAGGAGGCCGCAGCCCTGGCGACGCTCAGCCATCCCAACGTGGTGAGCATCGTCGACAAGGGAAAAGCCGGGGGCACCTACTACCTGGTCATGGAGTTCGTGGACGGCCCCTCCCTGCGGGACGTGATGCGGGCCCCACCGCTGGACGTCCCGGCGGCCCTGCGCATCATCATGGAGATCGCCAGGGCCATCGACTACGCGCACAGCCGCGGCGTGGTCCACCGCGATCTCAAGCCGGAGAACATCCTCTTCGACGAGCAGGCGGGCGGAATTGCCAAGGTGACCGACTTTGGGCTGGCCACCTTCTTCGACGATTCCAAGCGGACCTCGCGCTTCAACGTGACCGAGACCCACGTCTCCATGGGGACGCTCACCTACATGGCGCCCGAGCAGCGGGTGGACGCCAAGAACGCCGACCACCGGGCCGACATCTACTCGTTGGGGGTCATGCTCTACGAGCTGCTGATGGGGGAAGTTCCCATCGGAACCTTCGATCCGCCCAGCCAGCGCCGCCAGGGAACCGACAAACGCCTCGACCAGATCGTCCTCCGCTGCCTGAAGCCGGCTCCGGAGGACCGCTACGAACGGGTCTCCGAGCTGATGCTCGACCTGGAGCCGATGGCTCCCATGTCCTTCAGCCAGGTTCCCCGGAAAATCAGCCGGGTCGAGCAGCTGAAGATCCAGGCCCGGATGGTCCTGCGGCGGGCCTTGAAGGTCGCCGAGGTGGCGGCGGTCGTTGCGGCAGTGGGCGTCCTGGGACTGAGCTGGATCCGCACCCGTTACCATCCTCCCCCCCGCCCCTCGCCCGGGAGTGCACTCACCAACCCCGATCTCCGGCTGGAGACGGCGACCACCAGTCCTGGCCGCATCGCCGACACCAGCACCGTGCGGCGGATGGTGCTCGGCGAGGGGCCCGACGCCATCCCGGTCATTGCCTGGGGGCGGGCTCCGGGCCTGGAGGGACGGACCGTCCGCTTCCCGGCCCCTGAGGAGGAGGGGAGCGTCGGACGGCTGAACCTGGACCTGGTCGACCGCGACGGCATCTCCGCCCAGCTCGTGGCCGACGTGACCGCCACCGCCCCGGCGCCCTCGTTCTGGGGAGGCGTGCGGGCGCAACTGCTGGGCACCTCGCGCGAGCCCCAGTCGGCCCTGGTGCTGGTGGGAAGCGCCGGCCGCTACGTGGCGGTGGTGGTGTCCGGCACCGGGGACCCGGTGGCCTTCGAGTGGGCCCTGGGTGAACGGCGGGGCACCATGCTCGGCCCGCCCAGCCCGCCGGGAGGCGTGGCCCACGTCAAGCTGCAAGTCGACCGCGCCGGCCAGCTCCAGGCCTTCGTGGGCACCGACGTCGACCAGCGGCCGGTGGGCGAGCCGCTTTATCTGGGCACCGATTGGCGAAACAGCTTCGGCGCACCCCCCACCCCGGCCCTCGGCTGCGTGGATGGTGAGTGCACCTTTCGACAGGTGGGCTACGAGATCGGGCGCGAGCCGCCCGACTTGCCCGAGCCACTGGCCGTGGCCGAGCCGGCTCCGACTCGCTCCTCCAAGCTGCCCAAGTCCAATGTGAAACGGACCAAGGCCGGGGACAAGAAACCGACCACCGTCGTGGATAAGAAACCCGCTCCCGCCCGGATTGCACCGGCCACCCGTCACGCCAAGAAGTAATTCACGGGAGACAGGGGTTCGCCCCACCACATGCGCCGCTCACCCTTCCTCGCCCTGATCGCGCTCTTCGCCTGCGCCCATGCCCCTCCTTCATCCACCCGGCCGCTCGACGAGGCGGTGGTGCATGCGGCCGACAGCTCGGCGCCGGCCCGGACCGTCTCCCTGGCGGCCTTCCATGCGCTGCTGGTGGAGAACCAGCCGGACAAGGCGCGGACCCGCTCGGACGAGGCGCTCCGTCGTGACCCGGCCGAGCCTTACGCCCTGGCGCTGCAGATGGCGCTGGCCCACCGCGACGGTCACCCCGAGGGCGAGCTGGACGCCGCGCTCCGGCTCTTGAAGGGCGCTCCCCGGCATCCCCTCTCGGCGGTGGCCGCCCGCACCCTGCAGGATCTCTCCGGAACGGCTGCCTCCCTCGACGACCGCATTCTGGCCGAGGCGCCCCGGGCTCTGGACTCCGGTCTCAACGGCGACGCCAGCGTCGTGGTGCGGAACACGCTGGCCCTGCTGCAGCTTCTTCGCGACTCCCCCGAGGCGTCCGAGACCCGACGGGCGGGGGGCATTCCCACCGAGACGGCACTTCTCGGTCCACTCTCCGCGTTGCACCTGCTCGGCTTCGACGTCCCCACGGCGCCGGAGAAGAGCGGGGAGATTCCCGCCACGCTCGAAGGGCCGTTCGGCCCCCTCACCCCACGCATCCTTCCGCTCCTGGACGGTCGGGTGTCCCTGGAGGCGGAAGGCCTGGCGGGCGACCTCTACCTGGCGGCCTTCGATCTGGAGGTTCCGGTCTCCGGGGTCTACGTCGTCCGCTCCAGCGGGCCCAGCACCCACCGGGTGGTCCTCGATGGAACGGTGCTTTTCGACCGCCGCACCTTCCAGCGCCCGCTCTCGCTGGTGGGTGAGCGGGCGGTGCAGCTGGAGGCCGGGCGGCACCGGCTGCTTCTGGTCCTGCTCAAGGAGGAGCGCACCGGCTCGGTGGCGCTGGCCCTGCCCCGGGCCGACGGGAAGCCCTCCCAGATCCGCTTCAGCCCCGCCCGCGGTCCCGCGCCCCGCTGGAACGGGGCCAAGCCGGCCGAGGCGCCCGGGCTCTACCCGGACGCTGCCTCCCTCCGGACGGCGCTCTTGCCGGAGGCTGGCCCGGCCCTGGCCACCTGGCTGGCCGCCCACGATGCCCTCGGCCGGGATCTCGATGGCTGCAAGCGGCTGCTGGCCGAGCTGGGTCCGCTCCCTCCGGCCGCCGCCTGGAACGTCCTCTCGGCGGAGATCGCCGTCCGCGACCGCACCGTGCCTTCCAAGGTGGCCAGAGGGCGGGCCACCCGGGACCTGGAAGTGGCCGTCGAGCGCGATCCCGGCAACGTCGGGGCTCTGCTCACCCGGGGCTTCCTGGCGGTGGATGATCAGCGGGTGGACCAGGCGGTGGAGCTGGCCCGTCGGGCCCGGGCTGCCCATTCCCCGGCGGGCGTTCGGCTCCTCCTGCTGGAGTCTCGCATCGCCTGGGCCCAGGGGGTTGACACCCAGGCCGACGCCCTCTCCCGCCAGAGCCTGGAGCAGGTTCCAGGGCTGTGCGAGGCCCTTGCCGGTCGTTACGACGTCGCTCGCCGGCGGGACGCGGTGGCCGCTGCCAACGAATTGATCGACGGCCTGAAGACTTGCCCTGCCGAACAGCTTCGCCGGGCCGAGCACTGGAAGATGCGGGGGCAACTGGACAAGGCCCTGGCCGAGGTGCGCCACCTCCGGCAGCGGGATCCGGGCAGTGTCAGCCTGGGCCTGGAGGAGGCGGGACTGCTGGTCTCGCTCCGCCGGCACAAGGAGTCCGCGGCGGTGCTCCAGGCGCTCACCGACCTCCGTCCGCGGGATGCGGCGCTGTGGAAGAAACTGGGGGAGACGCTGGCCATGGCCGGCCAGCCCGCCCAGGCTCTTGCCGCCCGGGAGCGCTCCCTCTCGCTCGACGGTTCGGACTTGCCGCTCCGGCGGCTGGTGGAGCGTGCCCGGAGCGGGCGCGAGCTGCTGGCGGAGTTCGCCATCGATGGACGGGCGGCGCTGAAGGCCTTCGAGAAGCGGGGCTCCAATCCGGACGGCTCGAGCGTGCTGGTGGTCGACGCGGCCGCGACCCAGGCCTACGCCGACGGATCGATGGTGGACCGGATCCACACCGTGGAGAAGGTGCTCGACCAGAGCGCCATCAGCCGGGTGGCCGAGGTCCAGATTCCCCAGGGAGCCCAGGTGCTGCACCTTCGGACCCTGAAGGCAGACGGCACCGTGCTCGAGCCGGAGAGCCTGGACAAGGACACGGTGAGCATGCCCGGGGTGGCGGTGGGGGACGCGGTGCAGACCGAGTACTTGCTGGCCCACGCTTCGCGGCGGGCGGCCAGCCCGGGTTGGACCGCCGGCGCCTTCTATTTCCAGGTGGCAGGTGTGCCCGACGACTGGGCCACCTACGCCGTGGTCGCTCCTCGCGGCTCGGGCATGACGGTGGATGCTCACAACATGCGCGTCCCGGCGGTGCAGACCGAGAAGGATCGCGACGTGGTGCGGGTGGAGGTTCGCCGCTCTCCTGCCCACGTCCCCGAACCCAACGCCCCGCCCTCCGGGACCGAGCAGCTGCCCTTCGTCATCATCGGCGCCGGAGACCAGGGACAGGCCGGGCTGCTGACCATGACCGCCGACGCCTTCCTGGGGCGGGGCCAGCACACCGCCGAAATCGATGCCTTCGCCCAGGCGGCCGCGGCAGGCAAGGGAGGCCTCGATGCGGTTCGAGCCGTGTATGCCGCGGTGATGGAGCGCATCCCCGGCCGGGATGCAGGACTGGCCGTGGGGGCCTCCTCCACCCTGGCCCAGGACCGGGGAAGCCGGTTGTGGCTGCTCAAGGCAGCGCTGGAGTCGCTGGGCATCCCCACCCGGCTGGTGGCTGTCAGGACCTTTGCCAGCGATCCCGCCCCCTACCGCTTCCCCAACGAAAACCTGCTTCCCTACATGTGCCTCCGGGCCGAGGTGCCGCACCAGGAGCCGGTGTGGCTGGACACGGTCGTGCGCTTCGGTCCCTTCGGACAGCTGCCGGAGCAGGCCGCCAACGGGCAGGAGGGCTACCTGCTACCCGAACCCGGCCGTCCGCTGGCGATGGTGAAGACGCCCCGGCAATCCAGTTCGGGCGGGCGCGAGGTGACGCTCGATCTGCAGCTGGCCGAGGACGGGGCCCTCTCCGGGGACGTGGCGGAGGTCTATCGCGGCTTCGAGGCGGCTCAGCTGGCGGAGACCCTGGAGGGAGTGTCGCCGGAACAGCGCGATCAGGCGCTTCAGCAGGCCCTGGCCCGGTACTTTGGCGGGGCCGAGCTGTCCAAGCTCCGGGTCGAGGTGAAGCGGGCGGTGGGCGCCCCGCTGTCGCTTCGCTACCACTTCGTGGCCCCTCGCTTCGCTCGAGTCGACGAGGGACGGCTCACGCTCGGGCCACTCACCTACCCGGCCCAGATCAGTCGACGCTACGTTACGGTGGGCTCGCGGCAGTCACCGCTCTTCATCGACTCGACGGAGCTGAACCGGAGCCATGTCACCCTCCGGCTGCCGGCGGGTTGGCGGGTCGACGATCCGCTGAAGGACGCCAAGCTCCCCAGCCCCTTTGGCCTCTTCACCCGCACCGAATCGCAGGAGGGAAACGTCTTCCATGTCGAGGAGTCCTATCGACTGGAGATGGCCCGCATCCCGGTCCGCCAGTACGAAGATTTCGGCAGCTACGCCGGCCAGGTCGATCTCCTCCAGACCCGCGATCTGGCAGTGCTGCATCCGGTGAAGAACGCTCCGCCCCGCGCCAACCGCTAGACGCTGGCCCGAACCCCGGCCTGCTCCTTGGGCAGGGCGACATAGAAGGTCGCCCCCTGATCGGGAGCAGAGACGGCCCACACCCGGCCCCCGTGGCGCTGCACGATGCGACGGACGTGTGCCAGTCCGATGCCGGTGCCCTCGAACTCGTCCTGGCGGTGCAGCCGCTGGAAGACGCCGAAGAGCTTGTGGGCGTGCTTCATGTCGAAGCCGACGCCGTTGTCCCGGATGAAGAGCACCTCCTCGTTGCCCGGGGAGGACCGGGTCCCCACCTCGATGCGAGCGGGGTCCCGATCGCGGCTGTACTTGAGGGCGTTATCGAGGAGATTCCGGATGGCGAGCAGCAGCATGCTCGGGTCACCCTGCACCGCCGGGAGGGGATGGACGGTCCATTCCACCCGGCGACCATCGACTTCGCACTGGAGACCCTCCCGGGCGCTCTGGACCAGAGCGGCCAGATCCACCGTCCAGGTGCGGATCTCGGTTCGGCTCATCCGGGCGAAGGAGAGCAGATCGTCCACCATCTGCGCCGCCTCCCCCGCGGTGTTGCGGAGCATCCGCAAGTAGCTCCGCTCCCGAGCGTCCAGCCGCGGGCCGGCACTCTCCTCGATGAGCTTGGTGAATCCACCCAGCTGCCGCAGCGGGGCACGGAGATCGTGGCTCACCGAACCGGTGAAGGCCTCCAGGTCGGCGTTGGCCTCCTCCAGGGCCCGCGTGCGCTCGGCAACCCGCTGCTCGAGCGAGGCGTTCAGGTCGCGGATCTGCCGTTCTCGCTCCCCCATGGTGGAAAGGGCGGCCTCGTGCTTGCGAGCCAGGCCCAGAAGCTGGCGGCGGCTGGTGTCGCCGAGGACCAGCGCCAGCAGTGCCAGACAGCCCAGAGAGGTCCAGAGCAGCAGTCGCCCGGTCCAGGCGGCGGTCCGAGCCCGCTCGGCGCGCCGGCCCTGCTCGCTTTCGCTCAGGGCACCGAGCACCTCCAGCATGCTCGACAACCGTTGCCGTCCAGCCCCGGCGCGAAAGTAGCGGATGTAGTCCTCGCCCGATTCGAACATGCCCCGTTCGCGGCTGGCATAGTCGCTCCAGTCCCGGGACATTCCGGCGAAGATGTCCAGCCGGGCGGCCTGGTCTCCCTCATCCTCGAGCAGGGTCCGCAGCTGATGCAGCGTGGGACCGAGCTGGGCATCGGCCCGTTCCAGCGGAGCGAGGAAGCTCCGGTCGCCCGAGAGGAGATAGCCGCGGAGCCCGGTCTCCCGGTCCACCAGCAGCTCGCGGACCCGGGCGATCTCCACCAGGACGCGGTCGGAGCGTTCGGTGCGGCGCGCCTGCTTGACCAGCAAGGTCACCCCGATGCCCAGGGCCAGGGCCAGACCGCTCAGAAGCAACACCGGGACGAGGAAGGCCCGAGAGAGGAGCCGGCGAAATTCGGCAGAACCCTCCGCAGCCACCACGGTCCATCCGCTCGGCTCGGCACGGTCGCCCATCGCGCGTCGTGATCGACCTGTCTAACACGGCTGGTCTCGGCCATCGCCATCAGACCAGCCGGGCGGTGATCTCGCCGTGGAGGTGGGCTCCGGTGCGAGTGAGCCGGACACGGTGACCGACCTGCTCCACGAATCCATCGCGCTGAAGGGCCGCCAGGGTCTCGGTCCGGGGCGGCACCCCCTGCGCTGCCCAGAGCGATTCCAGGTCGAGCCCCGAGAAGAGCCGCAGCCCCAGCAACAGCCGCTCCTCGTACAGCTCGGCCGGCCCCAGGGGTTCGCGTTCGGCATCGGGCAGCTGGCCGCCATCCACCGCCTCCATCCAGCGGGGAACGCTCCGCAGGGCGGTGGTCCGGACGGCTCCGCTCCCGGTGCGACGAAAGCCCACCGCCGCCGAGCCGAGCCCGAGCGACTCGCCTCCGGTCCAGTAGAGGGCATTGTGCCGACCGTGGCGGCCGGGCCGGGCGTAACTGGAGATTTCGTAGCGGTGTAGCCGGCCGGCCTCGAGGGCGTCCGCCACTCCGTCCACCATCGCCACCACCGTCTCCTCGGGGGGAAGCTCGAGGCGTCCCTGGCGAAGCCGTCGACTGAACACGGTCTCGGTGCCCAGCTCCTGGCGCTCCACCGTGAGCACGTAGGCCGAGACGTGCTCCGGAGCCAGCGCGGAAACTTGCCGAGCGTCGCCCACCGCATCTTCGAGGCGCTGTCCGCTGACCCCGACGATCAGATCGACGGAGAGGTTGTCGAAGCCCGCCTGTCGCGCCGCCTCCACCGCCCGCACCCCATCCTCGGGCCGATGGGTCCGGCCCAGCGTGGCCAGCGTCTCGGCTCGGAACGACTGGACCCCGATCGAGAGCCGGTTGACCCCGGCCAGCCGATAGCCCGCCAGGCGAGCCCCGTCGGCCACCTCGGGATTGGCCTCCAAGGTCACCTCCGCATCGGGGGCCAGGGGGAGTTGCCGGTCAATCCCTTCCAGCACCCGGGCCACCTGGGCGGGCTCCCACAGCGAGGGGGTCCCGCCACCGAGGTAGACGGAGTCGATGGTCCGGCCGCGCCACTCGGGCGTGTCGGCCATTCGGAGGTCCAGCTCGCGGAGAACCGCCTCGGCGTAGCGCTCTCCCGGCACCAGCCGTTGAACTCGAATGGCGAAGTCGCAGTAGGGGCACCGGCGCAAGCAGTAGGGGAAGTGCAGATACACGCCGCTCCCTGCCACCTCCATTCCGGTGAGCGGGTCGACGACCATGGCGGTATTCGTACTCCTGCCCCGCAGCCAGCGCTTCCGGGAGGTTCAGCCCTTCTTCTTGAGCTGGGCCTCCAGCCGAGCGACTTTCGATTTCAACAGCGCTGCGGCCTCGGCTGCATTCTCCGCGGCCACCAGCTTGCGCTTGAGAGCAGCCACGTTCGCCTTGAGCTTCTCGATTTCCTCGGCGCCGACGGTGTCTGCCGAACGGCCGCGAGACTCCGCTTCGGCCAGCCGTGCCTGGAGCGCCTCCCGCTCGCGTCGCTCCTTCTGGAAGCTGGCCTGGGCTTCCATGGCCTTGCGGTTGGCGACCACCAGCTCCTCACGCACTTTCTTCACCGCCACGGACTCGGCACGCAGCCGCTCGATCTCATCGGTGAGCTTCTTCACCGTGGCCTCGGCGACGCTGTTCCCCCCCAGCTGAGCAGATAGCTGATCGCGCAGCGCCGAGGTCTTGTGCTGCTCGGCCTTCAGCGCCTCCTGGAGCTTCAGGAGCTGCCCGGTGGCCTTCTCCGCCTGCGCCCGGGCTTCCTTCTCCACACGCTGGGCGACTTCGACGGCCTGGATCCGGGCCTTCAGCTCCGTCTCGAGCATGCTCCGCTTCTGCCGCTCCTCCTTGAGCGAGCCATCCAGGCTGCCCAGGTTGCCGCTCTGCGCTTCGAGAGCGGTCCGGGCCTCGGCCTCGGCGGTCCGCGCCGCGTGCAGCTCCTTGACCAGGCTGTCCACCCTGGCCTCGGCCTGGGCCCGGGCCTCGGCCTCGCCTTGGTGCTTTCGCTCCAGTCCCTTGGTCCGGTCGCCGCGGGCCTCCAGGTCCTGACGGGCAGCGGCCTCTGCCTTCTGGGCGGCCTGTAGCTCCCTGGCCTTCTCGGCCAGCTTCGTCTCCAGCCCCTTTCGGGCCTGGGCCTCGCGCCCCAGCGCCGTTTGCAGCTCCCCCTGCGCCCGCTCCTCCAGAGCCTGCATCTGGGCGTGAAACTGCTCCAGCTGGGTGCGAAGGGAACCGATCTCCTGGTGATGGCCCTGGGCCAGATCCTCGGCTTCCGTCGCCCGGCGATTGGCCTCCTCCAGCTGGGCCTGGAGCTCGCGGGTCTTCCCCAGCTGGGCCTCAAGCGCTTGCCGGAGCTTGGGAACGTCCTGTCCCTGCTTCTCCAGGGCCGCCTTCTCGGCCTTCAGGGCGGCAAGGGCATCCCGGGCCTCGGCCAGCTCTTCGCTGGAGGCTTGGGCCATCTGGGCCGCGCTCTCCTCCAGCGCCTGGGCCCGCTGGCGAGCCTCCTCCAGCTCG
>JBKOYI010000059.1:0-11656 GCA_046725335.1 Myxococcota bacterium | reverse complement strand
GAGGCGCTTCAGGCGCGGGTGGCCGAGCTCGAGCTCGCCGCCCGCAAGCACGAGGAACGGGTGGCCCGCCTCTATGCCCGGCTGAAGTCGGAAGAGGGCGCCCGGGAGAAGGCTCGGAAGGCGCTGGCGGTGGCTGGGCAGCTCCTGGGGGAGGAGCGCCCGACACCGGCCGACCCGGCTGCCGGCGAAGGCGGTCCGAACGAGGACGAGCCCGCCGCGGCCTAGGGAGACGCTGGCCGCGGGCGGCCGCTCTCCGCGGCGCCCCTTCCCTGATCATCAGTCGGCCCGGGGCTACTTCTCCTGCTTGGTCGGGGCGTTCTTCTTGTCCATCATCTTGCGGGCCATCAGCTGGACCCCGGACGGCACGTTCTTGTTCTTGGACAGCTCCTTGACCTCGCTCTCCCGGAGCTGGGCCAGGAACTTCATCGCCACCGGAAGCGGGACTTTGGGGTTCTTGGTCAGGGCCAGCTTCACCGGGTACATCTTCAACCACTCGCGGTTGGAGTAGACGACCCGTAGCACCTCGTCCAGGGCGGCCCGGTTGTTGGCCACCGCCAGGACCTCCCCGTCGGTGAGCTTCGGGCTGCGGATGACCGCCACGGCCACCAGCTTGTTGCTGTCACGGAGCAGGTAGCTCCGAGCCTCCTTGTTCCCTTTGGTCGCCAGCTTGATCTTCTCGGCGATGCTCATCTTCATGATCCGCTGGGCGAGGGTGAGTCGCTTCCCCTCCTCCATCGGCGGGGCGTTCTCGTCCCCCAGCTCCTGGTACTCGGCGATGATCTCGTCGGCGGTCGGGCCCAGGTCGAGCGGGGCCTCGGCCGCTTCCAGTCCGAAGAGGCGGATGCGGGCTTGGCGCATCTGCTCCACGTCGGTGAGGCCCAAACCGGAGCGGACGCAGAAGTCGCAGACACCGTCGATGAGAGCCGGGCTGGCCGCGGGATTGCGACAGAGCTGCCGGACGATGTCCTCGTGGCGCAAGAGCCGTAGCTGGTTCTGGCCGATGGTCTCGGCCAGGCGGGCGCTGCAATGGGCGGCCGCCCGGGCCACCGCGTCATCCGGGGTGGAGGCGTTGAGGACCAACATCTCGGCATAGACGTCCTGGGTGGCCAGCCGATCCAGGAACCAGCCCAAGACTGGAGGCTTGATCTCCTCGTCGCGCAGCGCCGAGCTGAGAATCCGGTCCGGGAGCCTGGTGGCGGTGTCCACCGCGGTGGTTCGCACCTTCTCGTCGGCATCGGAGACCAGCAGGAAGAGCGCGGTCACCATGTCCGGCGGCGCCAAGGGGACCAGGGCCTTGGCGGCCATCATTCGCAGCGGCAGCGGCGCGGCCGGATCCACGTGCTTCTTGACGGTGGGGGCCAGCTCAGCCGTGTCCATGGTTTCGCTCGTAGATGATGCGCAGGCCTTCCAGGGTGAGAAACTCGTCCACCTCCTGGATGCAGCGGGACTCGCCCGCCAGCAAGGCTGCCAGGCCACCGGTGGCGATGACTCGGACGGGGAACCCCAGCTCCTTCCGCATCCGCTCGCAGATGCCGTCCACCAGCCCCACGTAGCCGTAGACCAGGCCCGACTGCATGGAATGGACCGTGTTCTTGCCCACCACCGCCGGAGGACGGGCGAACTCCACCCGCGGCAACTTGGCAGCATGCTCGAACAGTGCCTCCATGGAGATGGCCACCCCCGGGCAGATGCTCCCACCGAGGTATTCGCCCTTGGGGGTCACCGCGTCGAAGGTGGTGGCGGTTCCGAAGTCCACCACGATGAGGCCTCCGTGGTGCTTCTCGTAGGCGGCCACCGCGTTGACCACCCGGTCGGCGCCCACCTCGCGCGGGTTGTCGTAGAGAATGGGCATCCCCGTCTTGACGCCCGGGCCGATGAAGAGCGGGGCAACCTTGAAATAGCGGCTGCACATCTGCTCCAGGCTGAACTGCAGCGGGGGGACGACGCTGGAGACCACCACGGCGGCGATGCGCTCTGGCGGAATGGCCGCCCACTGCAAGAGTTGGCGGATCCAGATGCCGTATTCGTCCGCCGTCCGGTGGAGATCGGTCGCCAGCCGCCAGTGCTGCACCAACTTCTGGGCATCGAAGACGCCCAGCACGGTGTTGGTGTTGCCAACGTCGATGGCCAGGAGCATGGCAGTCACCCGGGACGGATGCGGGCCCGGACCTGTTCCACATCTCCGGCCAGGACCCGCTCCAGCCCGCCCTCGGTGCGGAGCAGCAGGGCCCCGTCGGCGTCGATGTCTTCGGCCAGCCCCCGGAGCTCGCGGCGCTCCGATTTCACGAGGATCTCCTGCCCCAGGGTGGCCGAAAGGGCCCGCCACCGGATCCGGACCGGCGCAAATCCCTGCTCGGCGTGCCGATCCAGCCACTCCTCCAGGGTGCGTAGCAGACGTGCGGTGAAGGCCGGGCGATTCACCTTCCGCCCCAGCACCCGGAAGACACTGGTGGCCACCTCCTCCAGCTCGGGGGGGAAGTCTCCCCGGCCGGCATTGAGGTTGACCCCGATGCCCAGAATGACGAAGTGGACTCGGTCCGCCTCTGCCGACAACTCGGTGAGGATGCCGGCGATCTTCCCTCCCCCGGGGGCCTGCAAGTCATTGGGCCATTTGATGACCGCCTCCAGGCCCTCGCCCCGGAGCGTTTCCGCCACCGCCACCGCCGCCAGCAGGGTGAGCTCCGGGGCTCGCTGGGGAGGCAGCTCCGGTCGGAGGACCAGCGATGCGTAGAGATTCTTCCCGGGCGGAGAGACCCAGCTGCGTCCCCGGCGGCCGCGCCCGGCGGTCTGCTGCTCGGCCACCACCAGCTCGCCGTGCTCGGCCCCCTCGGCGGCCAGACGGAAGGCAACTTCGCTGGTGCTGGTGGTGCTCTCGAAGGCGTGGACCGTCCGTCCCAGATCATGGGTCTCCAGCAGCGGAAGGAGCTCCAGGGCGGTCAGGCGGTCGGGGACGCGGACCAGACGGTAGCCGCGGGAGGGAACGGCCTCGATGGCATAGCCCTTCTCGCGCAGCCCGTTGACCACCTTCCACACCGCGGTCCGGGACAGGCCCAGCTTCCCCGAGAGGGCTTCACCCGAAGCGTAGTCGGCCCCCGATTCGAGGAGGAGCTCGAGCACGAGCTGGGCTTGCGTCGCATCCTGGCGGTCGGAGGTGGGCACGGCGAGGCCGAGCCTACCACTCGCGGTGGGAGGGCTTGGCCATCAGGGTCGGGGAGCGACCTCGTAGCCGGTCAGGCGGAGCTCAGCCTGCGGCCTTCGCTGCCCTCCCTGCTCCAGCTCGGTGCGGACCGCGACGATGCCGACCCCGGCGGCGAAGGTGACCCGATTCACCAAGGTCCGCTGGGGATCGACCCGGGTGCGGCTCTCCACCTCGGCACAATCGGGGAACCGGCCAGCCGGGACCTGGCATGGCGCGCCGAGCGAGAGTAGGCGGTAGTGCTCTGCCGACCCCGGTCCCACCACGCTGGTCCAGGTGGAGCCTTCCGCCAGCGGCTCGTGGAGGAGGTAGCGCGTCTGGTCTCGGAGCCCCTCGCGATCCACCCGGAGCTGGCGACCCTCTCGGTCGACGTAGCTTCCGTCGCGGAAGGCGACCAGCTCCACCTGTCGGGTGGAGTGCTCGCCGAGGTAAGTGGCGTCGTAGGTCCAGCGATTTCCGACCGCCAGCGGGAAGTAGCGGGCCGAGGGAGGCAGCTTCCCCGGACCGGAGGTGGGAGCGGCGGCAGGGCTTGCCGGAGCGGGTTGGTGTGCGCAACCGAGGCCGAGGCCCAGGCCGAGGAGGGCCAGCATCCTTCCGGGCTGCGGCCGCCATTCCTTCAGCCCGGAGCCCCTCACCGGGTGTGCCCCCGGGGCAACAGCCAGGCGTTCCGAGGAGCGGGGGCGACCGATCTCCGGCTGTGTCGATTGAGCTCCTCCAGCGCCTGCCGAGCGGCGTCCCGGACTGCGGGCTGATCATGCCCCTGTGACAGCGTATACAAATAGGCCTGCGCCTCATCACCTCCGATGGCGCCCAGGGCATAGACCAGCTCGCGCAGAAAGCCCGGATCCTTGCCGCGGCTGATCTCGATCAGCTCGGGGACGGCCTCTCGGGCCTGCAGCTCGACCAGGCCTCCCATCGCCCGGCGGACTTCCAGGGGATCCTCCCCCTTGAGCTGGGCCACCAGCGCAGGGATGGCCGCCCGGTTCCGTCGTTGAACCAGAGCGGAGACCGCCGCCTCGCGAACGAGTGCATCGGAGGCCTGGAGGTCCTGCTGGAGCCGGCGGTCCGACTGATTCCGGGCGTCCAGGTAGGCCCGGGCCTTGGTGACCAGGCGATCCATGGCCTGATCCAGGGCGCGTCGGGCGGCCTCTTGCCGGCCTTCCAGCGCGACGCCAGTGACCGGCTCGTTCCGGGTGGCCTGGACCACGATGCGTTCCACCCCCTCTTCCGTGTTGCGGCGCAGGTTGAGGGAGGCGGTGACCTCCTCCAGCGCGGGAAGCCCGGCCGGATTGAGCTGCTCGCGGATGAGATCCACCTCGAGGGTCAGCCGCACCGGGTGATCCGAAGCGGGCAGCGTTCCAGGCACCCTTCGAAAGCCGCGCTCGGGCACCAGCTTCGCCGCGAGTGCGCTCTGCGCCTTGGCTGGGTCGAGGGCCAGCAGCGGGGCTTCGGCCAGTGAAGCAGTGACGACCTCCACCCGCTCCACCGGATGGGGCGCTGGCCGGCAGCCGGCCAGAAAGAGGGTGGCCACGCCGATGCTGAGGATGACGGCAAGCGTCCTCATGGACTGGTCACTGTAATCGAGGACCCCCTGGTTTAGGGGCTGCGCCTGCGTCCTGGAGCAGGTGTCTCCAGCGGTCAGTCGCCGGGCGGCCTGTCTCCACGCGGAGGTGCGTCCTCCGCGCCCGACTCGCCGCCGCTCGCCGGCTGTCCCTCTGCCGATGCCGTTGCCCCCTCGGCTGGGCCCCCCGCGGCTCCCTCGACGCCCGGTCGCGGCCGCCCCCTCCGCCCCCGGCGGCGACGCCGACGCCGCTTGCGCTCGCCGGCGGCGGTCTCGGTCGGGGAGGCTTCGGGGGAGCCGGCTTCGGACAGCAGTGCCGTTGCCGAACCGCCCTCCACCTCCCCTTCCACTTCGACTCCGGACATCTCCTCGCTTTCCCCGGCCGCTGGCTCCTCCGCGGCGATGGCCACCGAGGCAGCTGCCGAATCTCGCTCCCGATGCCGCTCCTCGCGCCGACGCCGTGCGTCCTCGGCCTCTCGCGCCGCGTCCTCGAAAAAGGCCCGATCCAGCTCGAACAGCTCCAGGGTCGTGACTCGCACCCCGGCATGGGCCTCGAGAAACTTCTCGGCCAGTCCTTCCCCACTCCAGATCTGGACCAGAGGAGCGCCGGAAAGGGCTTCGGAACGAGCCTCGCCGCGGACGTCCCCGGTTCCCAGGAGCAGGCCGAGGTGCGCGGCGTGGTGGCCGACTTCCCGGCGACATTCCTGAACCCCCCGGCGATCCACCACTCCACCGCCGCGCACAAGCCGGACCGCCCACCTCAGCTCGAGGCTCCCCTCCTTGCGACGGGCGGTCAGAAGCAGCCCCTCCTTGCCGCGCTTGGCCGCCTTCACTTCCCGGAAGCCCAGGCCGTGCAGCATCCGGACACAGGCTTTTTCGAAGGTCCGGCCCTCCAGCGAAGCCAGGTAGGCCCGCAGCGTCCGGGCCATCGCCCGCCGGGCTTCCTTCACCGAGGATTTGGCGGCATGGACCACCGTCTCCTCGGCGGCAGGTACTGCCAGGGCGGGTGCCTCCGGCGCGGGGGTGCGGAAGCGGATTCGCCCTTCCTCCAGGGGGAGGTTCAGGGCCTGGGCGAACGCCGCTTGCACCTCGGCCACCGGGGCGTCGTCGCGCTCCAGCATCAGCGCTCCATCGGGACCGAGGGCGAAGTGCGGCCGACGGTTGCCCTCGATGCGCCGCTGGTTGTCTTCCGCCAGCGCGGTGAGGAGTGCCTCGGGCTGAAGCTCGTCCGAGGCCAGCTGGCGCTGACGGGCCAGGGCCAAGAGGGCGCCCGGGGCCAGGGCCACATCGGCCTCCCCGAGCAGCTCGAAGGCCACCTCGGAAACGGGTGGGTATCGACGCCGCTTGCTCTCCTGCCAGGCTGCGGCCCGGGCCCGCTCTCCCCGCGGCTCGGGATGGCGCTCGGCTGGGCGGAGCGGGGGCAGCCCCTCCTCGGGGTGTTCGAAGGGCTGGGACATCGCCTCCAGGGCCGCCACATCTTCCGGAAGGTTCCAGTCGATCAGCCCAAAGGTGTCCGGGGCGGTGACCACGACGCGGCGATCGCGGGCGCGCCGGGCCATGGCCACCAGGCGCGAGAGCATGGTCTGTTCGGGCGTCTTGCCGACGTGGCTGAGGAGCCCCTGCGCGACCGACCGCTCGGTGATCTCGCCGAACGTGAGCGGCTGGCCGGCAGCCTCCAGGACACGGAGTGCGGCCTCGTAGAAGGTCATGAGGGCGCGGGACCCTAGGAGCCGCCCTCGGCCGTGTCAATCTGCTCCCCGGCATGCTCCGCATCCGCACTGGACGCCGCTGGACCCGCGAACGTTCGGCCGCGCCTCATGACGCGCTGTCGATCGATCTCGACGGTGTCGAGCTGCTGCCGGGAGCCGAAGACGAACCCCTGGTCCCGGTCACGGAGGCCCTGTTCGCTTCGACGCGGAGCCTGGCCCAGGGGACGGCGCTGGCCGAGGTCTCCCTGCCCGAGTCGGGCCTGGTGCTCTGCCTCGACCGGACGGTGGACCACCTCACCTTGAGGATCGCCTCGGTGGCCCGGCCGGCACGCCTGGTTCGGCGAATCACCCTCGACTGGAGGGAGTGGACCCAGGCGGTGGCCCGCGTCGGCGTCGCCTGGCTGCAAGACTTGGAGACGGCCGCGGCTCCCGCCCCGCTGCGTCGAGCGGTGCGCAGCCGGCTCCGGGCACTGGGCCGTCCTGACCGTCCGCCCGCTCCAGAGGCGATCGCCCCGCTGGGACTCTGCCTCCAGCCCCCGGAAGGCCGGGGATTCCGCGCCGTCCTGGCCGATCCGGATGGCCTGCTCGACCGCGCCCCACGCCAGGGCGCAGCGCCGCTGGCCATGCTCCTGGGCAATGGTCGGCTGAGCCTCCAGGAGGGAGCGGTCCACTGGCGGCTGGACGGGCCGCTCTTTCTTCAAGTGTTGGAGCTGGTGCGCTGCGGGGAAGACCTGTCGCGATCGCTGGACTCGGGCTTGGAATCAGTCACCCTCTCCCTCCCCAGCGGCGCCTCTCGGGTTTCGCTCCAGCGCCCCTCCTGGCACCTCGGCGGTCAGGAGCTGGCCTGGGCTGCTCCGGACATCGCCCGGGCCCTGCTCACGCTCGGCACCGACTTTGGGCGCGCACTCGGATGGGTGAGGCCAGGCCAGTCACGCAATCCTCATCTCCACGATCTGGTGACCCGCGCCGAGGGCGCATTGGCGGCTTTGCGTCCTCCCACGGCTGAGCGCAGGGTAAGCCCCGTCTCCCGCGCTCGCCCCTCGGGCCGGACCGCGCGGCCGCTGCGAGCCGAGGGGAGTCTGCGGCGGCTGCGTTTTCTCCCCGTCGGTTCCTTCCCGGGCGTGGTGGGGCCCGGGCCGGCGCTTCTCTCCGCCACCACTGCCGGCCCTGTTCTGGTCTCCGGGGGAGGAATTGCCGCCTTCGACTGGAACGGCCGGCCCGCGGCCCGTCGAGCTGGCCGCCGCGGTGCGGCGGTGGAGCCGGACGGGGCTTCCGTGGTCGCTCGGAAGGACCGCCTCCTCGGATTTCCATTCCAGGGGCAGGCTCGCTGGTTTCGCCCGCACGACGGCCGCTCCCTCGATGGTCGCCTGCTGGTCGCGGGTCGAACCCTGCTGGTGGGAGTGGAGCACCGAGGGGTGCGCGCCCTGGACGCGCTCACCGGGCATGAGCGGTGGGTGTTCATGCCGCCGCGCTCGCGCCGGTTGCACCTGGCCGTGGTGGGGCAAACCGTGCTCGCCGCCACCGAATCGGCGGTGCTCACCGGCCTCGACCTGGCCCAGGGCGTGGTGCGGTTCCGCCTCGCCGCTCCCCTTCCCTTCATCGGCCCGGCGGTGGCCTGGGGCGCCTCGGCCTTGGCCGTGGTGAGCCGCGGAGCACGCTCGGCAGTTCTGGCCTTCGATCCCCAGGCCGGTGAGGTGCGCTGGTGGACCGAGCTTCCCCTCGAGCAGCCCCTGCCCCCGGTGGCCGCCGGAGCACGCGCCTGGGTGGCCGGAATGCGGGACGGCCGGGCCGCACTGGCCTCGGTCGATGCCCGGGGCGCCCTGGTCTGGGTGAGGCCCACGCCGGTCGAGCCCCAGCCGACGGGGGTGCTGCGTGCCGGGGCCGAGGTGGTGGTGACCGGGGCCAGCGGCGCCGCAGCCCGGGTACGTCGCGATGGGCGAGTGGTGTGGCGCCTCGGAGCGGCTGCCCGAGGCGGAGCGGCTCTGTCTCCGGCGCTTCACCGGAGCGTGCTCTTCCTCCCCGGACGGCCCCTGCGAGCGGTGGACCTCCGCACCGGCCGGGTGCTGGCCGAGTTGCCCACGGGCAAGAGCCTGCGTGCGATGGCAGTCGGGCCCCGCCTGGAAGTGGCGGTGCTGGACGAGGCCGGCGACCTCGCCCTGCACCGGCTGGCCACCCACTTCGCCGTCGTCGGCTAACCGAGGGCTAGCTCCTGCTCAGCGTCGCGCCTTCCGAGCGGCCACCGCCGGGTCGATCTCTTCCTCGGTACGGGTGGTCTCGGTCGCGCCCTCCCAGACCTCGCCCGGCTTGAGCTTCCATTCCTCGGGCACCGGCACCTTCCAGACGTACTGGGCGTTGATGTCTCCCCCGGATGGAGCGTGGGAGCGCACGCTGACCAGCATTTCCATCGTGGTGACGTTGGCCGGGACGGGATCCAGCTCGTACTGACCCAGCACCATCTGGGGCGGGAATTCGGCAATGAGCCGCTCCGGGAAGTCGTTGCGCATGCCTGGATTGGTGGTGTTCATCTCCCCGTAGAGCTTTCCCTTGTCGTCCAGGAGCCGGAAGGTGCTGGCGAAATCGGCCCAGGTCATGACCCGCTTGACGACCTGTCCGCCGGGAAGGGCGATGCCAGAGCGGTCCTCTTCCTTGGTCTCCCGCTGGGCGCCCCACAGGACCAGGGGGAAGCGGATCTTCGGCTTGTTGCCCACCACCACCACGTCGGCGGAGACCACGTCCAGCCGGAGACCCTTGTCCGTGCCGGTCAGCACCGGGGTGTACTTGCCGGTCCGCATCCGATCGAACATCGCCTTCTCCCACTCCCAGAAGGCGCGGCGATTGAGCGGGTTGGCCAGCGGTCCCCGTGGACGTCCATCGGGCAGCTGCGGCAGCTCCGTCTCCGCTGCGGCCTTGGCCTTGGCCTCGACCTCCTTGACGTAGTCATCGAAGGCCGGGTTCCCCCCGAAGCGAGCCTGCTGGGCCGAGACCTGATCGAAATACCACTTGAAGAAATTCTTCACCTCGCTGCGGTAGGCATCGGCATCGGGGTTGCTCCGTAGCCAGGCCATCCGCTCCAGCGCCTCGGCACGGAGCCGGAGCGCGGCCGATTCGCGGGCGGCGCGGTGCTCGAGCTCTCCGTAGCGTCGGGAGCCGATGAAGAGGGCAACGAAAAAACCGGCGACGACGACGAGGAGGACGATTCCCAGGTTGCGGTTGCGGGTCATGGCAACTGCCGAGTCTCGCCCGACGTGGGGGGTGGGTCCAGCCTACGCTCTCCCACCTTCTCCCCCTTGACCGCCTACTCGTTCCGCATCGCCTCCACCGGGTCGAGCCGGGCCGCCCGAGCCGCTGGGTAGATGCCGAACAGCAGGCCCACTCCGCTGCTCATCAGCAAGGCCAGCCCCACCGCCCAGGCCGGGACCATCATCGGGAACCCCAGGGCCCAGCGGCCCAAGAACGCCAGGAACAGCCCCAACCCCAGTCCCAGCACTCCGCCGAAGAGCGAGAGGGTGATCGCCTCCAATGCGAACTGGCCGAGGATGCGGCGCTTCTTGGCCCCCAGCGCCTTGCGGATGCCAATCTCTCGCGTTCGCTCGGTGACGCTGACCAGCATGATGTTGAGGATGCCGATCCCGCCCACGATCAGCGAGAGGATGCAGATTCCAAAGCTGGCCGCAGTGATGACCCGGCTCAGGTTGGTGAAGGTCCGGGTGATGGACTCATTGGTGTCCAGCTCGAAGTTGTTGGGCTGGCCCGGTTTGACGTTGCGCCGCAGCCGCAGGAAGGCCGTGACTTCGTCCTGGGCTCGCTGGAGCACCTCTGGATCGCGGGCCTGGACGTTGATGCGAAGGCTACGGTCCCGGCCGTAGAGGTCCAGGGCATTCAGCATCGGCAGGACCGCCACGTTGTCGGCGTTGAAGAGGCCGAGGATCTTTCCTCGCTTCTGCAGCGTTCCCACCACCCGGAAGATCCGGCCTCGGACTCGGATCTCCTGGCCCAGGGGGTCCTCCCCGGGGAAGAGCTTGTCGGCCACATCCAGACCGAGCACGGTCACTGGCCGCGCTTCACTCACATCGCTCTGAGAGAAAAAGCGCCCGGAGGCAACGCCCCTGCCGCTGGTCTCGATCCAGTCCGAGGTGGCGCCGATCATGACGACGTTCGGCTGCGTCTCGGCCCGATCGCTGAGCACCTTGTTGGCCGACAACCACACCTGGGCCGAGGTCGCGGAGACCGAGGGGCAGGCTTCCCGGATGGCCTCCATGTCGAGCAAGGTCAACCGGGGTCGGTGCTGGAAGCGCCGCCAGTCCATTCGCCCCACGTTGAACCCACCCGGCCATTTGGAGACGCTGAAGACGTTGGCCCCCAGCTGGGACAGGTCGGTGGTCACCCGCAGCCGCAGCCCCTCCACCAGGGCCATCATGGTGACCACGGTGGCGACCCCGATGACCACTCCCAGCAAGGTGAGAAGCGAGCGGAGGGGGTTGGCGGCCAGCGTCCCCAGCGCCAGCCGGAGGTTGTCCCACAGGGCGATGAAGCGCAGCGACCTCATTCGTGCCGCAAGGCCTCGACCGGATCCAGCGCCGCGGCCCGGGCCGCCGGCCAGATGCCGAAGAACAATCCCACCAGCGCGGCGAAGAGAATCCCTCCCAGCACGGTGAGGGGTTGCACCGCCGCGGCCAGACTGGTGACCAGGGAGACCAGCTTGGCCAGCCCCAAGCCCACTGCCGTGCCGATGGCCCCGCCCACCGCCGAGACCGCCGCCGCCTCCAGCAGGAACTGGACGATGATGGTGCGCCGTCGCGCCCCCAGCGCCCGGCGGAGGCCGATCTCCCGAGTCCGCTCACGGACGCTGACCAGCATGATGTTCATGATGCCAATGCCTCCGACCAGCAGGGTGATCAGCCCCACCCCGATGGCCACTCCATAGAGTGCGCCAGTGAGCTGGTGGTAGGTCTCGGCCAGCTGCTCGGTCCGGTTGATGCTGAAGTCGTCGGGCTGCCCCGGGGGAACGCTACGGGCCCGCCGAAGAATGCCGGTGACCTCGTCCTCGGCGCGATCCAGATCCTCCGCCTTCTCCACCCCGACGTCGATCTGGAAATCTCGTTTGCCGTACACCGCCAGGAAGGTCTTGAAGGGAACCAGGGCGACCAGATCCAGGCTTTGCCCCAGCAGTTGCCCTTTCTTGGCCAGCAC
>JBKOYI010000063.1:0-14207 GCA_046725335.1 Myxococcota bacterium | reverse complement strand
GTCCCGGGGCATGCTGCCGACGTCGAGGGGGCGGTCACCGTGCGGGCCAGCGTGGTCGACCTTCGACGGGTGCTGGAAGTCCGCGGCGACAAGGTGCGAGTGGCCGAGCCGGAAGACGTCCAGTGGCATGCCCAGCAACTGGAGAAGGAGATGGACGCCTTCGGGCGTACCGCCGCGTATCGAGCACTCAGAGCGCAGGACAAGCGCCGGATCATCGAGTACCGGCACCAGCTGCGGACGCTGGCCCGGGAGCGGCTGCCCGGAAAAGTCGAGGTCATCGCCCTGTGCCTGCAGTTTCTGGCCTTCGTTCAGGGGCTGGCGGTGGTCAACCAGCGCGCCCTCCTGGTCCAACACGATCGTGAGGTGTGGGCCAAGAGCGGGGTCAAGCTCGAACAGGCCGAGTCGCTGATCGCCAGCGACCCGGGCGCCGCTGCTCAGGCCCTGTCCGAAGCTACCGAGCTGGCGGTCGGGTTGTACGGCCGGAACGAGGCCCTGGACGACTTTCTGCGCCGGAGCCGCAAGCAGAGCCTGACCCTGCTGGCGCCCGAGGACGTGCCCAGAGCGGCCGAGGACTTCCGGACCCTGCTGGCCGGACTCGCTCTCGTGGATTGATGGCCAGCGCAGGGTAGGGTGCTGACGGCCCATGACCGAACCGCAACCGCTGCGCCAGGCCGATCTGTCGGACGTGCAAGGGGTCTTCAGCGACGTCGATGGCACGCTCACCACCGGCGGCCGCCTGCGTAGTTCCACGCTCTCGGCCATCGAGCGCCTGGATCGCTCGGGTGTTCCCGTCGTCCTTGTCACCGGGCGTCCGGCCGGTTTCGCGGAGGCCTGGGCTCGCACGCTCCCGGTGGCCGGGGTCATCGCTGAGAACGGTGGCCTCTCCATCCGCATCGACGGGCGGGGAGCGCTCCGCAAGGACTACGCCCGACCTCGCCCGGCGCGCGCCAGGGAACGGAGGCGCCTGCAACGGCTGGTGGCGACAGCCCTGCGCCGCGTCCCTGGGGCCCGGATGTCCACCGATAGCCTCTACACGGAGGTGGACCTGGCCATCGACTACAACGAGGAGGTCCGGCTGGGTGAGGCCGCGGCGGAGAAGCTGGAGGGCTTCCTCCACGCCCGCGGCGTGCAGGCGGTGCGCTCCAGCGTGCACGTGAACGCCTGGATCGGTCGCTTCGACAAGGCCTGGATGGTGCGCCGCTTCCTTCGGACGGTGTGGCGGAGTCGTCTCGAGCCCGAGGACCGACGCTGGGTCTACCTGGGTGACAGCCTGAACGACGCTCCCCTCTTTGCTGCCTTCGCGCTCAGCGTGGGCGTGGCCAATGTCCGAGCGGTCATGCCCCAGCTGGAGGCTCGGCCACGGTTCATCACCCGCGCCCCGGAGGGCGAAGGCTTCGAGGAACTGGTCCGGGCGGTCCTCCGGCAACGGAGACGGGCGGCGTGAACCTTGTCCGGCTGGAGCTGGAGCGGGGACTGGGCCGGCACCTTCGGGCCGGACATCCCTGGGTCTACCGGAAAGCTCTGCAGACGGTGCCCCGCATCCCGCCGGGGAGCATCGTCGACCTCACCGAGGGCGGGAAGTTCGTCGCCCGCGGCTACTTCGACCCGCTGAGCCCCATTGCGGTCCGAGTCCTCACCCGGGACGCGCGGGAGGTGGTGGACGGGACGTTCTTCGAGCGGCGGGTCAGCGCCGCCTGGGAGCTTCGCCAGAAGCTGCTCGACCGAACCGAGACCGACAGCTTCCGGGTGGTCCACGGCGAGGCCGACGGCCTGCCTGGCGTGGTGGCCGATCTCTACGCTGGGACGGCGGTGCTCAAGCTGTACTCGGCCGGTCTCACTTCGGCCCGTTCCCTGGTCGTCGAGGCCCTCCGCAAGACCATCCCCGGACTGCGCGCGGTGCTCGGCCGTGACGAGACGGGTCGGGAGGACGGCGAGGCCGACCGGCCGAGCGGGGCGCGCCTGCTCTGGGGCGAGGAGCCGCCGGATCCGGTGGTCATCCTCGAGCGGGGCGTTCGCTTCGGCGTCGATGTTCGCCGCGGGCAGAAGACCGGTTTCTTCCTCGATCAGCGGGAGAACCGTTCACTGGTTCGTCGTCTGGCTCGCGGCGCCTTGGTGCTGAACTGCTTCAGCTTCACCGGCGGTTTCAGCGTGAACGCGGCCATGGGGGGTGCCCGTCGGGTTTTTTCGGTGGACCAGGACGCCGAGGCCATCGCCCTGGCACGCCAGAACTTCGAGCGAAACGGGCTGGACCCCAACGCGCACGACTTTCTGGCCGCCGATGTCTTCGAGCTGGTGAGCTCGCTCCGGACCGAAGGTCGTCGGTTCGGGATGGTCATTCTCGATCCGCCGGCCTTCGCCAAGAGCCAGCGGGCCGTCCAGGCCGCCATCGATGGCTATGCCTCCTTGAATCGGCAGGCACTGGACCTGGTGGAGCCAGGCGGGTTGCTGGTCACCGCCTCGTGCTCGGCTCGGGTTTCGGCGGAAGCCTTCCAGGGGGCGATCAAGGAGGCGGGCTTCAAGGCGGGGGTGGACTTGACCTTGGTCGAGGAACGCTTCCAGCCGCCGGACCACCCCCTCCGGCTTCAGTTTCCCGAGGGGCGGTACCTCAAGCTCCTGGTGCTACAGGTCAAGCCGTGGTGACCCGCGGGCAGTACCTAGAGCGGCCGGCTCTCATCCCACTGGGGACGGAGGTGCTGGAGGGGCTGTGGCACCGGGGGAGGAACATGCCTCCGCTCCTGGTGGTCCCACCTCCGCCGGAGCAGGGCTCGATGGACCACGTGGTCTGCGCCGAGCTGGCCTGGGCTGCGGCTCGCGCCGGCCATCCGGTGCTTCGCTTCAACTTCCGAGGCGTCGGAGCCAGCCAGGGAGAGCGAGGGAGTGCCTCCTCGCGGGTCGCGGACGTCAGGGCAGCGCTGTCACTGCTTCAAGAGAATGTCCACCAGGAGCAGGTCGCTCTGGCGGCAGTGGGGGCCTCGGCGCAGACCGCTCTGGAGCTGGCGGTGAGCCATGCAGGAGTCGTCGGGCTGGCCCTGATCAGCCCGGGGGGAGGGCTCGAGCTGACCTCGTTGCCCGTGCCCCTGCTCTGCGTGGTGGGGGAGGAGGAACCGGGGAGCGAGCCGCTCTCGGCCGCGCTGGCGAGCGTCGGAGGCCGGCTGGTGGTCATCCCCGAGGCTGACGCCCGGTTCCATCGGAACCTGGCTTTGGTGGGAAGGGCCGTCCTCGGCTGGCTTCCCGGCGCCCCCAAGCATCCGGATTCGTGAAATAAAGTTCAGCGACCCCAATCGACCCGGCCCCCCGTCGTAGAACCCAGTACCGGGGGTGAAGGCGGAGGCCATTCGATGAGGTCCTGGCCGTGGCTGTGCGGGTGTCTGGCCCTGGGCATCGCCTGCGCGCCCGAGCCCACCCGGACCAAGCAGACGCGGGTGGGGACGGCCACCGCGGCCGCAGTTCCCCGGGCCCTGGTGGTCGACTTCCGGGATGGGACGCCGGCCGAGGCGATTTCCGAGCGCGCCACCCGCTGGGGATTTGGGCTCCGCCTCAATTCGGTCGAAGGAACCTCCTCGGGCATCGCCATCGCCGAGGACATCGACGACGTGGCCGCGGCGCTGGCCCGGGTGCGGTCCGACCCCGATGTGGAAGTTGCCGAGCCGCTGGTGAGGTTCGAGGCGCTCGCCTTCACCCCCAACGATCCTGAATACCCCAAGCAGTGGAATCTCCGGATGATCCGCATGCCCGAGGCCTGGGAGGTCTCCCGCGGCAAGGGTGTCACCGTGGCGGTCATCGACACCGGCGTCGCTTACGAGGACCGGGGCGAGTTCGTCCGCGTCCCCGACTTGAACGGCGCCCGCTTCGTCCCGGGCTACGACTTCGTCAACGACAGCGATCATCCCAACGATGACAACGGGCACGGAACGCACGTGGCCGGGACCATCGCCCAGGCCACCAACAACCGCCTGGGAGTCGCCGGAGTGGCCTTCGAGGCCCGGCTGATGCCCATCAAAGTGCTGGATGCCTCGGGAATCGGCACCTCGGCCGACATCGCCGACGCCATTCGCTGGGCGGCCGACCACGGGGCGAAGGTTCTGAACCTTTCACTGGGGGGGCCGGGCTACTCGGCGGTGATGGAGCGGGCGGTCGCCTATGCCCGGCGCAAGGGGGCGGTGGTCGTCTGCGCGGCCGGGAACAGCGGGATGGGGATGGTCTCCTACCCGGCAGCCTACGCCGGAGCGGTGGGCGTCGGCGCAGTGGGACCGGACGGAGTGCTGGCGCCCTACTCCTCCTGGGGAGACGAGCTGGACATCGTCGCCCCAGGCGGCAACAAGCGACTCGGTCCGGGGAACGGCATCCTCCAGGCCACGGTGGAGCGGGGAGACTTCCGCAAGCCGGTGCTGGCTGAGTACGAGGGAACGTCGATGGCCACGCCGCACGTGGCCGGTGTGGCCGCGCTGCTCTTTGCCGCCGGAGCCAGGAGCCCCGAGGAGGTGGAACGGGCGCTCTTCACCGGAGCGGTTTCGGACGGCAAGTGGACTCCCAAGTCTGGCCACGGGCGGCTGGACGCCATCCGCTCGCTGGAGGCGCTGGGTGCGCGCGGTCCAACGGTGGACTGGGTGCCACTGGCCTGGAGCGCGGTGCTGCTGGTGCTGCTGCTGCTGTCGATGAATCCCCGCTTCCGCCCGGGCTACCTGAACGTTTTTCTGAATCCAGCCACTTTGCTGCCGTTGATCTTCTCGACGGTGGGCTTCTGGTTCGTGAAGGTGCTCTGGCAGCGCTGGTTCGGTGGGGTGCCCACCGCGGCCGAGGTGCTTTCCCTTCCGCTCCCGGATTGGGAGCGGATCCTCTTCGGCCGCGGGCGGCTGGCCAATCCGCTGGTCTACAGCGCGCTGGCCCCGGCGGTGGCGGCGCTGTTCGCGGTGAAGTGGCGGGCCTTCCGCCCGGTGGTGGCGGGGCTGGCGCTGGGGTTCGCCGGGTTTCTGCTCTACGCCGCCTGGGCCAAGGCGCCCGGGCTGGCCTACTTGCCGTTCACCTTCCTGGCCCGGCCGTGGCTGATCGTCAACGGGCTGATCTGCGCGCTGCTCTGTCGCTCGATGCTGCGGCGGGAGGTGTCCAGGTGAAGCTCAAGGGGACGGTGGAGTTCCGGGACGTCGAGATGGGAGTGTGGGTCCTGGAGGGCGAGGATGGGCGCACCTACCAGCTCTCCGGGGGCAGCGCCGCCCTGCGCCGGCGCGGGCAGCACGTGGAAATCGACGGGGACGTGGATCGACAGGCGGTGACGACCGCAATGGTCGGCCCGGTGCTGCGGGTGCGGGGGTTCCGGGCGGTCTGATGGCGCAGACCACCCTGGCTGGTCGGGTGATCTGCGCCATTGGCTCCCCCCGGCAGCGGATCGGCCTACCGAGGTCGAAGCGAGCCAAGAAAGGGACTGGCGCTGATGGCCTGCGGCGGTTCGTCCCTCCTTCGCGAAAGGCGTCATGCAGGCGGCTCACAGCCGCTCGGTCCGAACGTTGGACTGGAGCTCTTGCGAGAAGGCGCGCCGGGCTTCGGCGTAATTCTGGACTCCAACCTCGCCTCGCCGAACCCGGGACCGCAGAGCCTCCAGCTCGACCCGGCGTTTGCGGACCCAATCGGCCTCGTCGGACTTTTCGGTGGGGAGGTGGATCTTCAGGTCAACCATGTCCAGCTCGACGCCTCGGCGATCGATCAGCAACCAGCCGGCCACGATCAGCCCGGCCGCCAGCACCCAGGGAGCGGTCGCCCGCGACAGCTGGACGCGCGGTCGCTCGGCAGGAATTTCACGGGGCTGTCCCCAGGCCCCGGGGATGGAACGGGCGGCGTAGAGGATCATCGCCATCGCCGCCAGACCCATCCCGGCCAGACCGACGATGATCGTGTTCGGGCTGGAGACGGTCGTCCCCGGGGACTCCTGCAACCGGTCGGCGAGATAGATCACCGTGGCGGTCAGGTTGTTGCCGAAGTGGGCGACGATGCCCGGCCAAAGACTGCCGGTGCGGCAGAAGAGCAGCCCGAAGAGCACCCCCAGCTCCAGCCTCGCCGGGAAGCCGATGGGGTCCCAGTGACAGATGCTGAAGACGATGGCCGAGGCCATCACCGCTCGGGCGACGGTGAGCCCGGAGCGAAGCAGTCCCTGTAAGTAGAGGGCCCGGAAGACGAACTCCTCGCCGATGGGGGCCGCCACCACCGCCCCGGTGATGACCAGCGCCAGCTCCACGTTGCCCCGACGCTCGAAGACCCGGCCCTGATCGAAAAACTCGACCCACGAGGCCGGGGCCACCGATTGGGCCAGCAGCTGCAAGGGGATGACGAAGGCGAAGTAGTTGGCGACGGAGAGAAGGAGCGCCAGCACCAGAGGCTTGACCCCCGGCCAGAAGAGTCGGGCGTAGCGGACCGGGTCGCGCCCGCTCCAGCGGATGAGCGCCCAGCCGGAACCGAGGAAGAGAAGGATTTCGGTGAACCAGATGCCCACCCCCGGGCTGAGCAGCTGCACCCCCGAGCCCAGGGTGAAGAAGAGGGTCACGCTGGTCACCAGCCCGAGCCAACCCAGGCGGCGCGCTGGCACCGGTTCCGCCATCATCGGCGGCACGGGAGGAAGGGAGGTGTCGGACACGGGAGCAGAGCTGCGAAACCGAGGCACGAGGAAACTTGCCAGTCCCGCTGGCGCCATGAAAGGGTCTTTCTGAACGATGTCACGGCTGCGTGCGCTGCCTCTCTTCGTCGCCCTGATGGCGGCGTCCAGCTGCGAGCGTCCCTTCACTCCGCGGCAGTTGCCCAGCGCCTTCGCGGTGCGGGCTCTCGATGGTCGGAGCATCACCCCGGCCGAGATGCGAGGCAGTCCCTGGCTGGTGAATCTCTGGCTGCCTGGTTGAGGAGTCTGCGCTCGGGAGTTGCCCGAGCTGGACAAGCTGGCCCAGCAGTACCAGGGCCGGGTGGGGTTCCTGGCGGTTTCGCTCAACAGGGACCAGCGGCGGATTCGAGTGTCGGCCCAGGAGCTTCACCTGCACCTCCCCCTGGCTGCGGCCGAGAGCGAGCTGCTGGGCCCCCTGGGACTGGAGACCGTCCCCGCTACGTTCCTGGTCGATGCCAACGGGATGATGGTGGCCCGCATCGAGGGGGCGGCCTCCGCCGAAACGCTGGCCCGAAGGCTCGACGCGCTCCTGGCTTCGGCCGAGCGGAGGCCGATCAGCGGACGATGAAGCCCCGCAGTTCCGCCTGCAGCGCCTCCCGCTGCTCGGGGGCGGCGGCGGCGGCCCCGAGGGTCACCTTGCGCTCCTTCTCCGAAAGGATGTCCTGGTCCAGGAAGTAGGCCAGGGCGTTCTCCAGAGTGGTGCGGCTCAGTGCCTCCACGGCACCGAGTCGGCCGGTAAGGAATTCGAGCCGCCCCGTCTCCAGGGCCGCCTTCACGAAGGACTTTCGATCCATGGGACCGCTGCGGGCGAGGTCCTCCAGGGTGAGCGCTCCCAGGAGGTACGACTCGAGAAAGTCGCGCAGCAAGGCCGCCAGAAAGTGCAAGAGATTTGCCGCCTCGCCCCCCGCCGGAAGCAGTTGGCCCTGCCGCCGTTCCAGCAGGCTCGAGGCCACCAGCCGGTCCACCGTCTCGGTGAAAATGACCTCGAAGGGAGCCCCCACCCGGTAGATGAACTCGTACTTGAAGAGACGAGAGAGGGTGAGGGCGCGCGCTTGCACGGCCGCCTCGGAGCAATCCCCCCCACGCACGACCGCGCAGGCCACCAGGGCCCGCGGAGCGGCCAGGTTCATCAGCGTGTTCTTGTAGTAGGCGAGCTGCACCCGTCGCTCCTCGACGGGCGAGTACATGGTCTCGCCCTTGGCCTGGTCCACCCGCACCAGCCCGTCGTGGGTGAACCCCACCACCGCCTCACGCACCGGTCCGGGCACGCCTGGATCGCTGGGCGCCTCGGCCAGTCCCCCGGAGAGTGGCGAACCATCTTCGGCGCACATGCGGCGGAGTCCTTGCACCCGCGAGGAGAGGGCCCTGGCGGAGATGCCCCGCCCGGGGTGGGCCAGGAGAGCGGCACTGACCAGAGCATGGGGGGTGACCGTGGAGACCCGGGCGATGCCCCACATGATCCGATTGCCCAGGGCCCGGACCAACCCGCGCTTCTGCTCCTCGGTGAGCGTGGCCGGGTCGTTCAAGCCGCGGCTCTGCATGAAGGCTTTGAGGAGCACCGGCTCGTCGAAGGTGAGGTGAATCCGCCCGTAGCGCTTGAAGAGCACCCGTGGGGCACTGATCAGCGCGCGCACGTCCTCGGGCTTCTTCTCTCCCCCCAGCAGCTCCTGGGAGTAGCTGCTCCCCTCGACGATCTTCTCGTAGTCGATGGAGGCGGGGATGAAGGCCAGATCATCCCGGGCGCCGTCGAGGACCGCCTCGACTTCCCAGCCCAATAGCCCCAGCTTGGGCGGAAGGAGCTTTCCGGTTCGAGAGCGCCCGCCTTCGGGGAAGAACTCCTGGTGCACCCCTTCCCGGACCAGCTTGCGGATGTAGGCCTTGAAGACCGCGGTGTAGAGGCGGTCGGTACCGAAGCTGCGGCGGAGAAAGAACGCGCCGGCCCGGCGGAGAAAGGGGCCCAGCGGAAAGAACGAGAGATTGGCCCCGGCCGCCACCAGCGGAGGCTGGTAACCGCGCTTCCAGAGCACCCAGGACATGACCAGGTAGTCGATGTGGCTCTTGTGGCTGGGGCAGAGCACGATGGGCGCGCCGCTGCGCCCGGCCCCGAGCGCCTTTTCCAGCCCGGCCTCGTCAACGTCGATGCCGTCGTAGATCCGGTCGAACACCCATCCCAGCACCGGCGCGGCGAAGGCCATCACCGTGGGGTGCAGCCGAGCGGCGATGGCGTTCAGGTGCCGGCGAGCCTCGGCCTCCAGCTGGGCCTGGGTCTTTCCCCCGCGGCCGACCATCTGCTCCACAGTTTGCCGGAGGGTGCGATCGCGGAGGGTCTCGTCGATCAGCCGCTCGGGTGGCTTGTAGGGAGGACCGAAGACCGCCCGTGTCTCGCGGGCCAGGTGCACGTGGAGCACCCCCCGAACCTTGCGAGCCAGGACGGCATCGGAATCGTCGGGGTTGGCGGCGATGAAAGCCTTGAGGTCGATGCGCTCGCCCACTCGAAACTGGGCCCGCTTGTGGTTGCGCCAGAAGGCCAGGACCGAATGGAGAAAGCCGGGCGCCTCGGGAGTTCCGAAGAGGTAGTCGGGCCAGGCCGGCTTGAGCCGGGTGCTCCACTTTTCCCAGACCACCAGCTCCGGGACCAGGAAGATGCTCCGCTCGCTCCGCCGGGCCATCGCCACCAGGGCGGGGAAGGGGTCCTCCCGCCCGCTCTTGCCGCTGGCCCGCCCCAGCGCCGTCTGCTGCAGGAACACCAGGGCGGAGCCGGCGTGCCGGCGGGCAAAGGTCAGCCGTACGTCCATTTCCCCCCGCTGGGCCACCCGGCGCCAGGGCCGGCCGAACCAGCGCCGCATGTTGAAGACCGCCCGGACCGGCGGAAGGGCGCGGGCCACCATCAGCCAGGACAGATAGAGGAAGCTCACCCAGGCGGCGGTGCGCTGCACGTGCACCACCAGGCCTTCGGCCGAGAGCCGGCGCAACTCTGCCTCGGCCTCGGAGGCGACCCGGACATGGGGACAGTAGCGCCGCCCCAGCACACGACCGATGGGACCGAACTCGTCTCGGAGCGCGGCCTCGGTAGCCATCGCGCTCTCCAACTTACATGCTCTCGGGCGTGGCCATCCCGAGAAGCTGAAGCCCGGTTGCAAGCACGATGCGCACCGCGTCAGCCAGCGCCAGACGCGCCGCCGTCAGGCCTGGGTCTTCGTCGTGAATGACCCGCTTGTCGCGATCCTGATTCCCCAGCGTGTACCAGCGGCTGAAGCGGGCCGAGACCTCCAGGAGATGCCGGGCCACGAAGGAGGGCTCGTCCTGCTCCACTGCCGCCCGAACCTGCCCAGGGAAGAGGGCGAGCCCGCGCAGCAGTTGCTGCTCCTCGGGCAGGCTGAGGCGCCCCGGGTCGTGACTCCCGGGCGCCCCGCCGCCGCGTTTGAGGAGGTTGCAGGCCCGGGCATGGGCGTACTGCAGATAGGGCCCGGTGTGCCCGTCGAACTCCAGCACCTCGTCCCAGTCGAAGGTGTAGTCGGTGTTTCGGCGGTTCTTGAGATCGCCGAAGACCACCGCCCCCAGCCCCACCTGTTCGGCCAGCCGCTCCGCATCGTCGGTGTGAATGCGCCCGGCGGCCTGGTTTTCGCGCACCTTCTCCAGCGCCCGGGCGCGTGCTTCGTCCAGCACGTCGCTGAGCAGCACCACCTTTCCTGCCCGGGTGGCCATGCCGGCGATGCGACCGAAGGCGACGTGGATGCACCGGTCGGCCCAGGGTTTTCCCATCGCCTTGAGCACCCGAAAGACCTGGGCGAAGTGCAGCGCCTGGTCGCGGGCGACGACGTAGAGCGCGCGGTCGAAGTGGAAGCGCTCCCAGCGATCCTCGGCGGCAGCCAGATCCCGGGTGGCGTAGAGGGTACTCCCGTCCGCTTTCTTGAGGAGCACCGGCGGCTCCCCTTCGGCATAGGGCAAGTCCACCACCAGCGCACCCTCGCTCTGGCGGACCCCCACCGTCCGGGCAATCTCCTCGATGACCGCCTCCATCCGCCCCTGGTAGCGGCTCTCACCGTCGATGTGCTCGAAACGGATGCCCAACCGTTCGTAGATGGGAAGAAAGCCGCGCAGCGAGCCCTCCCGTAGTTCCTTCCAGAGGGCCAGGGCTTCTGGATCGCCATCCTCCATCCTGCGGAAGAAAGCCCGGGCCTGCTCGTCGAAGGCCGGATCCGCCTCGGCTCGGGCGTTGGCCCGGACGTACACCTCGACCAGATGGGCCATGTCCGCCTGGCGGGCCGGGTCGCCGTACTCACGAAGCCCGACCGCCACCAGACCGAACTGCTTCCCCCAGTCGCCCAGGTAGTTGATGCCTTCCACTCGCCAGCCCTGGCTTCGGTACAGGTTGGCCAGGCTATGGCCGATGAGCGTGGTCCGGATGTGGTGGAAGCCGATGGGCTTGGCGATGTTGGGGGAGGAGTAGTCGATGACCACCGTCTTTCCGGCCCCGACCTCGGTCGAGGCGTAACCCACCCCGGTCCGCCGCACCTCCTCCAGTAGCTGCTCGGTGAAAGGAGCGTCCTGGAACCGGGCATTGAGGTAGGGGCCGGCGGCACTCACTTCCATTCCGGGGACGACCAGATTCCTGGCCAGCTCGGCGGCGATGGCCGGTGGCGCTTTGCGGAGGACTTTGGCCAGGGGAAAGGTGGTGAAGGCCAGGTCCCCGTGCTCGGGTTCGGCAGGTTTCACCTGGGCCCGGATGCCCTCCACCGCTTGGCCAGTGGCGGTGGCCAGCGCCGAGGCGAAGGCCTCGAGGAGGCGGTCGTGGACGAAGGGGGTCATCGGGTGGCGCGTACCGGTCGCACCACCGAGGCCACGGTGTCCAGCAACTTCGGCAGGTGAAGCGGCTTCTCGAAGAAACCGTCGATGCGCTCGAGCCCGGTGCCGGTGCGGAGCGAGGCCACCTCCGAGGCGCCGGAGATGATGTACACCGGCAGTTCCGCGAACTCAGGCTGGCTGCGGACGTGTCGGAGCACGCTTCGCCCGTCCTCCTCGGAGAGCCGCAGGTCCAGCAGGACCATCGCCGGGCGCATTCCCTCGAGCAGATTCCGTGCCTCCTCCGCTCCGGCGGCGGAGACGACGCTGTAGCCTTCCTGCTCCAGCAACTCCTGAAGGACCTCGCGGCAATCCCGATCGTCCTCGACCAGGAGGATGTGGCCGGCCTGGGCAGCCGAGCCATGCGCTTCCTCGGCCACCCCGACCTGGGCGGCAAACGCCGGCAGGACGATGCGGCGCACCGTTCCTTGGCCCAGGACGCTCTGGGCCTCCACCCGGCCGCCGTGGAGCTGGACGATCTTGGCGGTGACCGGCAGCCCCAACCCCACACTGGCACCCGGGCCCGTCCGGCTCCGGTGGAAGGAGTCGAACAGCCCTTCGATGTCGTCCGGGGGCAGACCCATGCCATCGTCGGCCACCGCCAGCCGGGCCAGCCCGGCCTCGGAGGAGATTTCCACCCGGACCTCGCCCTCGCTCTGGCTGAGGAACAGGGCGTGCTCGACCAGGTTGTGCACCGCCTCGAAGAGATGGTCGCGGTCGCCCTTGACGAACACCTCCCCGGCCGGGACCAGAGTGAGCCGCACCCGGGCCAGCTCCCCCGCGGAGGCCAGGGCCTGGAGAACGTCGGTGACCAGGGACTTCAACCCGAAAGGCCGGCTGGCCAGCTGCATCTTTCCCGACTGGAGCCGGGAGAGCAGGAGCAGATCGTTGAGCATCCGCAAGAGCCGGTCTGCATTCCGCTCGGCGACGTGCACGGCATGGAGCTGCTTCTCGGCGAGTGCCCCCAACCTCCCCTGACCGAGCATGCCCAGATAGGCCTTGACGGTGGTGAGCGGGTTCTTGAGATCGTGGGAGACGTTGGAGAGGAGCTCCTCGCGGTTCTTTTCCATGCTCTTCAGCCCGGCCAGGGCGGTCTGGAGATCCTTCTCCCGGCGGGCGGTGTCCTCGCGGGTGCGGGCCTGCTCCCAGGCCGCACTGGTCTGCGCGGCCAGAGCCTCCAGCAAGGCTTCCGGCGCTTCGACCTTGCAGCCGATGAGGACCAGGGCCCCCAGCGGCCCGGTGCTTCCCTGGACCGGGACGGCCAACAGATCTCCTTGATGGACGATCCGGTTCTCGGCGAAGGCCTCGCCCACCGGCCCCTCCTTGGGGTGGACCGCGGCAATTCGCGGATCGTTCCGGCCGCGAACCGCTCCGACCTCCAGTCGATCTCGAAGGTGGACGTACTCGGCCAGGAAGGCGCTGCGGGCTCCGAGCAAGGTGGCCACGTGGCCGAGTTGGACTTTCTGACACTCGGGCACCGTGGAGGCACGGGCAATGGCTTCGGCCATCTGCCGCAGAGTCTGGGCGGCGGTGTCCGGGCCAGGCGGCCGATTCTTCGGCGGGGCCAGGTGCGGAAAGAGATCCACCAGAGCCTTGGAACGCCGCCGCGGAGGTGGGCTTTTGGAAGGACGGGTCATTCGATGGGACGAAGTCGCTTCAGGCTACTGCGGCTGGCCAGGCTGCGGGGCGCCGCGTCGCTTGAGAATCCCGGCTTTGTCGACGAAGAACGGTTCGGGAAGAAGCGCCTCGACCTTTTCACGATAGCCCTGCACCCCGAAGCCGCTCTGGGCCAGGGCCTCGATGGCCGCGGTCTGGACCCGCCGGGCCGTCTCCGGAGCGGTTAGGATGCGGAGGATGGGTTCGCGCGCTTCCGGATGGCTCCTGGGACCGAGGACGCGAAGCGCGGCGATCTTCACGTCGTCGGCCATGTCTTCCAGGAACGGCAGAGCGCTGGGAGCAATCCGGGCATCCTCCAGATGCTCCACCGCCCCGAGAAGCACCAGCTTCTTTTCTGGATCGCGGGTGTAGCCCTCGGACAGATGGCGCAGCTGCTCGCACAGCTCGCCGACATAGGCCTCGGGTGGCAGCAGCTCGGAGAGCAGCCGGACCGCCCAGGAGCTGGCCGCGTCGCTCCGACGAAGGAAGGTGCGCACCGGGTCGACCGCCGCCTGGCCGCGGGCCCGGATCAGCGCGAAGACGTGCTCCTTCTCATCGGCGTCGGTGGTCTGCGGTTCGACATTGATGGTGAACCGGGCCAGCAGCGAGGCGGTGGCCTCGGGGTACTCCATCTCCCCCAGCTGCTGGATGGCCTTCTGCCGCGCCTCGGGCCCTCCGTATTTCTGGACCACCTTGGAACGGAGCTTGGTGGCCCGCTCGGGGCTTTTGCCGCCGAAGATGTCGAGAATGCCCACGGGGTCAGCCTCTCCTTGGAGATGAACTCGGGCCCTGAGCTAGGCACCGACGTAGAGAAGAACCACCTCGCGACTGTGCGCCCGGTGGCGGTGTTCGTAGAGATAGATGGCTTGCCAGGTGCCCAAAACCAATTGCCCTTCCACCACCGGAATCGAGATCTGGGTCTGGGTCAGGGCCGCCCGGACATGGCTGGGCATGTCGTCCCGTCCTTCCGCGGTGTGGCGAAACAGTGGGTCGCCGTCGGGGACCAGCCGAGCGAAGAAGCGTTCCAGATCGGCCAGGACCTCCGGGTCGGCGTTCTCCTGCACCACCA
>JBKOYI010000029.1:0-12376 GCA_046725335.1 Myxococcota bacterium | reverse complement strand
CGCGGAGCAGCTGGGCCGACCAGGTCCGGGGCGACAGCTCGCGGGCTTCGGACAAGGCCCGGATGGACTCGCCCACCAGCCGCAATTCCCCGACCGCGTCGATGAGCGCATCCAGGCGGGCGATGTCCACCCGCAAGGTCTGGGCCGGCTGGCTGGCCTCGGCCGCTCCTTCCACACCCACCGTGGCGGATTCGTCCGAGTCGAGCTCCGGGTGGGTTCGCAGCCGCTTCCGGAAGGCCACCGGCGAGAGCGCGGCGCCTCGCCCGAAAACCCTCCGCAGCTCCGGCTCCCCGGCGCCCGAGCCGACCAGCAGGACGAAGGAGAGGGCGTCGGCCCGGTCGGCCACCGGTCCCGGCAGCGTGGAGACCAGCTCGCCCACTCCTCGCAAGCGTGCCTTCAGCGACTCCAGATCGCGATCGAAGGACTCCAGGGGGTACTCCACCGTGATCCGCCACACCAGGTCGCCCCGGCGGAGCGTCTCCCGGAGCCGGTGCTCCTCGAACTCGGTGAGCACCCGCCGCAGCTCAGTGGGCAGCTCCAGGCGCTCCAGGAGATCTGCGTGCACCCGTTCCGGACGCTGCTTCTGTCGCGAAAGCTTTCGGACCAGGGCCCGCGCTTCATCTGCGCTCCCGTCCGGATCGGTGGCCAGCCGGAGGAGCACCTCGACCGTCTCCAGCAACAGATCCAGCAGTGCTGGAGTCAGCCGGGCCTTTCCCAGCCGGAGGCGGTCCAGCAGGTCCTCGGCGGCGTGGGCCAGCTCGGCCATGCGCTGCTGGCCGAAGGTGGCGGCCAAGCCCTTCAAGGAATGGGCCTGACGAAAGATGGCGTTCAACAGATCGGGCTCGGGAGCCGCTGCCCCTTCCAGCGCCAGCAGACTCTTCCCCAGCGCCTCGGCGGTCTCGGTGGCTTCGCTGCTGAACTCTGCCGGCGGGCGCTCGGGACTCACGCGAGCTTGAGGTACTGCCGGAGCAATCCTTCGAGAAAATCCGGTGCCAGGGGTTTCACCAGAAACTCCGCCGCGCCCAGCTGCAGCCCCCGTTCGCGGTCCTGCTCCCGCCCCTCGCCGGTGACGATGAAGAGCGGGGTCTCCCGGTAATTCGGGTTCTTCTTGACGAAGTTGATCAGCTCCAGCCCGTTGATGTCGGGCATGTTGATATCGGTGATGATCAGATCGAAGCGGTGACGGGGCAGGAGCTTCAGCGCGTCGAAGCCGCTGGCCGTGGTGATGACCTCCACGCCATCGATCGCCCCAACGGTCGAGGCGATGAACTCGCGCGATGCCTTCGAGTCCTCGACGATCAGAACCTTGTACGCCATTCCCCGGCCGGAATTTGAAGCCTAGCAGACCCGGGGGCTGCGGAAAGGTCAGGCAGGGCGGGGACGCGCCTGCTGCTCGCCCAGCAGGGTGACGCGCGTTCCACGGAAGGCGGGGAGGAACGCTTCGTTCACTGCCGACGTTCTCTCCGCCGGCTCCAGCCGGGGGCGGCCGGGCACCTCCAGGGCGACGCTCTCCACCCCCGCCCGGTTGAGCACGTCCGCGGCGTGGGCCAGCGCGCTGTGCACCGCGGCCGTCTGGGCGGCCTCGGCCAGGGGTCCGAGGCCGAGCACCACCAGCCGGCGCGGGCCGATGCGCCCTGAGGAGGGCAAGAGCATCGACTCACCGCGGGCGCCTCGGAAGAAGCCATCCAGTAGCAGTCGCGAGAGCTGTCCGCACAGCCGCCAGTCGGCGTACCCGGCCGCGCCGCCCAGTGGGCGCTCGTCCTCGGAGACGAACAGGCAGAGGGTATCCACCGGGAGCGGGTCGAGTGCCTCCAGCCCGAGGGCGATGGCGTTGACGGCGATGGGCACGTTCAGCCTTTCTCGACCGCCAGGGCGATTCGGTCCAGCAATCCATTCACGAAGGCCGAGGAGGCCTCGCTCCCGAAGGCCTTGCCCAGCTCCACCGCCTCGTTGAGGGTCACTTTCTTGGGGATGTCCGGCCGCCATTTCAGCTCGAAGACGGCCAGGCGCAGGACGTTGCGATCGATGCGGGCCATCCGGTCCAGGCGCCAGTTGTGGCTGTGGCTCTCGATGAGGCCGTCAATCTCCTCGCGGTGCTCGACCACCCCTTGGACCAGCTCCAGCGCGAAACGATGGGCCTCGGTGTCGGGGCGGCCCGGCTCGGGCTCGGCGTCCCAGGCAGCCTCCAGCGCCTCCTCGGGCCGAAGGGCGCTCATCTCCATCTGGTAAAGGGCCTGGAGCGCCCGCTCCCGTCCGGTGCGGCGTGCCCCCATCAGCGCTTCTTTCCGACCTCGGCCAGCCGGGCGTAGAGGTTGACCATCTCCAGACAGGCCACCGCCGCGTCGGCCCCCTTGTTGCCGGCCTTCACTCCGGCCCGATCGATGGCCTGCTCCAGGGTGTCGCAGGTGAGAACCCCGAAGGAGACGGCGCAGCTGGCAGTGAGCGCAACCTGGGCGATTCCCTTGCTCACTTCGCCGGCCACGTACTCGAAATGGGGCGTTCCCCCGCGCAGCACGCAGCCCAGGGCGACCAGGCCGGCATAGTGACCCCCGTCGGCGAGGCGGCGGACCAGGCCGGGCAGCTCGAAGGTCCCGGGAACCCGGTAAACGTCGATGTCCGCCTCGGCCACCCCGTGTCGGACCAGGGCGTCGGTGGCCCCGTGCAGCAACTGCTCGGTGATGAAGCCATTGAAGCGCGAGACGCAGAGCGCAAAACGGCCCTGCGGTGGAGTGAGATGGCCTTCCAGCACGCGTGGCATCGGTCAGGTCCTTCTCGAGGCGGAGCGCAACCGGCGGGCGAGCGGGATCTGCTCCACCACTTCCAGGTTGTAGCTCTCCAGCCCAACGATTTTCTTCGGATTGTTGGTGAGCAACCGCAGCCGCCGGAGGCCGAGGTCTTTGAGAATCTGCGCCCCCACCCCGAACTCGCGCAGCCGATTCCGATCCCGCTCTCCCCCGCCATCCTCCTGCTGCTGGTGGGTGCAGACCAGCGCGGCGCGGGGGCTCACGTCCTTGTGAAGGTAGACCAGGACCCCTCGGCCTGCCTCGGCGATGGCGCGGAAGGCCTGCTCCAGCTGGTGACCACAATCACAGCCGGTACTGCCCAGGAAGTCTCCTACCGGGCAGGCCCGATGCACGCGGGTGAGCACTGGAACGGGACCGCTCAGGTCCCCTTTCACCATGGCCACATGGACGTCGGAGTCGACGTCGCTCTTGTAGGCGTGAGCGGTCCAGAGCCCCTGGCCGGTCCGACGCATCTCCGAGGTGGCCACCCGCTTCACCAATCGGTCGCGCTGGAGCCGGTAGCGAATCAGGTCCGCCACAGAGACCAGCATGAGCCCGTGTCGGCGCGAGAAGCGCTGCAGCTCGGGACGGCGAGCCATCGTCCCGTCCGGGTTCATGATCTCGCAGACCACTCCAGCGGGAAACAGACCCGCCATCCGGGCCAGGTCCACCGAGCCCTCGGTCTGCCCGGTGCGAACCAGCACCCCGCCCTCGCGGGCACGGAGGGGAAAGACGTGGCCGGGACGGACCAAGTCCCCGGGCTTGGCTCGCGGGGACACCGCCGCCAGGATGGTCCGGGCCCGGTCTGCGGCAGAGATGCCGGTGGTCACCCCCTGGGCGGCCTCGATGGAGACGGTGAAGGCGGTGCCGAAGGGCGAGGTGTTGTCCTGCACCATCAGGGGCAGGTTCAGCTGGCGGATGCGAGATTCGGTCAGGGACAGGCAGATGAGGCCTCGGCCGTGGGTGGCCATGAAGTTGATCGCCGCCGGCGTCACCTTCTCCGCGGCCATCACCAGATCCCCCTCGTTCTCCCGGTCTTCGTCGTCGGTGAGGATGACCATCCGCCCTTTGCGGATCTCTCCGATGGCCCGTTCGACGAGCGCGATGCTGCCCACCTCTTCCAGCCGCCGTGCCATCCCTTTCAACTCCCGAATCCGGCTGCCCTTAGCATGTCCTCGGTGAGCCCGCCGCTTCGTGGCCCGCTGTGGGCGGCGTGAAGGCGGGCCACGTACTTGCCGATGACGTCCGCTTCCACGTTGAAGCGGTCGCCCACCGACTTTCGGGCCAGGGTGGTTCGGGCCTGGGTCTCGGGAATCAGCTGAACCGAGAAGCGATCGTCGTCGACGGTGTTGACGGTGAGGCTCACTCCATCGAGGGCCACCGAACCCTTCTCGATGAAGAGCGGGCGAAGCTCGGGAGCCAAAGCCACCTCCAGCACCAGCGACCCACCTTCCGCCCGCCGGGACAACAGAGGAAGCACTCCGTCCACGTGCCCCAGGACGAGGTGGCCGCCCAGCCGGTCGGACAGTCGTAGCGCGCGCTCGAGGTTCACTGGCTCCCCACTCTGCAGCTCACCCAGGGTGGTGCGCCGCAGGGTTTCCGGCGAGGCGTCGACCCGAAAGCGCTCGGCCTCCCGCTCCACCACGGTGAGACAGGTGCCGCTGACGGCGATGGACTCGCCCAGCGAGAAATCGGACGCCTCCAGGGCAGTGCGAATCCACAGGACGGTCATCGGCCCGGGGAGGACTCGCTCCACCGTGCCCACGTCCTGCACGAGGCCGGTGAACATGGTCGAGCTTGGCTTATAAGGCCCCTCCCGGAATCCCGCCATGTCCGCCATCACCCCCCACAGCGTCATCACCGAGACCCGTTCCGCCATCGCCCAGGCCCGCGCCGAGCTGACCACCCTGCTGGAGGTGAAGGGACCGCGCGGAGAGGCCAACACCCTCCTTCCCAATCATCGAATCCAGCTGCTGCTCAGCAACGTGGGGCACCGGGCCGGACTGCTGTCCGAGGTCCATCCGGAGAAGGCCGTGCGCGAGGCGGCGGAGACGGCGGTCCAGGAGGTGAGCGCCTACGCCACCGAGCTGTCCCTGCACCGGGGGCTGTACGAGGCTCTGGCCTCCGTGCCGATGGAGGGCCTGGCGCCGGATACCCGCCGGCACCTCGAGCACACGCTCCGCGACTTCCGCCGCGCCGGCGTCGATCGGGACGAGCCCACCCGCGCTCGGCTCAAAGAGCTGGCCGACCAGGCCGTCCGTCTGGGACAGGATTTCGATCGCGCCATCCGCGAGGATGTACGGGCCGTTTCCCTTCGCCCGGAACAGCTGGCCGGACTCCCTGCGGACTACATCGCCGCCCACCCCCCGGGGCCCGATGGGCGAGTTCGCATCACCACCGACTATCCCGACCTGCTCCCCTTCCGGCAATACGCGGAGGACGGCGAGGCGCGGCGGCAGCTGTATCTGGAAAATACCTCACGGGCTTGGCCGGGGAACGAGCGCGTTCTACGGGAGATCCTCGAGGTCCGAGCGGAGCAGGCGCGGCTGCTCGGAGCACCCTGCTGGGCGGATTACATCACCGAGGACAAGATGAGTCGCTCCGCCCAGACGGTGGCGGAGTTTCTGGCCCGGGTGGCCAGCGTCTCCGAGGGACCTGCGGCACGCGACGTGGAGCGGCTGCTGCAGCGCAAGCGCCGTGACTTTCCGGCGGTCACCCGAGTCGAGGACTGGGAGAAGGCCTACTACGAGCAGCGGGTGAAGCAGGAGCAGTTCGCCTTCGATGCCCAGGCCGTCCGTCCGTACTTCGAGTTCACCCGGGTTCGCGACGGGCTGCTGGCGATCACCTCACGGCTGTTCGGCCTCCGCTACGTCCGGGTGCAAGAGCCCTCGGCGTGGCATCCCAAGGTCGAGTCCCACGACGTGTTCCAGGACGACCAGAAGCTGGGGCGGATCCACCTCGACCTCCATCCCAGACCCGACAAGTACAAGCACGCTGCGCAGTTCCCCATCGTCTCGGGCGTCGCCGGAGTGCAGCTTCCCGAAGGTGCGCTGATCTGCAACTTCCCCGACCCCGAGGTGCACAGCCCGGCGCTTCTCGACCACGACGACGTGGTGACGCTCTTCCACGAATTCGGCCATCTGATGCACCACCTGCTAGGTGGCCGTCAGCGCTGGCTTGGCTTCTCCGGGGTGGCGACCGAGTGGGACTTCGTCGAGGCTCCCAGCCAGATGCTCGAGGAGTGGGCCTGGGATCCGACCACGCTCCGACTCTTTGCCCATCACATCGAGACCGATGCCCCCATCCCGGCTGAGCTGGTGGAGCGGATGCGCCAGGCCAACGAGTTCGGGAAAGGAGCGCACACCCGGCATCAGGTCTTCTACGCCCAGCTGTCGTTGCTCTTGCACTCCCGAAACCCGGCCGAGCTGGACATCACCCGGACGATGATCGAGTTGCAGAGCCGCTACAGCCCCTTCCCCTACGTCGAGGGTACGCACTTCTTCGCCAGCTTCGGGCACCTCAACGGGTACTCGGCGATGTACTACACGTACCTGTGGAGCCTGGTGATCGCCAAGGACCTGCTCGGCGAGTTCCAGCGTCACGGTCTGCTCGATGCACAGACCGCACTCCGCTACCGGGACTCGGTGCTCGCTCCGGGTGGCAGCCGCGATGCGGCCGACCTGGTCCAGGAATTCCTCGGGCGACCGTACGCCTTCGAAGCCTTCCAGGCCTGGCTCGAGAGGCGCTGACGCGGCGCGGCGAGACATTGAAGAGCTCGCTCGCGCCTGACGAATGATTGACACCTCGGTTGCGCGACTTCGCTGAGACGCGGACTTCCAGGGTCTTTCCGGGCGGTTGGCCCCTTGACGAGGTGTTTGACACCTCGTTTACGCGATTTCGACGAGACGCGGAGTTTCCGGGTCTTTCAGTATGCCTCGACGCTGAAAGAGGCCTGTTTCACGACGGTTGTCCCAGCCTCGTCCTGGATCTGGAGCGCGACGGCGTAGCGTCCGGGCGGCACTCCGACCGCGGCCTGCACCGTCGAGGCGCACATGCAGTCCCCGCAGGCAGTGCCTTCCACTGCCTCCACGAAGTTCACCCGTCCGGCGAGTTGCTGAACGTAAACCCGGGCCTTCTGGCAGCACCCGTGGGTCAGGTTGTGGGCCACCCAGACCCCTCCCGGCTGGATTCCGAGCTGGACCTCGGTGGCGGATGGAGCCCGGCTCCCGAGAACCATGGGCGGGTAGGTCGCGGCGTCCTGGTCGGAGGGGTTCGCGGACTGCGAGCAACCCGTGACCTGGGCCCGGCTCTGCCCCGGTCCGAGAGCAGGGGGTGGAGGAAGCCCGAGAGGGGGTGCCGGACCTTCGTCTACGGCCGGCTCAGGGGGCGCCTTCACCACCGGCTTCTCGCTGGAACAGGCAGTGAGGAGAACAAGGACAGGGAGGATGCGGCGCATGAGGAATTTCTCCAGAGTGTTGACCGGCGACAATGTGCGCGGCCTGGAGCGTAGCCGTCCTCCGAGGCCATGAGGCACCCCTGAAACATTTCGGATGAACAGAGCATCCAATGGGTACGTCAGTTGCTTTAGGAAAGCGCCATGGTCCGCAAGAGTTGCCCCCACTGCCTCCGCCGCAAGCTTCTCCTCTGGACGGGCGCGTTCGGCTTCGCCCTGATGGGGATCCTGGGTGCGTCACATGCCTCACCTCGACCGGCTGTGACCCCTACCAGCGTCATGGCCACCGCTTCGCGCTGAAGGACGTGCCTTCCCTCGGGCTCCGCCCGCCGGGGGTGCGCCGGAGGGACCCGCAGGGCACAGTTCACGCGGGTTGGTAGCGAGTTGAACGTTGCCTGGGCTCAGGGCACGGACCGGAATCGAGCTCGAATCTCCACGTCCTCGCCGAGCCGCCGGACCGACTCCGTGACCAGCCCTGGAGCCTCTGCCAGCTCGGCGATCCCCAGCGCCCCCAGCCAGCTCCGCCCATCCTCACCCAACAGCTTGGGAGCCAGATGGACGATCAACTCGTCTGCCAGCCCCGAGCGGACCATGGAGGCCAGCACGCGCGGTCCTCCCTCGACCAGGACATGCAAGGCGTCGCGACGGACCAGGGCCCTCAGCATCGCATCGAGGTCCACCGCACCCGGCCGACCGGGAACGGCCAGGAGCTCGGCTCCATTGGCAGCCAGGGTGTCGGCCCGCTCGAGCCCTTGACCCTGAACATGGACGACCAACGTCCGTGCTGGTGAGTCGAGATGGAAGATACGTCGCCCCGGGTCGAGCTGTAAGCCGGAGTCCAACACCACCCGGAGCGCATCCCGGCCACCCCCTTCGGGCAGCCGCGTCGTCAGCGCCGGGTCGTCCCGACGAACCGTCTCGGCCCCAACCAGGATGGCATCCACCCGATCTCTCAGCCGATGCACCTCCGCTCGGGCCGCCTCGCCGGTCACCCAGCGGCTCTCGCCGGTGGCGGTGGCCAGCTTTCCGTCCAGGCTCACCGCCACCTTGAGCGTCACCCAGGGCAGTCCAGTGCGCATGGCCTTGAAGAAGGGTCGGTTCAGCGCATCGGCCTCGGCGGCAAGCACGCCCGTCCAAACCTGCACGCCGGCCTCCCGCAGCCGGCGGACCCCGCGGCCATCGACCAAAGGATTCGGATCCGAGGAAGCGGAGACGACGCGCGACACCCCGGCCGCCAGGATGGCCTCGGTACACGGTGGGGTGCGACCCCAGTGGTCGCAGGGTTCGAGCGTGCTGTAGAGATCGGCACCCTGAGCCGCCTGGCCGGCGTCCTCGATGGCACGGACCTCGGCATGCGGGCCTCCCGGCGGTGCGGTGTGGCCGCGTCCGACGATCTGCCCTTCCTTCACCACCACCGCGCCCACGGCTGGATTGGGATGGGTCCGACCGATCGCCCGGCTGGCCTCGGCGAGAGCTAGGCGCATGAAGACCTCCGCGCCGGCGGGCGGCTCAGCTCGCTGAGTCGTCGGGGCGTCCGCGTCTTCGTCGTGCGGCTTCGGGACCGTGGTCATCAAGCAGGCCCTTCAACTCGTCCATGAATTCCTCGATGTCCCGGAAGCTCCGGTACACCGATGCGAAGCGGACGTATGCCACCTGGTCGACGGCGCGCAACCGGCGCATGACCTCTTCGCCGATGAGGTGGGAAGGAACTTCTTTTTCCCCCCGCTCTTGCAGCCGGGCCTCCACCTCGACCACCAGGCCCTCCAGCTGATCCAACGACACCGGCCGTTTGGCCACCGCCTTTTGCAGCGCCCCCAGGAGCTTCTCGCGGTCGAATGGCTCCCGGCGCCCGTCCTTCTTGACCACCAGCGGGGCCAGCTCCTCGATGCGCTCGTAGGTGGTGAAGCGCCTGTTGCACTCCAGGCACTGGCGGCGGCGGCGAGTCACGACGCCCTCCATCGACTCCCGCGAGTCGAGCACCTTGCTGTCGTCACCCTTGCAGAAAGGGCAGCGCATTCAGCCGCGGAGCCGATGGGCGTAGAGCGGGAAGGCCTGGGCCAGAGCGTGGACTTCGCCGGCCACCCGGGCCAGGGCGGCGTCGTCGTCGGGGTGATCGAGCGCCTCGCCGATCAACTGGCCGACCCGCGCCATCTCCGGCTCCTTCATCCCCCGGGTGGTCAGAGCGGGCGTGCCAATGCGGATTCCGGAGGTCACCATCGGCCTCTCCGGATCGAAGGGGATCATGTTCTTGTTGACGGTGATGGCAGCCTTGCCCAGTGCGGCCTCGGCAACCTTGCCGGTGAGCTTCTTGGGGCGCAGGTCCACCAGCATGAGGTGGTTGTCCGTGCCGCCCGAGACCAGCCGGAGGCCAGCCTGCTGCAGCGCCTCGGCCAGAGCTTGGGCATTGGCGACGATTTGCCGCTGGTAGATGGCAAAGGCAGGGCTGAGCGCTTCCTTCAACGCCACCGCCTTGGCGGCGATGATGTGCATCAGTGGGCCGCCCTGGATGCCAGGGAAGACCTGGCTATTGATTGCCTTGAGGTAGGGCTCCTTGCAGAGGACCATCCCAGCGCGCGGGCCGCGCAGGGTCTTGTGGGTGGTGGTGGTGACCACCTCCGCCACAGGGATGGGCGAGGGGTGAATGCCGGCGGCGACCAGGCCGGCGATATGTGCCATGTCCACCACCAAGGCTGCCCCCACCGAATCGGCGATGTCTCGGAAGGCCCCGAAGTCGAACACCCGAGGGTAGGCCGAGGCTCCAACGACCACGATCTTGGGGTGATGTTCCTTGGCCAGCTGCTGCACCTGGGCCATGTCGATGCGCTCGGTCTGGCGGTCCAGGCCGTAGTGGACGACCCGGTAGAGCTTCCCCGAGAAGTTGAGTGACATCCCGTGGGTCAGGTGGCCGCCGGAATTCAGATCGAGGCTGAGCATGGGGTCCCCGGGCTGCATCAGGGCCATGTAAGCGGCCATGTTGGCCTGACTTCCGGAGTGAGGTTGGACGTTGGCCGCTTCCGCCCCAAAGAGCTTCTTGGCCCGCTCGATGGCCAGGGTCTCCACCTGGTCCACGAACTCGCAACCTCCGTAGTAGCGGCGGCCGGGGTAACCCTCGGCGTATTTGTTGGTCAGGGTCGAACCAGCGGCCTCCATCACCGCCGGGCTGACGAAGTTCTCCGAAGCAATGAGCTCCAGACCCTCTTCCTGCCGTTGGGTCTCCTGACGGAGCAGGGCGGCGATTTCCGGGTCGACCTCGGCAACGGGCTTGGTGTTTTCCATGGCCCGCTCTTATCAGAGGCGGCTGGCACCGGGCAGACGAGGGCAGTTGCCCCCGTCCGATGGCGGGCGGCAGCAACGGGGATGACCGGCCCGGCAGAGATGCGCTGCCAAAACTGCGATATCTCGGGAGGCGTGGACGAGGAATCACCCGACCCATCGGATTTGACGAGCATTCGGGACGCCATCGAGGCGCTCGACCGGTCGATCCTGGAGCTGCTGCAGCGGCGGCGGCTTCTCGGGGAACGGGCCGCGCGAGCCAAGATCGCGGCCGCGGTCCCCTTGCGAGACCCGGTGCGTGAAGAGTTGGTGCTGCAGCGCGCCCGGGAAGCCGCGGTGGCCCATGGACTGGATGCCCACCAGACCGAGCGGCTGTACCGCATCATCCTCGACATGTCCCTCTCCCAGCAGCAGGCACACTTGCTGGAGCTGGAGACCGTGCCGCTGCGGGTCGCCTTCCAGGGCGTGGAGGGCTCGCCGGACCAGCTCGCGGCTCAGCGCCGGTACGGAGGGCGGAAGGGGGGCGCCTTGCTGGAGGGTCACGCCACCCTCGCCGATGCCGTGCAATCGGTCCGTTCGGGGCGTGCGGACGTGGCCTTTTTGCCCCTGGAGAGCAGCACGGGGGGCTCGACCCAGACCTTCGACCTCGTCGCCGACGCCGGCCTGATGCTGAGTGGCGAGGCCTACGTCCAGTCGGCATCGGGCGACTCCACCCGGTTCGTGGAGGTGGGGAGGGAACCGGCTTCCTGCTCCGTGGACGCGGCCTGCAAGACCTCGATTGTCTTGAGCGTGGAGCACCGGGCCGGCGCGCTCGAGGAGATCCTCCAGGTCTTTGCCCGATGGGGGGTGAGCCTGACCAAGCTCGAGTCCCGTCCCGTTCGCGGCACGCCCCCTCGATCGCGGTTCTTCATCGACATGGAAGGACACGCCGCCCAGCAGCACACCAGCAGGGCACTCGACGAGATCCGTGGCCGGGTGGAGCTCCGCGTTCTCGGCTCTTATCCAGCGGCGGCACTCGAGCCATGAAGGTGGCCTACGCCCGCGAGCCGGGCGCCTATGGCGAGGAGGCGGCGGGCAACGCCCCCGGGGCGACCCAGGTCCTCCCCTGCCCCAGCTTTGCGGCCGTCTTCACAGCTGTCGAGCGAGGGATGGCCGACGCCGGCGTCGTGCCGGTCGAGAACTCGATCGCCGGCCCTGTGGCCGAGGTGCAGGAGTTGCTCCGGTCGTCTTCGTTGGTCGTGGTCGCGCGGGTGGAGCTGCCGATCCGGCATTGCCTGCTGGCTCCGCGGGGGGTCTCGCTGGCGTCGATTCGTCGAGTGGAGTCACACCCACAGGCTCTCGCGCAGTGCGCGCGCTTCATCGCCAGTCACGGCTGGGAGACGTCGCCCGCGGACAACACGGCCAGCGCCGCGCACCGCCTCTCGGAGCTGCGGACGCCGGGGACGGCCGCCATTGCCAGCCGGCGGGCCGCCGAACTCTACGGTCTGCTCGTGCTCGCCGAGGGTATTGCCGACCACCCGGCAAACACCACCTCCTTCGTCGTCGTCACCGAACCAGGCGGGGGCCGAGCCGGCTGATGGCGCAGGCCACCCGGGCCTGTCACCCACTGGCCTGGCGGCGCGAGAGCGGGGGTTGGCCAAGGTCGCCAGTGTCAGAACTCATAGGCCGTGGCAAGCGACACGTAGACCCCGTACTCCGAGGAATGGCTGCGCAGCAGTCTGGAGAAGTCGAGATTGTCCGGGATGACATCGGTTCCGCTCCCGAACCAGGCGGTGAGGCCCACGTCCGTCTTTACATGCTCGGTGATGAGTCCAGCGGAGAACGTGAAACCGTAGTGGTCGACGTGCGAGGTGTTCTCCACCAGGGT
>JBKOYI010000044.1:0-7137 GCA_046725335.1 Myxococcota bacterium | reverse complement strand
CCGCATCGTGGCCGTCGTGCTTCGCTCCTCCACCGCCCAGGCCATCCTCGAGCACCTCCGCCTCCCCTCGAGGCCTCTCCCCCTCGCTCCGGCCACCTCCCCGCCCCAGCTCGACTTCGGGTGAGCCCCGTCCAAGCCCCGAAACTCACCCGCCCGGGCCACGGGCCGCGGCCGCCCTCTTACCCTCCGGCCTGGACGCGCTTCCACCCAGCGCCTCCGCCGTTACCCTTCCAGCCCCTCTCCGGGACCAGCGGCGCCGCTTCCTACCCGGACTCCCTCACGAGAATGCGGGTTGTTCTTCCTTGGATCTGACGACGTGGGACGGGCGCTTGGCCAGCTTGGGCGTGGCCTTGCTGGGCATGCGGTCACGTTCGCGGGCCGTCGTCCGTCAATCAAGTGACGAAGGACTCTGCGTCCTGCTGCTACCCGGTCCAACGCTAAACCAGAAGGTTGACGATCGGCCTGGCCTGGGCTACATTCAACCCTATGGTTGACGGTCCGTCCGGTGTTGGCACCGTGTTTCACGCGCTCGCGCACGATGCGCGGCGGGACATGCTCAGCCGGCTCGCGTCCGGCGAGCTCACCGTGGGCGAACTCGCTGAGCCGCTGGCGATGTCGCTCGCGGCAGCGTCCAAACACGTGAAGGTCCTGGAAGGGGCGGGGCTGATCCATCGCACCGTCGAAGGTCGCCGGCACGTTTGCCGCCTGGAGGCTGGCCCGCTCGCCTCAGCCGCGGGCTGGCTACGGTTCTACGAGCGCTTCTGGGGCGAGCGCTTGGACGCCCTCGAGACCCTTCTCCGTCCCGGTCCGAAGAAGAAGAAGAAGAGGAGGAAGAGCCCATGACCCAGACGACCAAGTTCCCCGCCGTTCGCTTGCAGCGCACCATCCCGGCTCCAACTCACGCGGTGTACCGCGCATGGCTCGAACCCGACCTGGTTCGGCGGTGGATGGCACCGGGAAGTCTGGGGGTGGAGCGCGTCGAGATCGACGAACGCGTGGGCGGTCGCTACAGCGTTTGGCAGACGGCCTCGGGCGCGAGCGCCGGCGGGTTCGAATGCGAAATCCTCGAGCTGGTCCCCGACGAGCGCATCGTCTTTCGGTGGGGCTTCGTGGGTCCCCGGAGGGCCGAAGGTCCGGTCTTCGATTCCCGATTGACCATCACGCTCCGCGAGGTCGATCGAGGGTTCACGCTGCTCACCCTCGTCCACGAGCGGCTCGATGAGCTTGCCCGGGCGATGCCGGATGTCGCCGACAAGGTGCAGCTGGGCTGGGAGCTCGTTCTCGAGAAGCTGGGCGCTTCGATCGCGCGGCCCGGCACGGAGCTGCGTTCCTGAGTGCCCGAGCGCGACCTCAAACGAAGGAGAGCCCAATGCGCAAAGTGATCGCCTGCGAGTGGACGAGCCTCGATGGTGTCGTGCAGGCGCCGGTCTACCGGGACGAGGATCCGTCCGGCGGCTTCAGGCACGGTGGGTGGCACACGCGCTACTTCGATGCAGCTTCGATGAGATGGGTGGTCGAGAATGTGACCCAGGCAGGCGGGTTCTTGCTCGGCCGCCGGACGTACGACACGTTCGCGGCCCACTGGCCGAACGCGTCGGCTGAGGAGCAGCCGCTCGCCCGGCCTCTCAACTCCCTTCCCAAGCACGTGGCGTCACGGACGCTGAAGGAGCCCCTCACGTGGCAGAACTCGACGTTGCTCCAGGGTGATCTCGGGGCAGCCGTAACGGCATTGAAGCGCGAGGCCGGTGCGGATCTACTCATCATCGGGAGCACCGAGCTGCTCCACGCACTCATGGCGCACGACCTTGTCGACGAGTTCCGGTTCATGATCGATCCGGTCATCCTGGGCGGTGGCAAGCGCTTCTTCCGCGATGATGGCCGGCTCGCGGCGCTGCGGCTCGTCGCCAGCGAGGTCACGAGCAATGGGGCGATCCTCGCGACGTATGCTCGGGAGGTGAGATAGGCGAGGCCGAGCCATGGAAGCGACCACCGACGGGTCACCGCGCCGCAACGCCACGGGCGCCGGAGTCTTCTACCTCCTCAACATCCTCACCGGATCGCTCTCGCTGTTCTTCTCCACCCGAGGGGCGGAGGATCTCGGAGCCGCAGTCAATCTCGCGGCGACCGGCTGCTACGTCGTGGTCACCCTGCTCTTTTTCAGCATGTTCAAGCCTGTGAGCCGGGCCCTCTCCCTGATCGCTGCGTGCTTCAGCCTGGTCGGGTGCACGATCGCCGCGCTCGGTGTTTTTCAGCTCGCGCCGGCCGGCATCAGTCCGCTGGCGTTCTTCGGAGCGTATTGCCTGCTGATCGGGGTCCTCATCCTCCGGTCAACGTTCCTGCCCGGTTTCCTGGGTCTGCTGATGATGTTCGGCGGCCTCGGGTGGCTGACGTTCCTGTCGCCGACCCTCGCGGGCCATCTGAAGCCCTTCAATTTCATCCCGGGCATCCTCGGCGAGCTCGTGCTCACCGTGTGGCTGCTCGTGAAGGGCGTGGACGTCGAGCGCTGGAGGGCCCAGGCCAGCGCGCATGGGGGCTCACCACTTGGCGCAGGTCGGGTGTCATAGCCGCCCGATCCTCAAGCGGCTGTGCTGTCCGCCATGGTCCCCAGGGTCCTCGGGCATGCTCCCAAGCCCTGCCCAGGACCGAGTGATCCCTACCGCGCCCTGGTTCGCAGTGACCTGAAGCCTTCGCGAATGTCCTCCGACAGGGCCTGGGGCTGCTCCCAGGCGGCAAAGTGTCCGCCCTTGTCGCGCTTCCGGTAGTACGTGAGCTTGGGGTACGCCCGCTCGGCCCAGCTCCGCGGGGCCTGGTAGAGCTCGTCTGGGAAGGCGCTCACCGCGACCGGGATCGCGACGCCCTTCGGAGCGAAGAAGGCGAGCTTGTTCTCCCAGTAGAGGCGAGCCGCGGAGATCGAGGTGTTGGTCAGCCAGTAGAGCGTGATGTTGTCGAGGACGTCGTCCCGGGTCAGGCCCTCGGACCGGCCGTCGAAGACGCGGGCGATGAGCTCGTAGCTGCGATCGTCGTGGTCGATCATGAACGCCGCAAAGCCGACCGGTGAGTCGGCGAGTCCGGTCAACGTCTGCGGACGCGTCCCCATCATGATCGCGTAGCCCAGGTGCTTGCCGAACACGTTGAGCTGCTCCCACGCGTGTCGTTCATCCGCGGGGAGTCCGGCTGGCGGGGGCTCGCCGCCGAAGAGCGCCGCCTTCAAGATCTCCGCCGGGACCACGCCGGGCATGTTGGTGTGAATGCCGAGCAGCTCCGGGGCGGCCTGGGCACCCAGCATGTCCGTGACCACCGCGCCCCAGTCCGACCGCTACAGCATGGCCGTATCTCGCCTTTGCCCTGCCCGCCGTACGCTCGGGACGGGACCGAGCACTGGTTCGACCCGTCCCTGCTCACCGAGGCGCCCGCCACCGAGCGCCCGGCCATCTACTCGGATCGCCGCGTCCTCCGTGGCCCACTCCCGGCCATCGCCCGTGGCGCGGTTGGCGAAGGTCGAGACCGGGAAGCACCGTCACGCCCTGGGGACGCGAGCGTCGGCCTCGGCGACACCAGCGTCGTCCCCCCGCCCCCCGAGGGCGTTTCCGCGGCTGATCGAGAGCCATGCCTCCTCGCCACCTGATCACTTCACCCCACGCACAGCCAACTCCTTGGCCGCGTCGATGAAGAGCCGCAGCGGTCCCGAGCGCTGGGCTCGGCTGGGGAAGTAGAGGAAGAAGCCAGGCACGGTAGGCGCGTAAGCCTCGAGCACCACCTTCAGCCGGCCGGTGCGCAGCTGCTCACGCACCGCCGGTTCGAAGGCGTACATGAGCCCGGCCCCTGATTCTGCCTGGGACACCATCACCTGGCTGTCGTTGGTGACCACGCCGCCACGCACCGGTACCCGCCACGTCCTGCGGCCCCGTTCCAGCTCCCAGGCGTAGAGCGTCCCCGTGGACTGCGAGCGGAAGGTGAGGCACTCGTGCCGCAAAAGGTCCTCGGGCTTCCGGGGCGTGCCGTGACGCTCGAGATAGCTGGGGGCGCCCACCACGACGAAGCGGAAGGCGTCGGTGATGCGCACCTGCACCATGTCGCGCTCGATGGCCTCGGTCAGGCGCACGCCAGCGTCGTAACTCTCCGCGACGATGTCCACGAAGCGATCCTCGATGACGACCTCCACCTCTACCCGCGGGTGGCGCGCGCGAAAGGTTGGCAGCACCGGAGTGATGACGAAGGGGACCGCCATCCGGGGGGCCGACAACCGCACCCGCCCCACCGCCTCGCCGGGTTGGACTGAGACGTTGGAGAGGGCTGCCAACGCTTGCCCCAGCCCGGGGCCTGCTTCCTCCATGAGGCGCCTTCCCGCATCCGTCAGCGACACACTGCGAGTCGTGCGGTTCAGCAGCACCACCCGTAGCTGCTCTTCGAGCTGCCGTACTGCCTGGCTGACCGCCGCCCGGGAGACGCCTGAGTCCCGCGCCGCGCCGCTGAAACTGCGCATGCGCGCCACCGCCAGGAAGACTTGAAGCTGGGCCAGGAGAGTCGTCTTCATCGCGCTGTCGCTCCTGAGTCATTGTCAACTGGCGCTTAACAACCCATTTCCATCTGGCTGTCTAGTCCTCCCTGGTGCCGGGCCGTATTGATCGTGAGTCGGCGCATCACACGCCCTCGACACGTTTCACAGAATGGAGCCATATCCCGTGAAGCACATCTCACTCGGCGGCCTCGACGTCTCGCGCATCGGACTCGGCGCCATGTCGATGTCCGGCTACTACAACATCGGCGAAGGCAGCGATGCCGAGTCGATTCGCGCCATCCACCGGGCGCTGGAACTCGGCGTCACGCACCTCGACACAGCCGAGATCTACGGCCCCTTCACCAACGAGGAGCTGGTCGGCCGGGCCATCAAGGGCCGCCGCGACCAGGTGGTGTTGGCGACGAAGTTCGGCTTGGTCTCGCACTCCGGTGGTGGCTCCGGCGTCCTCGACAGCAGCCCGGCGAACGTCCGAGCCGCTGTCGAGGGCTCCTTGAAGCGGCTAGGCACCGACCACATCGACCTGTACTACCAGCACCGGGTAGACCCGAAGACCCCCATCGAGGAGACCGTCGGCGCGCTGGCCAGGCTCGTCGCCGAGGGGAAGGTGCGCCACATCGGCCTGTCCGAGGCTGGCCCGGCGACGATTCGCCGCGCCCACGCCGTGCACCCAGTGGCGGCGCTGCAGACCGAGTATTCCCTGTGGACACGTGACCCAGAGGCCGAACTGCTGCCTTTGCTCCGCGCACTGGGCATCGGCTTCGTTCCCTACTCGCCGCTCGGACACGGGTTCCTGACGGGCAAGGTCCGCTCGCCCGACGACCTTGCGGCCGACGACTGGCGCAAGACCAACCCGCGCTTCACTGAAGCGAATTTCCACCGCAACCTGCGCATCGTCCGTGAGGTCGAGGCCGTGGCCGCCGAGGTGGGCGCAACGTCGGCACAGGTCGCACTGGCCTGGCTGCTCGCGCAGGGCAATGACATCGCTCCAATTCCCGGCACCAAGCGGGTCGCACGCGTCGAGGAGAACACGGCCGCCGACCGCATCGCGTTGAGCCCCGAGCAGATCGCCCGGCTGAACAACCTCACGCCTGCCTCCGGTGAGCGCCACAACGAGGGGAGTATGGCCCTCATCGACCGCTGACGATGCCAGTCACCGCCTCGGAGTGGCTGATGCGGAGGCTCGCGGGCGTCGTCGTAAGCCTTCAACGCAGAGACGCCGACACCCAGAACGCTGGGTGTCATCGCCGAAAGATCCTCAACCGGCTGTGCTGTCCGCTCGCGTCCGTAGCGTGACCGCATGCTCCCAAGCCGTTCCTCGTTCCTCACGATCTCCGCGCTACTCACGGTCGCACCACCCGCGTCACCATCCCCCGAGGCCTTCACCCCGCTCCCCCACGGAACTCCTCGCCTGGGCCGCCGAGGGCCCCCAGACGCCAACCGCCGCCGCCGAGATCCTCCTCGACTCCACCGAGCTCACCATCCAGCCCGACGGCCGCGAGCTCTGGCGCACCGTCCTCACCTACCGCGTCCTCGACTCCGATTCCCTCCCCCGCCACCTCTAGGAGGTCCGCGAGTACTGGGACGGGGGCAAGGACTGAGCGAACCGAAACCGGGTGCTGAAACCAGGTATCTGGCACCACCGTGAGCGGCCGCTCTCGTGCCGCCCGTCGGTGCACTCAGACACGCGGGCCGCGCCGGCGACTCAGTGCTCGGGCACCTCGGCGTGGCAGTAGCTGCATCCGCGTCCGGGAACGGTCACCGGAGGATCGTTGGTGGGATCCCCGTCCGTATAGGCAGCAGCCCGGGCATCCAGATCGGACGCCAGCTCGGCCTCCAGCACCTCGCGGTAGGGCCAGCTGGAGTACCCGGATCCGAGCTTGGCGTTCTGGAGCATCACCCGTCCGGCCTGGACTTCGCCGGCCTTGATGAGGCCATTGCCGAGATTCAGCATGAGCCCTTCCCACGCGTGCGGCGCCATCTGATTGTCCCAGCACACCTTCTTTCGACCGACCGAGGTCGCCAGGGACATGTAGGGGGTCAGATCCGGATTCGCCCGATCGACTGTCGCGTTGGCGCAGAGGTCAACGGCGTGCCAGAGCGCGTCCAGACCCTGTCGGTACCCCGCGCTGTCCATCGGGTCCGTGTTGTGGGCAGCCCACCGGTTGAAGCCGTTGAACTCGGGGAACTGGTACACGGCATAGTCGAGCATCTGGTCGCCCTGGGCAACCAGACCGTCGTCGCCGCTGAACCGACCGAGGTGAACCGTGATCGTCCCGACGAATCCCGGAAGATGGTCGTCGTCCGGAGCGAGCTGGGAAGCCTTGGTCACCAGCTGCAGGGCGGTGGGAAGATCCTGGGATAGGACGTTCATGTCCGGATGCGGGTCGCGAGCCGGTGCCTCGCTGGCGTGCCACCAGTGGGTGGCACCGAGCAGTGCGTACAGCTCGCCGTCGGTCGGGTTCTGGTCGATGGCGCTCTGCAGCGCCGATTGCACGTCGGCGATGTGCACGAAGTCGTTTCCCCAGTAGGTGTTCCAGAACTTGTCGCTGGCCGCCCTGGCGACGGCGGCTGCGGTCCCTGCATCGTCCGAGGCTGGCGCGTCCTCCTCGGTGCAGGCC
>JBKOYI010000038.1:0-10340 GCA_046725335.1 Myxococcota bacterium | reverse complement strand
AGGGCTGATGCAGTTCGGCTTGGTCCGGGCCGGATTCCAGGTTCGGTCAGTCCGTTCCGCCGAGGACGCCGAACGGGTGCTTTCCGAGGCCCCTCCCCCGGCCATGGTCGTCTCCGAGGTCCGCCTTCCCGGGCTGGACGGTTTCGCCTTCTGTGCCCGGCTCCGGCGCTCGGCCTCGGCGGAGGTCCCAGTCCTGCTTCTCACCAGCCAGCCCTCGGCGGTGGGCGCCGCCCAGGCCGTCTCCGCCGGGGCCGACGACTATTTGGCCAAGCCGCTCTTCGTGGGGGACCTGGCGACCCTGGCCCGGCTCGAATTCTCGCGGGCACCGGGCAGCCCGACCCTGGTCGCCTCGACCCGGGACGTGCCTTTGCACGCAGCACTCCGGGCGCTCCTGGCCGGCACCCGTTCCGGTCGGCTGGTGCTCGGCTCCAGCGGCGAGCTGCTCTTTCGCTCCGGCCAGGTGGTGGCGGCGCGTCTGCACGCCCTTCGAGGCGAGCGGGCCCTCCGCAGGCTCCTCTTTCTGGGCGAGGGGTCCTACGCGGTGCACCTGGGGCCGGTGCGAATCAGCGCCGAGCTGGCAGTCGGGCTCCGCGAGCTGTGCGGCTCCTGGGATCGGGACCTGACCGCCTGGCGCGAGCTGCAGCGGGTGAGCGTCCCGCTGGAAGCCGCCCTCTGCCCGGACCTGCGCACGCTGCTCTCGCAGATTGCCGACTTGCCACACGAGGTGGAACCGGTGGTCCGCCTCTTCGACGGCGAGCGGTCGGTCCGGGCGGTGGTGGCCGAGAGCTCGCTCCCGGAGGCGCTGGTCCTCCAGGTCGCGACCCGGCTCTACGCCTCCGGGGCACTCCTTCCGGCGCGGGTGGCCCGGGCCCGTGGGCTCGCGCCCATGCCCCCGCCTCCGCCGCCGGCACCATTCGCCTCCGCCCCCTCGGTGCTGGAAGCGGCGCTCCGACTGGGCGGCGAGGATTCGCCACCGGCGAGCGAGGAGCTGCCGACGCCCCCCGCCATTCCCGGGCTGCCCGCCTGGGATGCCCCCACCAGTGTCGGGGAGATGGAACGGGCCATGCGCTCGCTGCCGCTCGGTCTGGAGCCTCCCGCGCCAGCCGCCCCCCGGACCCCGCCGGTGCCGCCACCAGCCCGAGAGACCGCCGCTGCCCCGCGCGTTGTCACCCCACCTGCCGTGTCCCGAGTGCCGCTGAACCGGCCGCCAACCCCGCCATCGGTGCCGGTGGCGCTGGAGGCCGGTGAGGAGTCCCCCCTGGCGGTGGCGGCCCGCGCCGTGGCGGCTGCCTCTTCCTCTCCGGAACCGCCGGCCCGATTCTCCGGTTGGCTCCCCTTGCTGGGGGTGGCCGCACTGGCTGCCGGGTTTCTGGTCAGCACCGGCTGGATCCGTTTGCTCCACACACCGCACGGGCCAACCGCCACCCGGGCCCGTTCCACGCCGGTCGACGTTGCTGGGTGGCTGGAGCTGGCCCGCGCCCGGTTTGACGCCGGGGATGGCACCGGGGCAGAAGAGGCGGCCAATCACGCCGCCTCTCTCGATGGCAACGACCCCCGCCCCCACCTGCTCCTGGCCAGTTTTCACCTCCGGCGCGGCCGCGCGGAGCACGCCCGCGCGGAGTTGCGCCGGGTCCTGGAGCTCGAACCTTCCGGCCCGCGGGCAGACCAGGCCCGGGCCTTGCTCGCCACCATTCCCTAGCGCCCTGGAGCCCTGAGCCCACCCGTGTCCGGTCACAACCGTTGGACGAAGATCAAGCGCCAGAAGGAAGCGATGGGCGCGAGCAAGGGGACGCTCTTCACCAAGCTCATCAAGGAGATCACCGTGGCTGCCCGGCTGGGAGGCGGTGACCCCGCCGGAAATGCCCGGCTGCGGGCGGCCATGCTCGCTGCCCGGGAAGCCAACATGCCCTCGGAAAACATCACCCGAGCGGTGAAGAAGGGCACCGGCGAGCTGGAAGGGGTGCACTACGAGGAAGTGACCTACGAGGGCTACGGTCCGGGCGGGGTGGCGCTCCTGGTGGAGTGCCTCACCGACAACCGCCATCGCACCGCCGGAGACGTGCGCGCCATCTTCAGCAAGGGCGGGGGCCACCTCGCCGCCGAGGGGGCCGTGGCCTGGAACTTCCATCGGGTCGGCACCGTCCTGGTCAAGCCTGGCCCCTCCGAGGATGCGGTCCTGGAAGCGGCCCTGGAGGCTGGCGCCGACGACGTCGTGCCGCTTGGCTCGGACGGCTTCGAGGTCCGCACGCCCCCGGCAGTCCTCCATCAGGTGGCCTCCGCCCTGGAGAAGGCCAAATTGCCTGTGGGCGAGCAGCGCTGGGTCTTCCTCCCCCAGAACACCACCCGGGTCGAAGCGGATGTCGGGCGAAGGGTGCTGACCTTGGTCGAAGCGCTGGAAGACAGCGACGACGTGCAGAACGTCTGGACCAACGCCGACTTTTCCGAGGGCCAGATGGAGCAACTGGCCCCGGCCTGAAGTCGCCGGGCCTGCGGGGGCTGTGCTAAACGTCCGTTCCGTGCTCGGCACGACGCGCGTCCTCGGCATCGACCCTGGCAGCCGCTTCCTGGGTTGGGGGGTCCTCGAGTCGGGAGCGGCCGGAGTGTCCCACGTGGCCCACGGCGTCCTCCGGCTGGACCCGCGGGGACGGCTGGAGGAGCGCCTGGTGGAGCTGTTCGCCCGTCTCTCCGAAGCGCTGGCCCGCCACGCTCCCTCGGCGGTGGCGGTGGAAGGGGTGTTCAGCTTTCGCAACGCCCGCAGCGCTCTGGTTCTCGGACATGCCCGCGGGGTGGCACTGCTGGCGGCGGCACGGGCCGGGCTGCCCGTCTTCGAGTACGCGCCGGCAGAAGTGAAGCGAGCGGTCGGGGTCGGCGGGGCGGGAGCCAAGGAGGCGGTGTCCCGGGCCGTCCGCGGCTTTCTCTCTCTGGCGGAGCTGCCAGGGTCCGACGCCACCGATGCTCTGGCGGTGGCCCTCTGCCATCTGCACCGGACCGGTTCTCCCATCCCGCAGGTTCCGCCCAGCACCCGGCGCCTTGGGGCAGCGGCCTTCGAGGCCCGGCTCCGCCCGGCCCTGCATCCAGCGTCGAGGAAGGCCCGGTGATTGCCGCGCTTCGGGGGACGGTGGCCGAGAAGGGCGAGGGCGAGGCGGTCATCGATGTCCACGGGGTCGGCTACCGGGTCAGCTTCTCGCTGCTCACCCTGGCCCGACTGCCTCGGGTGGGCGATCCGGTCCAGCTCCGGATCCGCACCGTCGTCCGCGAGGACGCGCTCGAGCTGTACGGCTTTCTCTCCGCCGCCGAGGAGCAGATGTTCCTGCTCCTCACCTCGGTCTCCCATGTGGGTCCCCGCCTGGCGATGACCGTGCTCTCGGGAATGGAAGTCGAGCAGCTCGCCGACGCGCTGGAGCGGGCCGAGGTGGCCCGGCTCACCCGGCTGCACGGGGTGGGGCGGAAGACCGCGGAGCGACTGGTGCTGGAGTTGAAGGACAAGGTGGTTTCTCTCCCCCGAGAACGCCGGACCGCGGCGGTGGGGGATGGTGCGCGAGGGGACCTGGTCTCTGCCCTGGCCAACCTCGGCTACCGGCCGGCCCAGGCCGAGGCGGCGGCCGACGCGGCACTGGAAAAACTGGGGTCGGCCGAGCTGGAGATGCTGCTGCGTGAGGCGCTCCAGGCGCTCCGGACCACGGCCTGACTTCGGTGGTACCTTCCACGCCGAACCCCGTGCCGCCCATGTCCCGTCTCGCACCCGAAGCCGGTTCGCCGGACGAGAAGCGTCTGGACGCCTCGTTGCGGCCCCGCGCCTTCGCCGAATACGTGGGCCAGTCTGCAGTGGTGGAGAAGCTCAAGGTCTACGTGGCCGCTGCGCGCGCCCGCGGAGATGCGCTCGACCACTGTCTCTTCTCCGGCCCTCCTGGCCTGGGGAAGACCTCGCTGGCCTACATCATGGCCGCCGAGCTGGGGGTGGGGCTTCATGTGACCTCCGGCCCAGCGCTGGAGCGCAAGGGCGACCTCACCGGCCTGCTCATCAACCTTCAGCCGCGGGACGTGCTCTTCATCGACGAGATCCACCGCCTCCCGGCGGTGGTCGAGGAGTACCTCTACCCGGCGATGGAGGATTTCCGGCTGGACATCACCATCGACTCGGGGCCGGCCGCCCGGGCGATGAAGATCGATCTCCCCCCCTTCACCTTGATCGGGGCCACCACCCGCACCGGGCTGCTCACCTCGCCCTTGCGCGACCGGTTCCAGATTCAGGAGCGGCTCGACTACTACGCTCCAGCTGACCTCGAAGCCATTCTCGCCCGCAGCGCCTCCATCCTGGGCATCGGGCTGGCCGAAGACGGGGCCCGGGAGATCGCCGGCCGGGCCCGGGGCACGCCGCGGATCGCCAACCGGCTGCTGCGGCGCATCCGCGATTTTGCCGAGGTGGCTCGGGCCCCGCGCATCAGTCAGCAAGTCGCAGCCCGGGCTCTGGAGCGGCTGGAGGTGGACCGGAGCGGGCTCGATCCGATGGACCGGAAGATCCTCCTGACCATTCTGGAGAAGTTCGGCGGTGGCCCGGTGGGCCTCGACACCATCGCCGCCTCGGTGGGCGAGCAGCGGGAGACGGTGGAAGACGTCTACGAGCCCTACCTCATGCAGGAGGGCTTTCTGCAGCGCACGCCCCGGGGGCGAATGGCCACCGCCCGTTGCTGGCGCTATTTCGACAAGCCCCCTCCGGCCGAACCGCAAGGAGCGCTCTTTTGACCGGGGCCTTGCACGCCCTCGCGCCACTGCGCACCGCCCGCGACTACTTCCGGGAGCTGCTCAAGCAGACCCAGCCCCACCCCGGGCTCTCCGCCGAACGGGAGCGCTGGCTGCGCAGCTGCCGGGTGGAGGGGAGGGAGGAGCGGCTCTTCGAGTTCGAGATGCTGCTCCGCGGAGTGGAGCGCTACTTCAAGCTCCACAACCTCCCCATCGACGCCCAGAGCCGGCCGGTGGTGACCCGAGATTTCTCGGAGGAGCTGAGGGATTTCCGCGACGCCCTCAACCATGCCATCAAGCTCTCTCGCCGGCTGCTCGACCCGGGCGAGGACCAGCGGATGCTCTTCCGGCGTTACGTGGAGACCCAGCTGGTCGACGAGCGGGCGCGCCGGGCACTGCTGGACCAGGAGCTGGAAGAAGACACGCCCCAGCAGAGCCTCTTCTTGCTTCGGCAAAGCCTGGAGTCGCTGCGGACCATCGTCGATGCCTTGCTCAAGCAGGACACGGTGAGCTTCCGCGTCTTCCACGAGGTGGGGAACCTGGCCCTGCTGGCCATCCTCCGGAGCCAGTACTTCCGCCCTTTCCGTCCCCTCGAGTTTTGCATCGAGTTCGACCGGGTGAAATCGGTGACGGTCCTGGACGCCTTGCGCAAGCTCGGCGACCCGGACCGGCGGCTCTTCACCACCACCTTCCTCGCTTCGTTCCGGCTCCTCCACTATCTGGCCTCCGTTCGTCCCGCACCCCGCGGGGTGGACCGGCGGGCCCGGGTGATCCTGGCCCTGGTCCGGAGCGAGGCCCTCACTCTGGTGGGCTACCTCAAGTCGGAGGTGGCGCCGAAGGTCACCCTTCGGAAGCACCAGGGGGCGGCACTGCGCTCGGCTCGGGACCTCACCCGTCTGGCCGAGGCGATGGGCAAGCGGCTCCGGCAGGGCGCCGAAGGACAGCAAGTGTTGGCGGTGGCCGGCGAGTACACCCAGGAGCTTCACCGGCAAGTCACTCGGCTGGCGGCAGCGCTCGATTCCCGCCTCTCGCCGGAGGATGGGTTCGCCCGGCTGGCCTCGCCGGTGGTCATGGCCCAGCGACTCCGGAACGATCTCTGGGTCTTCGCCCATCTGGCCCGAGCGGTCGACAGCGAGCTGACCTGGCCCGGGGGCGATGCCAGCCGAGCGCTGCAAGTCCTTCTCTCCTTCCAGTCCTATTTCCAGGACGTGGCCTACCAGCTGCTCCGCTATGGAGATCTCGGCCCCATCGACCAGTTCGCGGCCATGCTCCGCGAGGTGGACCACCCGCCCTCGGGCCCGATGGGCCGGGCCCGCCTGGCCCAGGACTGTCGCGACTTCGCCGAGGCGGTCGAGGCTTGCTTCGTCGCCGTCGGACGGCGTTCGGACGTCGCCGGCCGTCGCTTCGACGAAGCCCATGCCCGGGCCGTCCTCGCCAGGTTCCAGCAAGGCTAGAAAGCTCTTCTGCTCCTCAGCAGGCGGCGCTCCAGCGGCCGATTGTTGGACGCGAACGTGGGGAAAGGTCCGGGCGGACGGATACTTGCGGACCCGCTCGCTCGTCGATTAAACGTGGGGGCGTTGTCACACTGCGGCATGTGCGGGGGAGGCGCGCGCAGTGCACAACTTCGACGTCCGGGCCGGGTTGGACCGCCTACCACAATGACCGACGCCTCTTTCAATCAGCGCACCATCGTGGAGTCGGTCACCACCCGAGGAGTGGGGCTCCATTCGGGCGCGCAGGTCACCCTGACGCTTCGTCCGGCTCCGCCGGATCACGGGATCGTCTTCCAGCGGTTGGATGTGCCTGGTTCGCCCTCGATTCCGGCGACCGCAGCTCAGGTCGTCGACACCTCGTTCGCCACCACGCTGGGCAAGGATGGGATCCGGGTTGCGACGGTGGAGCATCTGCTGGCCGCCTTGAGTGGGCTGGGCATCGACAACCTCCGTATCGAGCTGGACGGACCGGAAGTTCCCATCCTCGACGGGAGCGCCGGGCCCTTCGTCTACCTCGTCAACTCCGCTGGAGTGCGAGTCCAGGACGCTCCCAAGTCCTTCTTGGTCATCAAGCGGCCGGTGTTCCTCCGCGAGGGTGACAAGGAAGCCTGGCTGGGGCCGAGCAATCGTCTGCACATCGACTGCGCCATCGACTTCCACCACCCACTGGTTCCCGGCCAGTCGCTCTCGCTCGACTTCTCCGGCCGCTCCTTCAGCCGGGAGCTGGCCCGGGCTCGGACCTTCGGCTTTCTCAAGGACGTGGAACGGCTCAAGGCGGCCGGGCTCGCCCGCGGGGGCTCGCTGGAGAACGCCATCGTGGTCGACGAATTCAGCGTCTTGAACCCCGAGGGACTCCGCTACCCGGACGAGTTCGTCCGTCACAAGGCGCTCGACGCCCTGGGAGACCTGGCCCTCTTCGGCCACCCGGTCATCGGCCACCTCCGGGTCAGCAAGAGCGGGCATGCCCTCCATCACCGGCTGGTGGCCCGGGTGCTGGCGGACGAGACCCAGTTCGCAGTGGTGCGCGCACGGCGACGGGAAGTGGAGCGGCTCGACCTCCGGTTGCCGGATTTCAGTTTCGCCCTGGAATCGCTCAGCTAGCTCGTCCGTTCTTCAGGGCTTGCGCGCTGCCATCCAGTCCTGAAAAGGTGTCCACCCCCATGAGAATTCTTCGGCTTTTCGTCCCAGCAGCGGCCATGGTCTGCGTCCTTGGCCTTGCCTGCTCCAAGCAGAAGACACCCGCCGCTGCGGGCAGCGCCTCCTCCGGCGCCGGGCTCAACCCCAGCCAGGTGGTCGCCACCTACAACGGCGGGCAGATCACCGCCGGCGAGCTGGAGAAGGAGGCTCGGCCGCAGATCCAGGAGCTGGAGAACAAGATGTACCAGGCTCGGCGCCAGGCGCTGGAGCAGATGGCGATGGAGCGCATCGTCAAGGCCGAAGCGGCCAAGCAAGGCCTCTCCGACCAGGACTACATCCGCAAGCGGGTGGAGTCGGCGCCGGTGACCGAGCCCACGACCGAGCAGGAGAAGCAGTTCTTCGACCGGCTGAGGAGCGCCGGACAGATTCCCCCCGACGCCAAGTTCGAGGACCTGAAGGACAGGATTGGGCAGGCCATGATCGGCCAGCAGCGCCAGGCACAGGTTCAGAAGGTGGTGCAGGAGCTACGCAAGGAGGCCAATCTGAAGCTCGACCTTCCTCAACCGCGCGTCGAGGTCGCCGCCGAGGGGCCGTCGCGTGGGCCCAAGGACGCGCCGGTGACCATCGTGGAGTTCTCGGACTTCGAGTGCCCCTACTGCGGGGCGGCTCATGACACGGTGGAGCAGGTGATGAGCAACTACGCCGGCAAGGTGCGGCTGGTCTACCGCCAGTTCCCCCTGACCAACATCCATCCGCATGCGGCCAAGGCGGCCGAGGCGGCCCTCTGCGCAGCCGATCAGGGCAAGTTCTGGGAGTACCACGACGTGCTCTTCAAGAATCAGAAGAAGCTCGACCCCACCGACCTCAAGGTCTATGCCAGCTCGACTGGCCTGGACGGGCAAAAGTTCGGCTCCTGTCTGGAGTCGGGGGAGAAGAAGCCCACCGTGGATGCGGACCAGAAAGCCGGTCTGCAGGCAGGGGTCGGCGGCACGCCGGCCTTCTTCATCAACGGCATCTTCATGAACGGCGCCCAGCCCATCGACGAGTTCAAGAAGGTGATTGACGCGGAGCTGGCCTCTCGGTGACCGCCGCGCGCGAGCGCATCGCCTGGGCGGCCGACGTGCCGCTCGACGAGGCGCTCCGGCTGTGGCGGTTGCTGCGACCCCACATCGGGGTGGTGAAGGTGGGGCTGTCGCTCTTCGTGGAGCACGGCCCGGCCGCGGTGCGCGCCTTTCGGGACGCCGGCGCTCAGGTTTTCCTCGACCTCAAACTGCATGACATCCCCAACACGGTGGAGCTGGCGGCGGCCCGGGCCAGCACGCTGGGGGCGGCCCTGCTCACGGTCCATGCCTCCGGAGGTGAGGCGATGCTTCGGGCCGCGGTGACCGGAGCTGGGGAGGGTGCGGCAAAGGCTGGAGGAGTTGCCCCTCCGCGGGTGCTGGCGGTGACTGCACTGACCTCCCTGGACGACGGGGCGGTGGGTGCGCTCGGGTTTGGCTCCTCGGCGGCGGGAATGGCCGAGCGACTGGCGGAGGCGGCGGTGCGTGCCGGAGTCGGGGGTCTGGTGTGCTCCGCCCGGGAAGTGCCGGTCTTGCGTAGCCGGTACCCGGAGCTGTTCCTGTGCACACCCGGCATCCGGCTTCCGGGGGCGGCGACGGGGGATCAGCTACGGACGGAGACGCCGTCGGGAGCGATCCGTGCCGGGGCGAACCTTCTCGTCGTTGGGCGACCCTTGCACGGCGCGCCGGATCCAGCGGCGGCGGCCCGAGCGCTCGAGGCCGAGGTCGCGTCGACGCTCCGATCGTGAAGAGGCCTCGCTGAGGCTCCAGCGGGCAGTGTCTCCGCATCGGTTGCGTCGACGGCCGGACCGTAGCGAGATCTCGCCGTCTGCGCTGGTGCGAACGGTGTCTCTCACGAGCCCGTAGTCACGCCCGGGCTCCGGCACTAGAAATTCTGCCGCCGTGGAGGGGCGATGACGCGAGCCATCAGCGACCGGGAGCGAGCGCCGCTCGACGGCTGGACCGTCGCGGCGATTGCCGTGGTCGTCTACATCCTCAGCATTCTGGGGCACGAGGGCGTCGGCCACGGCGGTGCCTGTCTTCTCGGCGGCGGCCGGGGGGAAATGCTCAACGCCGTCTTTTTCGAGTGTGACGAAGCCCGGCTCTCTGCGGCTGGCGTGCGGTGGCTTGCTGCCGCAGGGAGCCTGGCCAATCTGCTCCTCGCCGGGATGGCCTGGATCGCGCTCCGACGCGGGGAGCGCCTGCGCCCGGATCTTCGTTTCGCCTTGGTCCTGCTCCTGGCCGTGAATCTGCTCCAGGCGTTCGGCTATTTGCTGTTTTCGGGCGTTGGACGGGTCGGGGACTGGGCAACCGTGTTCGATGGGCTGATGCCGGAATGGATCTGGCGCATCGGTCTGGTGCTCGTGGGAGGATGGCTGTACTTCGTGGTTGCTCCTGGTCTCTTCATGCCACTGCTCGAGCCCTTTCTGGGCCGAGAGCAGCCGGCGCGGGAGGAGCGAGCCCAGGAATTGACCCTCCTACCGTATCTCGCGGGAGGGTTGGCCTACCTGCTCGCGGGAATGCTCAATCCGCACGGGTGGAGGCTGGTGCTCATCTCCGCGGCAGGCGCTTCACTGGGCGGGACCTCGCTTCTGGCCTGGTACCCTCCGCTCTGGGCGAGAAGGCCGGGCCGCACAGGAGTCGGTGAGCCGCTGGCGATCCGACGGAGTGTCGGGTGGCTGGTCGCCGCGGCGATCGTGCTCTGCTTCTTCGTGCTGATCCTCGGACCGGGGATCAGCTTCGGATCGCCCACGGGCTCCACCGAGCGGCCGGTGAGCGGGGGACTTTCGGGGTGAGCCTGATCGGTTGCCGGGACCGAGCGGCGACTGCCTGCCGAGTGCCGTCGAAGGCCAGAACGAAGTCGACAGGCGGCCAAGGCCGCAAGGGCGCCGTCGGAGGCCAGAACGAAGGC
>JBKOYI010000089.1:0-13768 GCA_046725335.1 Myxococcota bacterium | reverse complement strand
CTGTTTGTGTACAAGAGCGGGACCACCGTGCTGGACTGCTTCCAGGGCGTCCCCAACCCGGACGGGGGAAGCCCCATTACCACCACGCTTCAGACGGGCACCTGCGGCATTCCCGGCAAGAACGCCGACATCGCCTGCGTCTCCGCCCAGTAGCTGACCCCGTGTCCTTCCTCCCCGTCCTCCTGGACGTCGTCCGTTCCGTCGACGGAGCCCTGGCCTGCTCCGTCATGGGCTTCGACGGCATCGCCGTGGAGAGCCACCAGGTCGAGGGCGCTCCCGACCTCGATCTGCAGTCCACCCTGGTCGAATACGCCGCCGTCCTCGCTCAGGCCCGAAACGCCGCCCAGCTGCTCAAGACCGGTGCGGTCAGCGAGGTCAGCATCAACTCCGACCACGTCCTGACCATCATGCGGCTGGTCACCCAGGAGTACTTCCTGGTCCTGGCCCTCAGCTCCGGCGGCAACTACGGCAAGGGGCGCTACGCCCTGCGCATCGCCGCACCGCGCATCCGAGCCGAGCTCGAGCTCTGAGCCCCAGCGGACCGATCCCACTTCCCAACCCGGCTTGCCTCGGGGTAAGGCAACCCCCCCATGGCCGGTGTCATCGATACATCCGAGTTCCGCAAGGGCCTGAAGATCGAGGTCGACGGAGAACCCTTCGAGATCATCGAGTTCCAGCACGTCAAGCCGGGCAAAGGCTCGGCCTTCGTCCGGACCAGCATCAAGAGCCTGCTCTCCGGCCGCGTCCTGCAGCCCACCTTCAAGAGCGGGGACAAGGTCGGCAAGCCAGACATCGAGGAACGCCAGATGCAGTTCCTCTACAAGCAGGGCGAGGACTACTACTTCATGGACAGCAAGAATTACGAGCAGACCTTCCTCGGTGAGAAGGTGCTGGGGGACTCCAATAACTACCTCAAGGAGAACATCGAGGCCTCCGTCCTCTTCTACAACGGCAAGGCCATCGGGCTGTCCCTCCCCAATTCGGTGGACCTCAAGGTCGTCAAGTGTGACCCCGGCATCCGTGGCGACACGGTGAGCGGTGCCACCAAGCCCGCTCAGCTGGAAACAGGCTACATGGTCAACGTTCCTCTCTTCATCAACGAGGGGGATGTGCTGAAGATCGACACCCGCGACGGCAAGTACCTCACCCGCGTGGCCTCGGCCTGACCCTCCACGGCCCTGGCGAGGACCGTTCCCACATGGCCAACAAGAAGAGGGCAGGGCGCGACGAAGGCGGAAGCGACGAGTTTTCCACCGCTTCGCTCCTCGACGTCGACACGCTCCGCCGCATCGTCGAGCTGCTCGAAACCACCGAGGTCACCAAGCTCTCCTGGCGCCGCGGCCCGGAGCGGCTGCTCATCACCCGAGGCCACGGACCGGCCCCCATCGTCCAGATGTCTCCGGCTCCGACCTCGGCCAGCCTGGGGCCCATGCAGGCGGTGTCGCTCGCTCCGCGACCGACGGCGGAAACCCCCCCGGCTGGAGCCACCGCCCCGGCCAGCCAGAAGAAAGGCCAGCTGGTCACCTCTCCCTTCGTGGGCACCTTCTACCGGACCCCCGCCCCGGACCAGCCGCCCTTCGTCGAGGTGGGCACCCTGGTCAAGAAGGGGCAGACCCTCTGCATCATCGAAGCGATGAAGCTGATGAACGAGATCGAGTCCGAGGAGGCGGGCAGGGTGACCGAAATCCTGGTCGAGAACGGTCAGCCCGTGGAGTTCGGCCAGCCGCTCTTTCGCATCGAGCCGGCCTGAAGCCCGTGTTCAAGAAGATCCTCATCGCCAACCGCGGGGAAATCGCGCTGCGGATCATCCGGGCCTGCCGGGAGCTGGGGGTCCGCACCGTGGCCGTCCATTCCACTGCCGATGCCGCGGCGGCCCACGTTCGCTTTGCCGACGAGGCCGTCTGTATCGGGCCACCGCCCTCGCGCGAGAGCTACCTCCACATCCCGGCCATTCTCAGCGCCGCGGAGATCACCCGCGCCGATGCCATCCACCCCGGCTACGGCTTCCTCTCCGAGAACGCCGACTTTGCCGAGGTGTGCGAGAACTGCAAAATCAAGTTCATCGGTCCGCGGGCGGAGATGCTCCGCCTCATGGGCAACAAGGTCCGGGCCCGTGAGGCTGCCAAGGAGGCCGGATTGCCCCTCCTCCCCGGTTCGGCGGGCGTTCTCAAGGGACCCAAAGAGGCACAGGGCGAAGCGGACCGCATCGGCTACCCGGTCATCCTCAAAGCGTCGGCGGGCGGCGGCGGAAGAGGCATGAAGATCGTCCGCGAGCGGAAAGCGGTGGCAATGGCCTTCACCACCGCCTCCGCCGAAGCAGTCTCCGCCTTCTCCAACGGCGACATGTACATCGAGCGTTACGTGGAGAAGCCCCGCCACGTGGAGATCCAGATCCTCGCCGACGAGCACGGCCGGGTCCTTCACCTCGGCGAACGAGAGTGCTCCGTCCAGCGGCGGCACCAGAAGCTCATCGAGGAGAGTCCCTCCCCGGCCGTCTCCGATGAGCTGCGCCAGCGCATGGGCGAGGTCAGCGTCCGGGCCATGGAGCGCATCGGGTACAACAACCTGGGGACCATCGAGTACCTGCTCGATGAGGGCGAGTTCTACTTCATGGAGATGAACACCCGCATCCAGGTGGAGCATCCGGTGAGCGAAGCCGTCACCGGCATCGATCTCGTCCGGGAGCAGATCCTCCTCGCCTCCGGTGAGCCACTGGGGCGCAAGCAGGAAGACATCCAGTTCCGGGGGGTGGCCATCGAGGCCCGGGTCAACGCCGAAGACCCAGTCACCTTCGCCCCCTGGCCCGGCCGCATCACCGGCTACAGCGCCCCGGGTGGTTTCGGGGTCCGCGTGGATTCCGCGGCGTACGAAAACTACACCGTCCTACCGCACTATGATTCGCTGCTGGCCAAGGTCATCGTCCAGGCCCAGGACCGACCGCTGGCCATCGCCCGGCTGCAGCGGGCCCTCGGGGAGTACGTCATCGAGGGCATCCGGACGAATATTCCGTTCCTCCGGGCCGCCCTGTCCGACGATGCCTTCGCTTCCGGCGAGTACGACACCCGGTTCGTGGAGCGACTGCTGGCCTCGGAGATCGGCACCCGCCGGCTTCGCCAGGCCATCGAAGACACCCCCTAACCCCTCGGACTCTCAGGGAAACAGTCCGGCACGTTCCTTGACGGTCCTGGCGCGGTCACGTTACCGTGCCCGTCGGGGAACCCTGTCGATCCGGCCGTTCCGGAAGGGCTTTCCCGGCTTCGGCTTTGCCGTCGATGGACAAGACCAAGATCATCGAGGGCGCCGCCAAGCTCGTCGCCAAAGGTGCCTTCGACAAGGCCGTCCGCGAGTACCAGAAGGTGCTCGACGTGGATCCGCGCGACATGCGCGTGCTCCAGAAGATGGGCGAGCTGTACCAGAAGAAGGGAGAGAACGCGCAGGCCGCCTCCTTCTTCACCCAGGTCGCCGAGGTCTATGCCCAGGACGGGTTCTTCCTGAAGTCGGTCGCCCTCTACAAGCAGGTGCTCAAGCTCAACCCCGAGCTGGCCGAGGTCAACCTCAAGCTGGCCGAGCTGCACCAGCAGCTGGGGTTGATGACCGAGGCCATGACCTTCTTCCAGGTCGTCGCCAGCCACCACGAGCGCCGCGGTGACACCAAGGCGACCTTCGCCATCCTCAAGAAGATGGTGGAGCTGGACCCGGAGAACGTCGCCAGCCGCCTCAAGCTGGCCGAGCTGTACGCGCGCGAGCAGATGGGCGGCGAGGCGCTGGCCGAGTTCAGGCGCTCGGCCGACTGGCTGGAGAAGAACAACCGCCCCGACGAGCGGCTGCGCGTCATGGAGCGCATCGCCGCGCTGGAGCCGGACAACATCCAGCTGGCCAAGGATCTGGCCCGCGACTACCTGGCTCGCGGGGACCAGAAGCGAGCCCTGGCCAAGCTGCAGCTGTGCTTCAAGGCCGACCCTCGGGACATCCCCACCCTGGTGCTGCTGGCCCAGGCCTTCACCGCCCTCAGCCACACCAGCAAGACCATCAGCGTCTACAAAGAGCTGGCCGGGCTCTACGCGCAACGGGGGCAGCACGCCGAGGCCCGTGACGCGTGGGCCAAGGTGGAACGGCTCGACCCTAAGGATGCGGATCTCGTGGCCTACCGGGCGTCGGGTCCTCGCGCCCCCTCGGGCGCTCACGCTCCGGTACCGACCGCCGTCCCCACCGGGGCCGCTGCCCCGCCGCCGAGGCGGACGACCCCGCCCCCCACGCCGCCTCCTCCGCCCGCGGCGGCGATCGCCGTTTCGCTCACCGGCGAGCAGCTCCACAAGCTGCTGGCCGAGACCGACGTCTACGTGAAGTACGGGCTGCACGACAAAGCCCTGGAGCACCTGCGCCGCGTCTTCGCCGTCGATCCAGAAAACCTCGACGCCCACGAGAAGGCCTACATCATCTACCGGTCCGCCAATCAGGGACCGCAGGCTTCGGAGCAGCTGCTCAACGTGCTCCGGCTTTGTACCCGTGGGTTGGAAGTCGAGCGGGCCCAGCCCTACCTCGACACGCTCCTGGCGGAGGCACCCCAGCACCCGGAGATGGCGGCCTTCCTGGCGGTGCTTCGTCCCGAGGCAGCGGGCGGCGGGCGGGAGGCAGCGCTTCTGGCCGGTGGTGCCGACGAAGAGGTGCTTCTGGCCGACGACTCTGCGCTGGCCGGGGCTGACGATCTGGCCCTGCGGAGCGCCGGCACCATTCCCTCCGATGACGGCGAGCTGCTCGCGGACGGAGAGGCCAGCGGCTTCCTCGACGTTCAGCCGGGGGCCGATCAGGACGAGCCCATCACCGGGCAACATCCGCCGCGCCGCGGAGAGCCGGTCATCGTCCCCCCGCCACCCGGGTCGGGCCTGGGCTCGGAGGCCTACGACCTGGAGGACTACGGGGAGGCGGTGCCCTTCGACGAGGATCCCTCGCACCTCACCGAGGTCACCGAGACCCTCGGTGCTTACGAGGCCGGAGTCGAGAGCGCGGTCGAGCTCCCGCCGGAGGAGGAGATCTCGCTCACCCCCTCGCCGCTGACGCCCGCTCCCCCTCCCGAAACCGTTTCCGCTGGGGCTCCAGCGCCCCCGACTCTGCTCGCCTCGGCCCGGGGGCCAGCGACCGCCCCGCAATACATCCCCGGACCGAGTGGGGCGGCCAGGCCGGAGCCAGCATCCCGCGCTCGGGAGTTCGCGCCCAGCCCGATTCCTTCGTCGTCGCAGCCGTCCGCGCCAGCGCCCACCGCCACCGCCGCTCCGCTGTCCAGCCCTGCCTTTTCCGGGGCGGCTGCCCGCTCAGTCTTGATCCCCCCGGCTCCGGTCGAGCCGGTCCCCCAGCCCCCTCGCCATGCCGTGCCCGAGGAGAGCGGCCCCGTCACCGAGGAGCTCAACGAGGCCAGCTTCTTCCTTGACCAGGGCCTCCTCGAGGAGGCACGAGAGATCCTCGACACCGTGGACCTGGTCCGTCCCGGCCTCCCCCGCACCGCCGTGCTCCAGCAACGGCTCCGCGCCATGGAAGCCGAGCGCCTCGCCGCACCGCCTACCCCCGCCCCGCCACCGCCTTCGGCCCGGGCCGCCCCTCCCGGGGTGGAGCCCATTCCCGTCCGGAGCGGCTCCTACAACCTCGCCGACGAGCTGGCCGGTGAGCTGAGCGACCTCGGGGAGGAGCCAGACCCTTCCCCCGAGCCGGTCCAGGATCTCCAGTATTCCGTCGAGGAAGTCTTCAGCGAGTTCAAGAAGGGACTGGCGCGCGTCGTACCCAGCAACGACGTCGACACCCACTACGACCTGGGCATTGCCTACAAGGAGATGGGGCTGCTCGACGACGCCGTGGAGGTCTTCGAGGTCGCCCGTCAGGGCTGCCAGGGGCGGCCCAAGGAGCTCGATTGCCTGACCATGATCGGGATGCTCCAGGGCATGCGCGGCGATTGGGCCAGGGCCGTCTCCGCCTACCGTGACGCGCTCGGGACGGCCCACGCCGCGGAACGCGAGGTGAGCCTCCGCTACGATCTGGCTCAGGCCTACGAATCTGCCGGCGCCCCGGGGAAAGCGCTCTCCGAGTACCTGACCGTCCAGCGCGCCGACCCCAACCATCGCGACGTGGGCGCCCGGGTCGAGCAGTTGGCCGCCACGGTCTCCCCCGAACCCAACGGCAGCCCTCCCGCCCCTTCCCGTCCTGTCCCACCTGGTGCGCCCGAACCGGCCGCCCCACCCCCTGTGAAATCGCGCAAGGTGGGGTACTTGTAGACCGCGCGCTTCAGCGCTCCACCCATGAGCTATCTGGAACACTTCAAGCTCGCCGAGGAGCCTTTCTCCAACGCACCGGTGAGCCGCTTCTACTTCGACTCGCCCCAGCACGGGCAGGCGCTCGTCCGCCTCATGCACGCCGTCGAGCGAATGCGCGGGCTGTCGGTGCTGGTGGGGGACATTGGCGCCGGGAAGACCACACTGGCCCGCCGCCTCCTCGATTCGCTCCCCGAGGAAGAATATGAGGCGGCGCTCTTCGTCATTATTCACTCCGGCGTCACCGCCTCCTGGCTGCTGCGGCGCATTGCCCTGCAGCTGGGGGTGGAGAATCCGGCGCAGGAGAAGCTGGCCTTGCTGAGCCAGCTCTACCAGCGGCTGGTGCAGATCTACGAACAGGGGCGCAAGGCGGTGGTGCTCATCGACGAGGCGCAGATGCTGGAGACCCGCGAGCTGATGGAAGAGTTCCGCGGTCTGCTCAACCTCGAGGTCCCCGAGCGCAAGCTGATCTCCTTCGTCTTCTTCGGGCTTCCGGAGATCGAGAAGAACCTCCGGCTGGACTTGCCCTTGGCCCAACGGGTGGCCATGCGCTACCGGCTGGAGCCTTTCACCGCCGACAGCACCCGGGCTTACATCGACCACCGCGTCCGCACCGCCGGCGGCCCTCGCTCGCCCTTCACCCCGGCGGCCGTGGGGGCTATCCACCGGCTGAGTGGCGGGGCACCGCGACTCATCAACACGCTGTGCGACAACGCCCTCTTCGAGGCCTACCTCTCCCAGGAATCGGTGGTCGATGCGCCCCGGGTGGAGGCCATCGGCAGCAATCTGGCGCTCGCTCCGGCCGAGTCGAGCGGCAACGGGGCCTCGGCGCCGGGCCGAGTGGATCTTGCCGAGGTCGATCGCTACCTCGAGAGCTTGAAGAGCTGAGTCGGGATGGGCTGGCGTGCCCCCACTCGGCGCGGACGGGTGCTCCGCATTGCCGCGGTCGTGGCCCTGATCCTCGGGGTAGCGGCTTTCCTCACCGGCCGCTCCCGGGTGGCCTGGGATCAGGCCTGCACCCTGGCCCGGCGCGAGCTGCCGCAGCTCCTCGGGGCGGAAGTGGGACTCGGCCGCTGCGAGGTGGATCCGACCCAGCGCACGGTGCGTGTCTATGGCATCTCCGCTGGGCCGGCTTCGGAGGCCCGCCCCTCCTTCAGCGCCGATGCCCTGGAGGTGACCGTGTCGGGCATCCAGCCCATCTCCGGCCGGCTGGAGCTGGAGCGGGTGCGCCTGGTGCGCCCACGCCTCCATCTGGACCTCTCTCGGTCGGGTGGGGGTGGCGAGCCGGGTGCCTGTCCCTTGCGGTCCCTGGAGCGGCTGGTGGTGGACACGCTGGAGGTGCGCGGCGCCGAGCTCCAGATTTCCCTTCCCGAAGGCCGAAGGGTCGAGGTGGCCGGGCTGGAGCTCTCCTGGCGCACCCGGCGGCGCGATGCCGAGTTCCAGCTCCGAACGACGCAAGGCATGCTCGATCTCGGCACCGGAAAGGCCCCGCTGGCGCTGGCCGGTCTGGCAGTGGAAGGAGCGCTGTCACCGGGGGGACGTGAGCTGGAGGTGACGCGCGGAGAGCTCTCGCTCGACGATGCACAGCTCGACTTCACCGGCCGGGTGGAGGACTTGTGCCAGCCCAGGTTTGCGGTGGACGCCCAGGCCTTTCTGCCGCTGCGAACGCTGGGCAAGGCCGTCCCCCTCCCCGAAGCACAGGGACATCTGTGGGCGCAGGCGACCTTGAGCGGCCGGGCTCCAGACCTTCGCATCACCGGCGAAGTTCTCGGCAAGGGCGTGGTTCTCGGCCAATTTCGGCCAGGCGACTTCACCCTGCGAGCCGGACTGGCCGGCCACGATGTCACCATCAGCGAGCTCTCGATTCCGGTGGGGACCGGAATCGTGAAGGCCAGCGGGGATCTGAAGCTCACCCCGGGCTTGCCACTTCGGGCCAAGGCCGACCTGGAGGCGGTCAGCCTCTTCCGGGTCTTCGAGCGCGTCGGCCTAACCGGTGCCTGGGTCGACCTGCTCGCCACCGGGACGGTCAACGTCACCGGCAAGTTGGCCGGGAACGGGCCCGAGCTGTCAGGTCCGGCCGATCTCCACGTGGCTCGCTTCGTGACCTGGCCTCACGCCGTGGACCGGCCGAGCCGCCTCCCGCCCATTCTCTCCATCCCCTCCGGGGAAGTGTCGCTGACCCTGGGCATTCACCCGGATCGGGTGGAGATGTCCCGGAGCCTGGTGCGGGTGGGACGGGCCCGGGCCCAAGCCGAGGTCACCATTCCCTACGGCGGAAAGAAGGACATCACCATCGACGTCCATGCCGAGCCGCTGGTGCTGGAGGACGTGGGCAAGCTGGCCGACATTCCGCTGGGGGGCGCGGGGGCAGCGCGCGTCTCCATTCGCGTTCCACCAGGAGCGCTGTTCGTCGACGGCGAGCTGGCCTTGCAGGACGCCGCCTTTCGCGGCTTCGCCCTGGGCAATCTGCAGACGCCGGTCAACTACCGGGACGGCCTCCTCTCCTTCACGGAGGCCAACGCCGTGAAAGGGCGCACCGCCTATCAGGGTCGGGCGGTTCTCGATTTCCGTGGGGCGACTCCGGCAGCCCAAGTGCTGGCGCAGGTTCCGGCCGGTCGGGTGGAGGATCTGATCGAAGTGCTGGCCCCCATCTCGCCTGCGCTGCAGCCGTTGCGAAGAGTGGTATCCGGGGATGCGCGAGGGTCGGTGCGCCTGCAAGGGGTGGCGGATGCACTGGATGGCCGGTTCGACTTCGAGCTGCGCCAGGTGAACGCCGAGGGGCGGCGCTTTGGCGACGGAACCTTGCGCGCCCGGCTCGACTCGGGAGAGGCAATCGCCCTGGAGGCCCTCTCGCTCAAGGGTCCGCTGGGGGCCTCGCACGCCGAGGGGCGCTGGGAGTTCGATGGCCCGGTCCGGGGGCGATTCCAGATCGAGGGCCTTTCGCTGGAGGAGACACTGGGCCGGGAGCGGGCCCGTTCTCTCCGAGCCCGGGGGGTGCTGGCCCTCAGCGGCACGATCCAGGGGACCGATGCCGAACCGGACGTCTCGGTCAAGCTGGGGGGACCCCAGGTCTACCTCTCGGGGCGCTCGCTGGGAGCGATGGCCCTGGAGGGACGCCTTCGCGGCGAGCGGCTCCAGATCTGGGGAAAGCCCGTTGCGCAGACCGATCTCGTCCTGAACGCGGGGGCCCGGCGGCCCTACCCGTACGAGGGCACGCTCCGCCTCGGTCTTCCCGACATCCGTGCCTTTCTTCCCGACGTGGCGACAGCCCAGGGGCTGACCGGGTCGCTGCAGGGAGTCCTGACCGCTTCGGGCAATCTGGCCGACGTCGGGCAGTCGACCGGAGATCTTCACCTGGATGCTCTCCGACTCCAGCGGGGCGAATTCCGGGCCGAGAACGATGGGGCCTGGGACCTTCATTTCCAGGGAAGCCGTGTCCAGAGCGACGGCGTCAGTCTCAAGGGGCCGGAGACTCAACTGAGCGTCTCGGGGTCCGCTGCTCCGGAGGCCCTCGATGTTGCCCTCTCCGGGACGGTGGACCTCCGCCTGGTGGAGTCGTTCCTTCCGATGCTGGAGCGCTCGACGGGACGGCTGGAAGTGGCAGGGACCGCTCGGGGTGACCCCGCCGATCCGCAGCTCGTGGGATGGGCCACCCTGGTCGACGCCGGATTTCGCCTCCGTGGCCAGCCCCTGGAGCTCCGCGGACTGCGCGGCAAGCTCGACTTCAGCGAGTCGCGCATCCTCTGGACCGACGTTCAGGGGCAGGCCAACGATGGGCGGCTGAGCACCCGGGGTGACATTCGCTGGCGGGGGTTCCGACCCGAGCAGTTGGATGTCGTCGCCCAGCTGGACCAGGTCTCGGTGCGGATGCTGGAGGATGCACCCTTCGCGGCCTCGGGCGAGCTGACCCTCGCCGGGCGCCCCGGGGCCTTCGTGCTCTCGGGAGACCTGGACGTCCAGCGGCTGCGTTACCGCCGTTCATTCGGATTCGACAGCCTGGTGCAGAAGCAGTCCAAATCCTCCGGCCCCGCCGAACCGCCGCGGGAATGGCTGACCTTCGACGTCGCACTGCACCTCAAGGATGCCGCGGTGGAAAACAACCTGGCCCGGGCGCGGATCGTCGGCGATGTGCGCCTCACCGGGACCAACCTCCACCCTGGGCTCATCGGCGGGCTGGAAGCCGGGGAGGGGAGTCAGGCCTTCTTTCGCGGAAACGCCTTCAACGTCACCCAGGGATCGGTGGACTTCAAGGATCGCCGCAGCCTGGAGGGCGTCTTCGACGTCCGCGCCGAGTCCCAGGTGCGCGAGTACCTGGTCCGTCTCCATGCCTTCGGCAAGACCAGCCAGCCGCAGATCCTGCTCTCCAGCGAGCCGCCCCTCCCCGAGGGCGATGTCATCTCCCTGGTTACCCTGGGGGTGACCTCCCGCGACCGCAATGCCACCACCGTCACCGGAGCCGGTCTGGCCGCCGAGGCGCTCTACCAAGCCTCCGGTCTGGACCGGCAGGTGCAGCGCTTCTTGCCACGCAACACGGTGTTGCGTGACATGTCGTTCCACATCTCCACCCTCTACAATGACGCCAACGGCCTGGTGGAGCCGACGGTGCAAATGGAGTCGAAGTTCCTGACCGAGCAGCTTAAGCTCGGCGTCAGTCAGCCCGTCTCCGGCAAGGGAACGCGCGCCCAGGCCGAGTACCGCTTCGACGACCGCGTCTCCGCCCAGATCCAGTGGGACAACGTGTACAACGACGTTCCAATCGGGAACCTGGGTGTGGATCTAAAACTCCGTTGGGAAGTCGAGTAGCGCTCCTCCTCGCCCTGCTGCTCGCCTCACCGGGGCGGGCCCAGGGGCCAGAGCAGCTACCCAAGAACGTCGTCGCCGTCCGGCTCGAGCAGCGCGGAGGGGGCGCAGTGGCGGCCGATCTGGCGCCCCTGGTCGCGGTCCGCACCGGAACCCCGCTCTCTCCTCGCGAGGTTCGCCGCAGCATCGAGCGCCTCTTTTCCACCGGCCGGTTTGCCGACGTGGTGGCACGTTCGGAAGAGACGCCCGAGGGAGTCGTCATCGTCTTCGAGCTGGAGCCGGTGGTGCGCATTGCCAAGGTCGAGGTCACCGGGGCGAAGACGCTGCGGCGCGACGAAGTGCTTTTGGCCGCTCGACTCACCGAGGGGACCGAGTACTGGCCGGAACGGCTGGAGGGGGCAAAGGCCGGGTTGCTGGCGGCCTATGCGCGCCGAGGCTTCCATGCTGCGAAGATCGAAGCCACGGCCACGCCCGGACCGACCGGGGTGCAGGTTCTGCTGGCGGTGCAGGAGGGTCCGCCCACCCGGATCTCCGCCGTCCACTTCGAAGGGCAGCTCGGTCTACCCCTCGAGCGGCTGGCAGCGGCATTCGGGATGCACCCCGGCGACGTCCTCGACCGAACCCGCTTCGACGGCGCCACCGACTCGCTGCGCTCGCTCTACCGTGACACCCACCACTCCCGGGCCAGGGTGGGTCTCCCCAGGGTGGAGCTGGCCCCGGCCGGCGCCGTGGTCACCGTCCCGGTGGAAGCCGGTCCGGTGTTCCGGATCCGCTTCGAGGGGAACCGGCGTTTTCCGGATGCCTGGCTCCGGAGCGTGTTGTCCATCGATCCAGCCGAGTCATTGGACCGCCCGGTCATCGATGCCCTGGGGCGAAAGCTGGAGACGTTTTACCGGTACCGTGGGTTTCCGGACGTGCGCGTCGAGCCACGGGAAGTGGAGAGCCCGGACGGGACCCGGGCGGTGGTCGTCTTTCATGTCGCCGAGGGGCTTCTGGCCAGAGTGAGCCAGGTCGTCTTCGAGGGTCGGAGCGGCTTTTCCGAGGAGGACTTGCGGACCGTCCTCGAAGCGGCCATTCGCGCGCATGTTCCACAGCCGGGTGGCGAGACTCACTCCGACGAGGATCCGCTCAAGATCGAAGGCCGAAGTCGGACCGTTCAGCGCCCGGACATTCCCGATCCGCGGCCCTCGGAAGTCTTCGTGGAGGAGGCCTGGCGCGACGCCGCCGAGGCCATGCAGCGCGCCTACCGTGACCAGGGTTGGAGCCAGGCCCGCGTCAGGCTGGCCCAGCTGACCGAGAACGTCGCCGCCCGGACCTTCACGGCCCGCTTTCAGATCGACGAGGGTGTGCGCACGCTGGTCCGGTCCGTGCAGATCGAAGGGTTGCCGCCGGGCATTCCCGCTCCCGACCTCCCCTCGCTTCAGCTGGGAGCCCCCTTCAGCGAGGCGCGGCTGGAGGAGGCGAGGAATGCGACCGTGCGCTGGCTGGGACGGCGCAGCTATCTGTTCGCCCGGGTGGACGCCGACGCGGGGCTCTCGGCGGACCGGCGGGAAGCGCGACCGGTCCTCCAACTCGAGCCTGGGCCAGCGGTGAAGGTTGGAGAGGTGGTGGTCCGGGGTCTCCAGCGAACGGACGAGGCGTTGGTCCGCGCCAACCTGCATCTGAAGCCCGGGGCCCCCCTGGACCCGGAGTCCCTCTTCGACAGCCAGCGGGAATTGTTGCTGCTGGGGCTGTTCCGGACGGCCTCGGTGCGCCTCATCTCTCCGGATACTCCCGAGCCGGTGAAGGACGTGGTGGTGGAGTTGCGTGAACGGCCGCGACTCTCGGGCAGCGTCGGCTTCGGCTACTCGCTCGAGGATGGGCCGCGACTCACCGGCGACCTGAGTTACCCGAATGTCTTCGGTCAGGGCATCAACTTCGGATTGCGCGGAAAGCTCAACTACGTGGGGGCCAGCCTTCAGCCGACGCAGGACTTCGTGGACGCTGCCGACCTGCAGGGCCTGAACGGGCTGGACTTCTCGATCAACGCCAGCCTCACCCAGCCGCGCATCTATCAGTTCCTTCCTGCCCGGGTGGGGGCCCGCCTCACCCTCGTGGCCGAGCGGGTGCACCGGCCGACTTACTTTTTCAGCCGGCTCAGCGCCTTGTTCGGCGTGGACTGGTTCATCACCAAGTGGCTTCAGCTGACCGGAAATTACCTCATCGAGAACGAGCTCATCCGGGCGCAAGCAGGAGTCGGCGAGCTGCTGGTTCCCAACCGCACCGACGCGGAGCGGCTGCGCTTTCCGACGGGCAACTACTTTCTCCAGACGCTGGGGTCTGGGGTCACGCTCGACTTTCGAGACGATCCTGCCAATCCACATTCGGGGCTGCTTTTCGCGGTCACCGGAGAAATCACCAAGGATTTCAGCGCAGAGACGACCGACGTCAACGGGAACAATGCCGTCCCCGCAAGAATCTTTACTTTCAAGACCGCGGCGGGGGTGACTGGATACGCACCGCTGGGGCCGCGGGTGGTGTTCGCGCTCTCCGTCCGGGGCGGGAAGATCTTCGCCCTCGAACCGGACAGTCAGATCATCCAGCCGAAGCGCTTCTTCATGGGCGGGGCCACGACGCTCCGAGGATTTCGCGACGACGGGCTCATTCCCCAGGACGTGCGCGGGGAGTACGCC
>JBKOYI010000064.1:0-9489 GCA_046725335.1 Myxococcota bacterium | reverse complement strand
CCCACCCGGTTCATCCCGTCGTTCCAGTCACCTCCGCCGATCAGCGGGAGCCCGTGAATCCCCCGGGTGCTGGCCTTCCTGAGCGCGCGGAGGCAGTGCTCGTACAGAGTCCCGGCCTCGGCGGAGGTCTGTGGCAGGTCGTACGCCTCCTGCTCGCCAGGTTGGAGCGCGCGCATGATCAGGAACGGCACCGGCTCGTCGAGCACGCCCCGATCACCGGTGACGTTCACGTAGTGGTCCACGGCGAAGGGCAGCCAGGCGAGATCGTCGGAGAACCGCGTGCGCACGCCCCGACCGCTCTCCGGATGCCACCAGTGCTGCACGTCACCCTCCACGAACTGCCTGCTGGCGGCTCGAAGGAGGTGGGCCCGTGCGACGTCCGGGGCGGCGTGGAGGAAGGCCATCGAATCCTGGAGCTGATCGCGAAAGCCGTAGGCCCCGCTGCTCTGGTACAGGCCCGAGCGGCCCCACATCCGGCAAGAAAGCGCTTGGTACAGGAGCCAGCGGTTCAGCAGGGCGTCGAAGGCAAGCTCAGGCGTGCGCACCTGGACGATCGAGAGCCGCTGCTGCCAGCCGTCCACCGTCTGGTGGATCGCCACCCCCGCCCGCGCCGGATCGCGGAGCCCATCCACCGTCTCCCGCGCCCGCTGCGCCGACGGCGCCGCCCCGAGGAGAACCACCACCTCCCGGCTTTCTCCGGGGCGGATGGTCAGCGCGCACTGGAGCGCCGCGCACGGGTCGAGCGCTGCACCCGTGCGACCGTTGAGGCGCCCGATGCCCGCCGGAGCCTCGATGCTCCCATGGCGGCCGAGGAACTCGCGCCGATCGGCCGTGTGGGCCTGCACCTCGGGGGCGAGCGCGCAGAACGCCACCCAGCCGGAGAACTGGGGGTCGAAGGTATTCCGGGCGAAGAGTGTCCCCCGGGCGGCGTCGAGCTCGGTCCGGATCTGATGCTGGGTGTGCTCGCGCTGGCTTCCCAGCGTCCATTCGACGTAGGCGGTCACCCCGATGCGGCGCGTCCGGGGGCCGTGGTTGGTCAGGCGCAGTCGCGAGATCCGCGTCGCCGAGCCGTCGGCGAGGCCTACCGTCAGGAGGCTCTCCACGTCGGAGTGCCGGTGCTCGAAGGTGGACGCGCCGGTATCGTGGCGGACCAGGTAGGGCGAGGCGTGCCGGATGGGCGCGGGAGTCGGGGTCCACAGCTCGCCCGTCTCCTCGTCCCGGAGGTAGAGGACGTCGCTCATCGGATCCGTGAGCGGGTCGTTGTGCCAGGGCGTCAACCGATAGAAGAAGCTGCTACCGGCCCAGGTGAAGCCGGCTCCCCGTTCCGAGATGAGGAACCCTCCTTCCGGAGTGGCCACCACGTTTGCCCACGGCGCCGGGGGGAGGGCCGAGCCACGAAGGCGGATCCGGTATCCCCCTTCGGCGTCCAGGCCCCCGAGCCCATTGTCCAGAAGCAGGGATGTGGGGGCCGGCGGACCCTCGCCTCCGGCCGCCAGGTCCACGGGCCCGGCTCGCCCGGACGTCTGTCCGACGCTCGCCACCGGTGGCGGGATGCGCAGCCGCTCCACCAGACCGGCGAGGGTGCGCTGCAGCGGACGGCGCGGAGGAAGGCGGATCTCCTTCACTTCCTCGATGGCGTCGGTCAGCGATTCGAGGATGGCCCCGAGGCGCCGGCCGTCGCAGGGAAGGTGGACCCGCGCGGTGGCGCGGAGCATGCGGAGCTCTTCCGGGCCGAGGAGATCGCCGCGGCGGACGAAGACCCCGCCCGGACGGTCGACCATTCCCGCCTCGCTGGAGGAGAGAACGGTCGCCGTCACCTGGTCCCCGAGGGCCTCGAGATAGGAGGAGGCCCGGGTGTTCAGGATGACGAGGTCCACCATCATCCCGCGCCGGCGCCAGTACTGGTGCGCGGAGAGGAGCTGCCGCAGGGTTGGCAGCCCCTCCGTCGAGTCGATGGTGGCCAAGAGAATCGGCCAGTCCCCCGAGAGCCCGACGGCCCAGAGCATGGGCTGGGAACCCTGGTTGGCGAGGAGCTCCGCCTCCGGCGCGCGCAGCTGGGGATCGGAGAAGAAGAGCCCGCCCGCGAGCTGCTGGAAGACGCCTGCGTCCACCGACGAGGTGTTCAGCTCGCGCAGCTCGATCTGCGCCGCCGTCCAGGCGAGATCCAGGGCGCGGTGCGCCGAGCGGGGATCGCGATAGCGGTCCGCCAGCTCGAAGGCTCGCTCGGCGCTGCTGGTGACCAAGGTGGTGAAGGCCGCCGAGGCCGAGCGTCCCGGCGCCAGACGGAGGCGGCAGCGGAGCGCGAAGATGGGGTCGATCACCGGCCCCGTGCTCCCGCTCAGCTCCGCTCCGTGGTCGAGCGCCGCCGGAGCGCGGGTGGACCGGCCCCGTCCGAGGAACCGGCTCCGATCGGTCTCGCAGGTGATCTCACCCACCCGTTCCTCCCCGGTCGCCAGGACGTGGGCGCACCACACCCGCTGCTCGGAGGGAGCACGGGGCCGCCGCGTTCCGGTGACCGCCGAGCACCAGGCATGCCACGCGGTCTCGACGAAGAGGCTCCCGAAGGAAGGGTGGGCGCGATCGGCATCGGGCGGAGCGAGGACCAGCTCGCCGTAGCTGGTGAGCTCGAGCTCACAGGGGACGCTGCCGTTGTTGGTGAGCGTGACCCGCCGCACCTCCGCCGAGTCGTCGGGGACGGTGGTGATCTCCGTCCGCGTCTCGATCGGCCCGTCGGTCCGGTGGAAGACGACCCGGTCGGTGGCCAGGGAGACGTGGTAGGTGTCGGCCCGGGCGCAGACGGGCTGGTGGGCGGTGGACCAGATGCGCCCGCGCGCCAGGTCCTTCACGTAGCAGTGCTGCCCCGTGGAGTCGGCAGTTCCGTCGGCACGCCAGCGGGTGACGGCGAGGTCCTCGTAGCGGCTGTACCCGGAGCCCCCGTTGGTGAGCATCACCGTGTACGGGAGCCGCCCCAGCAGCGCCACCCGGGGCTGCGGGGTGAACGGGGTGTCGAGCTCTCGCACCGCCGGCGCCTCCAGCTCGGGGTTGGGGAGCGAGGCCTCGGGGCGCGCGGTCTGGGGCTTCTGGAGCATCAGCCGGCGCGGGATGCGCTCGTAGAGCAGGAGCTCCGCAGCGCGCACCAGCGGATCGGCGTGGAAGCGGCGCTGCCAGATCTGGCCGCTCAGGGCGTTGGTGAGCGCGCCGAGGCCCATGCCGAGGTGGTGGGCCATGAAGGTCTCCACCACCGAGCACGCCTTGCCCGGGTCGGGCCGAGTGTAGTCCAGCGCATCTCGGAATCCGTACGGCCCCAGCGCGCCCCTGCGCTCCAGCGCCCGGAGGTTGGCGAACGCCCGTGCCGGCTCGACCATTGCCGCCAGCGCCGAGGCGTAGGGCGCGATGACCAGGTCGGCGTCGAGTCCTCGCTTGAGCGCCAGGTCCGGCACCCCGAAGGCCCGGTACTGGTACGTCCCGAAGCGATCGCGGACGTTGTAGCCGCTCTCGCTGATGCCCCAGGGCACCGCGTGGCCCGCGGCGTAGGCGATCTGGCGCCGGACCGCTCCCCGGTAGGTCTGGTCGAGGAGGGTCTCAGGGAAGGAGCGCATCAATAGGAGCGGCATCAGGTACTCGAACATCGTCCCGCTCCAGGACATCAGGGCGGTCTCCCCGGCGGCGCGCGACAGCTCGCGTCCCAGGTGGAACCAGTGGTCCACCGGGACGTCGTCCTTGGCGATGGCCACGTAGCTGGCCAGCCGCGCCTCGGAGGCCAGGAGGTCGTAGTACGACGGGTCCAGGGTGTGGCTGGTGAGCTGGTATCCGATGGAGAAGAGCGCGCGCTGCGCGTCGTACAGGAAGCTGAAGTCCATCGCGCTCGCGTGGCGGCTGGCGCTGGCGGCCAGGGCCTCCAGGCGCTCGACGAGCTCCGCGGCCCGCGGCGTCTTGGCCGAGAGAGCGCGAAGCGTCGGGAAGACGCGGGTCGCTTCGCCGAGCCGGCCGACGCCCCCCGTCGTCTCCAACCCCTCCACCCGGCGCCGCTGCTCGGCGACCAGCCGGCGCGTCCACGCGGTCCACTCCGAGGCGGCCCCGAGCGGGGCGTGAGGCTCCCGCGCCGCGGCGATGGCCTGCTCCAGCTCCTCCAGCTGCCCGAGCACGCCATCCAGTCCCGCCGCGAGGTCGGTGGCCCGCTCCGCCGCCGCCAGGGCCGAGCGCGCCAGCCGGAGCTTCGCCTCGATCCGGGCGCTGGCGGTTGCGCCCACCATGCCCAGGGCGGTCTCGGCGGCCCGCCACGCGCGTCGATCGAAGACCGGCTCGTCGGGGATGCCCAGGCAAGCCTGGCGCACGGCGATGAGCAGGCCGGCCAGGTTGCCGCTGTCCACCGTCGACACGTACGCCGGCGCGAGCTCCCGGAGGTCGTGGAGGTCGTACCAGTTGTAGAGGTGGCCCCGGAACCGGGGCAGCCGCTCAAGCGATGCGAAGGCCCGCTCGAGCCGCGACACCATCTCCTCGAGCGGGAGGAAGCCCAGGTCGTGGGCACTGGTGATCGCCAGCAGCTGCAGGCCGATGTTGGTGGGTGAGGTCCGCATCGCCACCACCGGGGCCGGGCCCTCCTGGACGTTGTCCGGTGCCAGCCAGTGGGTCTCGGCGGTGACGAAGCGCTCGAAGAACCGCCAGTGCAGGAGGGCATAGCGAAGCGCGTCGGTCCTCAGCGCGGGGGCGAGCCTGCGTTCTCGACGCCTCGGAGATTGGCTCAGCCAGCGGGCGACCTGGGGCGCGCAGACCCACGCCCCGGCGAGCACGGCGCAGCCCAGGATCCACGGCCCGCCATCGGCGCGGTGACGAACGAGCAGCGCGAGGAAGAGCCCGGCCGAGAGCAGCACCGAGGGCCACATGGCGCGCCAGATGGCGCGCGCCGAGGAAGACCCGGAGCCTTCGGACTGGAACGCGGTCTGCCACTCGAGGAGATTTCGCCGGGAGACCCCCATCCGCCACAGCGTCCGCACGATGGCGTCGGCGGAGATCCACGCCTGGTGAGGAAGGAAGACCAGCGCCAGGCCGAGCTGCCGGGCGCTGGTCACCGCGTCACGGCCGATCGCCGCGTAGTAGGCGCGCCACGAGCGGTCGAGCGGCGGACGGAGCGCGCCAAGGAGCAGGGTGACGATCCACGGTGCGGCCACGGCAAGGACGAGGAGCCCCGTCCAGCGCAGGGGAGAGCCGGGAACCACCGTCCAGCCCGCGACCAGGAACGCCAGCTGGGCGAGCTCCACCACGCTGCGGCGCAGGTTGTCGATGACCTTCCAGAGCGAGATCGTCGGGAGCGGATTCCTCGCCGGGCCGCCGGGACCGGGGATGGTGCGGCGCGTCCAGGGGAGGAGCTGCCAGTCGCCGCGAATCCACCGGTGCTTGCGCCGGGTCCAGGTCAGGTAGCTCGACGGATAGTCGTCGAACACCTGGATGTCGGTCGCCAACCCGGCGCGGGCGAAGCAGCCTTCGATGAGATCGTGCGAGAGGAGCGTGTTGGGCGGGAATCGACCGTGGGTCGCCTGCTCGAAGGCGTCGACCTCGTAGATGCCCTTCCCGGTGAAGCTGCCCTCACCGTAGAGGTCCTGGTACATGTCCGAGACCGCGGTGGTGTACGGGTCCACACCGGGGTGGCCGGAGTAGATGGCCGCGAAGCGGGTGCGGTTGGCGCTGGGGAGCGAGACGCCGACCCGCGGCTGCAGGATGCCGTAGCCCCGCACCACCCGCGCGCCGGCCGCATCGAAGCCGGCGCGGTTGAGAGGGTGGGCCATCGCGCCCACCAGGAGCGGAGCGGTCTCCGGAGGGAGGATGGTGTCCGCGTCGAGGGTGATGACGTACCGAACGCCGCGCAGCACCGCGAGGTCCCCGAGCACGACCGAGAACGCACCCTCCGCGCCCGTGCGGACGAGGTGATTGAAGTCGGCGAGCTTTCCCCGCTTCCGCTCCCAGCCCATCCACACTCCCTGCTGGGCGGTGAAGCGGCGCGGGCGGTGGAGAAGGTAGAAGGCGTTGCCCTCCGGCCCGTAGCGCGCGTTGAGGGCGGTCACCCCGGCGATGGCGGCCTGCACGATGGCGGCGTCGCTTTCCTGCACTTCGGTCGGCGCGTCGGTGAAATCCCCGAGCACCACGAAGTGGAGGTTCGCTCCGCGGTTGGCGAGGAACTGCACCTCGAGATTTTCCAGGGCCTGCTCCACCGACTCGACGCTGGAGAGGAGCGTGGGCATCACCACCGCGGTGCGTGACTCGGCGGGGACGCCGCTCTCGCGGAAGTCGAGCTTGGGCAAGCGCTGCGGCCGGAGGAAGCTGGTGATCAGCTGCTGGATGACGTTGAGCGCCACCTCGTTGGCCGGGAGCAGGGCGAGGAGGACGAGCAGGAGCCAGGCGGGACGGGCCTCCGCTCCGGCCATCCAGAGGAGTGCCGCCAGGGCCGCGGCGGTGCCGAGCATGGCGCTGACCCCCAGCGCCAGGTCGGGGTGGCGCCGGGCGGCCCGGAGCAGGCGCTCGCCCAGGGGAGGCCGGTAGCCGACGGACTGCTCGAGCGTCGCCCGGCCGGCGCCGAGCAGGAAGAACCCCACGTGGGAGCTGGCAGCCGACGGGTCTTGCGGCGAGCGCCGGGCGAGATCCACCGCGGTCGCCGCGACCTGCTCCTCGGGTCGTCCGGTCCTGCGGGCGAGCCGCTCGACCACGTGCCGGTACTGATCGCGCGTCTCGAACGTCATCCGGGGATGGATCCCCGCCGGGTCAAGGCGGAGCGCCGCCTCGAGCACGCTCTGCGCCTCGACGAACTCGGGCCAGTCCATCCCCCCCAGCGTGCGGAGGCTGGTGATGCTGTTCGCCATCATCACCTGGGTGAGGGCAAGCCGCTGGGTGGCGCGGGCGGCGGACTCCTCGGCGCCATGGCCCTCGTCGTCGAGCCAGCGATCGAGCCAGCTCATGGCGGTGGCGGTGGCTTCGAGCTGGCGCAGCTGCGCGCGCAACCGCGAGACGAGCTCCGCGGTCAGCGCGGGGTGATCGCCGATGAAGCCCTGGACGGCGTCGACCAGCTCCACCGGCCCCGCGGCGTCGGCTGCGCGGAGGCGGCGCGCCCACTGGTCGGCCAGGGCGAGTTGCTCGAGACGCTGAACGGTGCGCAGCGTCATCCGACGCACGTTCTCCACCAGCCCGAGCCGGAGCATCGCCGGCAGCGCCCAGAGCTCGCCGATGGCGAGCGGTGCCACCTCCTGGAACGCGGTGGTGAAGGCGCCGATGTTCTCTGCGTCGAGGCGCCCCTCGGAGTGGGAGATGAGACCGATCGCCAGGTCGTAGACCCGCGGGTAACCGGCGAGCGGACCGTCGGAGAGGTCGGGCAGCTCCCCGTAGTACCCGCGCGGAAGATTGAGGCGGACCTCTGCGATGTGGTCCCGGACGACGTAGAAGTTGTCGAGCAGCCACTCTCCGGCCGGACCGACGTCGAGCGCAGCCGACTGGGCGGCGATCCGGGTGTGCGCGTCCTCGAGGATGGAGAGGGTGCCGTCGAGCCGGTTCAGCAGCGGGCCGATGCGTCCGGTGCGCCGGCGGGGCCGGAGGTGCTGGCGACGGGCGACGGTGCGGGCGTGCTCGGTGAGCCCCTCGACGCCCAGCAGCTCGCCCCGGATCGGGCCGGAGAGAAGGTCAGGCCGTGCGCGATGGCGCGAGAACGCGCCGAGCAGTGTTCCCCAGAACATTCGGGTGGTTTCGGCCTCAGCCCCCGCCCGGGACGGGAGCTGCGGGGTCGATCGGGCGTGGCGCGTTCATCGCGGCTCACAGTGGGGGGTCGAGGCGCCGGTCTCAAGCCGCATCCACCTGCCCTCGACGCATCTGTCGGCTGGCGCGTTCCCGGTTGGCGCACGCGGCGACGGAGTGACAGGACGCCCTACGGTCGGCCACCTTCACTACTGGGGGAAAAGCTGGGGAACTAGGATTCGAACCTAGATAGACAGATCCAGAGTCTGCCGTCCTGCCGTTAGACGATTCCCCAAGAACCGACGACTACGACTTCTTCTTCGACTTCGTGTCCTGCTTCTTCTTCGGCGCCTTCGCCGGCACTCCCTCCGGCGGGACGACGTACACCCGAACTTCCTCGTTAGCCTCGTAGACGTTGAGGCCCGCCCAACCTTTCCCTTCCGGGTTGACGATGTGAATCGCCTTCACGCCCGGCTGGTTGGCGATCAGCCGCCGGGGGTAAGACCCCAGCGGGTAGACCGTCTTGAAGTACTTCAGGGTGTTCTCCCAGTCCTGCGGCACCCGGTAACGCCGCTCGCCCACCTTCGACGTTCGGTCGGGCAGCTGCACCCCGTCCAGCACCTCGCCCTGCGCTGCGCCGGCCAACAACACCGCCACCAGCGCCCACCACGCCGGGCGCGGCTTATAGAAATCGACCCCTGGGGTGTCAAGGCGAGGCATGGAGGGCCGGGGACTCTAACGCAGCGCCGCGTCGATGCGCCCCAGGGAAGCTTCCTTCCGGATCAGCTCCAGGGTCTCGCCAATGCCCGGACTCACCGTCGACCCGGTCACCGCCACCCGGACGGGCTGGGCCACTTTCCCCAGTGCCACTCCAGCGGCTTCGGCGACGGCCTTGAGCGCCGAGTCGATGGCCGGGGCCGACCAGGGCGACACGGCCGCCAACGCCTGGCGCGCCTTCCCCAGCAAGGCCTTGCCGCTCGCATCGAGGTGCTTCGCCGCCGCCTTCTCGTCCACCGCCACGCTCTCGGCGAAGAAGGGACGGGCCAGCTCGGCCATCTCCACCAACGTCTTGCTGCGCTCGCGTAGCGCCAGCACCACCCGCGGTAGCCGGGGGTCTCCCCGAGCCTTCAAGCCGCGCTCCTCGAGGAAGGGCACCAGCCGGGCCGCCACGTCCTCCACCGGCAAGGTCTTCAAGTAGTGCTGGTTGAGCCAGAGCAGCTTGTCCGGGTTCCAGACCCCGGAGGTGCTTCCCACGTGGTCGAAACCGAACCACTGCACCATTTGCTCGCGGGAGATGATCTCCTCGTTCCCGTGGCTCCATCCCAACCGGACGATGAAGTTCAGCAGCCCCTCGGGGAGGATGCCGTTGCGCTTGTGCAGCATCACGTCCGCCTCCGGATGCCGCCGTTTGCTCAGCTTTTCGCGGTCGGGCCCGAGGATCAGTGGCAGGTGGGCAAACTCGGGCGGCGCGCCCCCCAGTGCCCGGTAAACCAGGAGCTGCGGGAACGTCGAGTTGATGTGCTCCTGCCCGCGGATGACCAGGGTGATGGCCATGGCCTGGTCGTCCACCACCGCGCCGAAGTTGTAGAGGGGGATGCCATCGGCCCGGAGCATCACGAAGTCGTCCAGGTCACTGGACTGCTTGGAAATCTTCCCGATCACCCGGTCGGTGAAGGTCAAGGTCTCGTCGGTATCCGGCTTCCGGAAGCGCACCACCGCCGTGCGCCCCGGGACTGGTTCGGTTCGGTTGCGACAGGTTCCCTCGTACTTGTAGGG
>JBKOYI010000067.1:0-18661 GCA_046725335.1 Myxococcota bacterium | reverse complement strand
GGTGCGCCTCTGCGTGGAAGCCCATGAGCGGCTCAAGGCCGAGGGCATCCGCACCCGGGTGGTGAGTATGCCCTCCTGGGAACTGTTCGCCCTGCAGCCCCCCGAGTACCGGGAGTCGGTTCTGCCGTCCTCGGTGACGGCGCGGGTGGCGGTGGAGCAGGCGGCAGTGTTCGGCTGGGAAAGGCATGTCGGGCAGACCGGCGCCATCCTGGGCATGCGGGGTTTTGGTGCCTCGGCACCGATCAAGGACCTGCTGCCCCACTTCGGCTTCACCGTCGACCATGTCGTGGCTGCAGCCAAGGAGCAGCTCGGAAAGGGGAAGTGACACCCCATGGGCATCGGAACTGGGATGGCCCGGGCTGATGATCGGGTGAAGACGTTCCTGGGCGCCCGTTACAGACATCAAGAGCGGCACGAGCGGCAAGTGGGCAAGGTCAAGGCGCTGGGACGGCGCCGGTCGAAGGAGCAGCCATGAATCCCCTGAGAAAACTCGGCGAGCTGGGCCAGAGCATCTGGCTGGACTACATGCGACGGAATCTGATCACCAGCGGCGAGCTGGAACGGCTGATTCGCGACGACGGGCTCAAAGGCCTGACCTCCAATCCCACCATCTTCCAGAAGGCGGTGGCGGAGAGTGAGGACTACGATGATCTCTTCCGGGAGTGGGCCCCCAAGGGCGCTGGCCCCGGCGAGGTGTTCGAGGCACTCGCGGTCCGTGACATCCGCGATGCCACCCGAATCTTTCGCCCCGTCTGGGAGGCCACCAAGCGTCGCGATGGGTACTGCTCCATCGAGGTGTCGCCCACCCTGGCCCATGACACCCAGGCCAGCCTGGTCGAGGCCCGCCGGCTGTGGAAGGCGGTGGGCACACCGAACGTGATGGTCAAGATTCCCGGGACGGTGGAGGGCTTACCGGCCATCGAGCAGGCCATCTCCGAAGGAATCAACATCAACATCACCCTGCTCTTCAGCCAGGACGCCTACGTGGCGGTGACCGAGGCCTTCCAGCGCGGCCTGGAGAAGCGGGCGGCCCGAGGAGAGGACATCTCCCACCTCGCCTCGGTGGCCAGCTTCTTCGTCAGCCGGATCGATGCTCTGGTGGAGAAGACCATCGCCGCGCGCGAGAAGGCCGGAGCGACACCCGCTCAGAAGGCACTCTTCGCCGAGGTGGCGGGCAGGGTGGCCATCGCCAACGCCAAGCAAACCTACCGGCGCTACCTCCAGATCTTCTCCACCCCACGGTGGAAGGCCCTGGCCGACAAGGGGGCCCAGACTCAGCGGGTCCTGTGGGCCAGCACCGGCACGAAGAATCCGAAGTACTCCGACATCCTGTACGTCGAGGAGCTGATCGGCCCAGACACGGTCAACACCGTCCCCCCGGCCACGCTCGATGCCTACCGCGACCACGGCAACCCTCGACGCACCTTGGACCAGGGCATCGACGCCGCCGACACCACCATGCGCAAGCTCGAGGAGTCGGGAATCTCCATGAAGGCCATCACCGACCAGCTGGTCGAGGACGGAGTGAAGTCCTTCGACGCCAGCTTCCAGGAGCTGTTGGCCGCGGTGGGGGCGCGTCTCCGTGCTGGCGGGGAGCGCCGCTCGTGAACGAGATCTCGCTCCAGCTTCCAGAAAAGCTCCAGCTCGAGGTGGATCGGACGCTGGCGGAGTGGGACCGAGGCCGAAAGATGCAGCGGCTGTGGGACCGCGACGCCTCGCTGTGGACCAACTACGACGAAGGGAAATGGCTGGGCTGGCTGGACGTCGTCGATCCCCAGACGCCGGTCAGTCCCGAGCTGCAGTCCTTCCTGGAGGGAGTCCGGGCAGACGGATTCGAGCAGGCGCTTCTGCTGGGAATGGGCGGCAGCTCGCTCTGCCCCGAGGTGATGTCGTTGACCTTCGGTCCAGTGCCGGGGGCGCCCAGGCTGCACATCCTCGATTCCACCGACCCGGTGCAAGTCCAGTCGGTCGCCCGGCGCGCCCCTCCGGCCAGCACGCTCTTCATCGTCTCCAGCAAGAGCGGGAGCACACTCGAGCCGAACATCTTCTTCGAGTTTTTCTGGAACCTGACGGTCAAGGCCGTGGGGGCGGAGAAGGCGGGCCGGCACTTCGTGGCCATCACCGACCCTGGATCGAAGATGGAGTCGGTGGCGCGCGCGCATCAATTCCGGGCCGTGTTCCACGGCCGGCCCAGCATCGGTGGGCGCTACTCCGCCCTGTCCAACTTCGGGATGGTCCCGGCGGCGATCATGGGCGTCGACCTGCCGCGCTTCCTGGGAAGCACGCTCACCATGATTCGAGCCTGCGCCGGGAGCGTGTTGGCCTCGAAGAACCCGGGCGGCCTGCTGGGGGCGGTCCTGGGCACTCTTGGACGAAGCGGACGAGACAAGGTGACCCTGGTGACCAGTCCGGGCATCGGCGACCTCGGCGCCTGGCTGGAGCAGCTTCTGGCCGAGTCCACCGGGAAACAGGGCAAGGGCCTCATCCCGGTGGACCGCGAGTCGGTCGGTGCGCCGGACCGGTACGGAGCGGACCGGCTCTTCGTCTACCTCCGTCTGCAGCCCGAGCCGGATGCCGCCCAGGACGCCGCTGTCGAGGCGCTGGCGAAAGCGGGGCACCCGCTGGTCCGCATCGGGGTGGAGGACCGGTATGCCCTCGGCCAGGAGTTCTTCCGCTGGGAAATCGCCACTGCGGTGGCCGGCTCGTTGCTGGGTATCAACGCCTTCAATCAGCCGGATGTGGAGGCGGCCAAAGTCGCGGCCCGCGCACTGACCGACGCCTACGAGAAGACCGGGGCCCTCCCCGACGAGCGACCCTTCCTGGAGGAGGGTCCGGTGCTGCTCTACGCTGACGAGGCCAACGCCGCCGCTCTCCGTGGCGGCAAGCGCTTGGTCGATGTGCTGCGAACGCACCTGGGGCGTCTTGGGCCCGGGGATTACCTGGCTCTGCTGGCCTACATCCCGATGACGGCCGAGACGGAGGCGGTGCTCCAGACCGCCCGGTTGGCAGCGCGCGACGGCAAGCGTGTCGCCACCTGCCTTGGCTTCGGTCCGCGGTTCCAGCATTCGACCGGCCAGGCCTACAAGGGTGGGGCAAACTCCGGCGTCTTCCTTCAGGTGACCTGCGATGACCCGGTTCAGCTGCCGGTCCCGGGACACAAGTACACCTTCGGAATCGTCAAGGCCGCTCAGGCCCGGGGCGACTTTCAGGTCCTGGCCGAGCGCAAGCGCCGTGCCCTGCGGATCCACCTCCGGGGTGATTTGCAGTCGGGGCTGAAGCTCCTGCGCGATTCGGTGATCCAAGCGATTTAGCAACTGGCTGCAGCACCACACAGTAGGAGCCACACCATGCAGATCGGGATGATCGGCCTCGGCCGAATGGGCGGAAACATGGTTCGCCGGCTGATGAAGGGCGGACACAGCTGCGTCGTCTACGACCGGAGCCCCCAGGCGGTGGCCGGGCTGGTGAAAGAGGGCGCTGGCGGGGCGGCCACCCTGGACGAGCTGGTGAAGAAGCTGCAAAAGCCCCGGGCAGTCTGGGTGATGGTGCCGGCCGGTGGACCCACCGAAGAGACGGTGAAGGCGCTGGCCGAGCTGATGGAGAGCGGGGACATCATCATCGACGGTGGAAATTCCTTCTTCAAAGACGACGTCCGCCGGTCCAAGGAAGTCGGCAAGCGCGGCATCCGCTACGTCGACGCCGGCACCAGCGGCGGGGTGTGGGGCGTCGAGCGCGGGTACTGCCTGATGGTGGGCGGACCCAAGGATGCGGTCCAAGAAATTGCGCCGGTGCTGCGAACCCTGGCCCCGGGCAAGGGCGACATCGACGCCACTCCCGGCCGTGACGGCAAGGGGACGGCGGAACAGGGCTACCTCCACTGTGGCCCCTCGGGAGCGGGCCACTTCGTGAAGATGATTCACAACGGCATCGAATACGGAATCATGCAGGCTTACGGCGAAGGGTTCGACATCCTCAAGAACGCCACCAGCTCGGCCCTCCCGGAGGACATTCGCTACGAGCTGAACCTCGCCGACGTCGCCGAGCTATGGCGCCGCGGAAGCGTCATCTCCAGCTGGCTCCTCGACTTGACCAGCATCGCCCTGGCCAAGGACCCTACCCTCGCTGACTACTCCGGGTACGTGGAGGACTCGGGGGAGGGGCGGTGGACGATCCAGGCGGCGGTCGACGAAGCGGTTCCGGCCGAGGTGCTCACCTCCGCGCTTTATGCCCGCTTCCGCTCGCGTCAGGAGCACACTTTCTCGGAAAAGCTCCTCTCGGCCATGCGCAAGGGGTTCGGGGGCCACGTCGAGCCCAAGGTGGAGCCCTAGTAATGGACAAGCCTCAGACCACCACCCTCACCCCCACCCACAACCGCACGGCCGATCCCTGCCTGCTGGTCATCTTCGGAGCCTCCGGAGACCTGACCAAGCGCAAGCTCATCCCCGCCATTCTCAATCTGCAGAATGGCGGGTTCCTTCCCCGCAACCTGGCGGTGGTGGGAGTGGCCCGGACGCAGATGAGCCACGCCCAGTTCCGCGAGGAGGTGAAGCCGGACGACAAGAGCTTGGGGAGCGACCCGATGCGGGCGGCCTGGTCGGCGCTGTCCGAGCGCATCTTCTACTTCGCCGCTGATGCCACCAAGCCCGAGTCCTACGTCGCACTCCGCGAGTTCCTGGCCAAGACCGACGCCCAGGTGGGGGCGCCCGGCAACTACCTCTTCTACCTCTCGGTCGCTCCCACCTTCTTCGCTCCCATCATCCAGAATCTTGGAAAGGCTGGACTGGCCCGTGAGGAGAGCGGGCGCTGGCGCCGGGTGGTCATCGAGAAGCCCTTCGGACACGATCTGCCCACGGCGGTGGAGCTGAACCGGACCATCAAGTCCATGGTGGGCGAGCGCCAGATCTTTCGCATCGACCACTACCTGGGCAAAGAGACGGTCCAGAACCTCCTGGTGTTCCGGTTCGGGAACGGGATGTTTGAGCCCATCTGGAACCGGAACTACGTCGACCACGTCCAGATCACCGTGGCCGAGGAGATGGGCGTGGAAGGGCGCGGCGGCTACTACGACAGCGCCGGGGCCATGCGGGACATGACCCCCAACCACATCGCCCAGCTGATCAGCCTGGTGGCCATGGAGCCTCCCATCTCCTTCAGCCCCGATGCCGTCCGGGACGAGCAGGTGAAGCTGCTCAACTCCATCGAGCCGATCAGCCCGGAGGCCGTGCTCCATGATGCGGTGCGCGGCCAGTACGGTGCGGGCCAGATCGAGGGGAAACGGGTCCGCGGCTACCGGGAGGAGGACAAGATCTCGCCCACCAGCGACACCGAGACCCTCGTGGCCATCCGCTTTCAGGTCGACAACTGGCGGTGGGGCGGGGTGCCCTTCTACGTCCGGACCGGGAAACGGTTGCCCAAGCGGGTGACGGAGATCGTCATCCAGTTCAAGCACGCGCCGGCGATGTTGTTCCAGCACACCTCGGTGGACCGACTCACCACCAACCGGCTCTACATCCACATCCAACCCAAGGAGGGCATCTCCTTGCGATTCGGGGCCAAGGTGCCCGGGCCGGTGCTGACGGTGGGCGCGGTGGAGATGGACTTCGATTACGTCGACTACTTCGGAAAGGTCTCCAGCACTGGTTACGAGACGCTGCTCTACGACGCGATGATCGACGATGCCACGCTCTTCCAGCGGGCGGACATGGTAGAAGCTGGCTGGGCCATGGTCCAGCCCATCCTCGACGTCTGGAAGGCCCTCCCTCCGCGGAGCTTCCCCAACTACGAGGCTGGAAGCTGGGGCCCCAAGGAGGCCGACGAGCTGCTCAAGCGGGACGGCCGACACTGGGAGAACTTCGGGGCGTGATCGTCGCCGGCGACATCGGCGGCACCCACGCCCGACTGGCGACCTTCGAGGTCCAGGGCGACCAGCTGGTGCTGGCAGAGGAGAAGATTTACCCGAGCCACTCGGCGCCGGACCTTGCATCGATCGTCCGGCGATTCGTGGAGGAAGTCCAGCCGCACGCCACCGCCGCTGCGGTTGGACTTGCCGGCCCGGTGAAGGACGGCCGCAGCGAGACGCCCAACCTCCCCTGGGTGGTGGAGGCCCGCCAGCTGGCGGAGATCCTCTCCGTCCCGCGGGTGACCTTGCTCAACGACCTGAAAGCCAACGCCTACGGGCTGCGGCACCTGAAGCCGGAGAACTTTGCCGTGCTCCAGACCGGGGCTCCGGGCGCAATCGGGAACCAGGCCATTCTCTCGGCGGGGACAGGGCTGGGCGCGGCCGGCCTCTACTGGGACGGCCATCGACACCACCCCTTTGCAAGCGAGGGCGGCCACGCCGATTTCTCCCCGCGCAACCGACTCGAGTTCGAGCTGCTCGAATTCATCGGCCAGACCATGGGGCGGGTCAGCGCCGAACGGGTGCTGTCCGGCAAGGGGCTGGTCAACAACTACAACTTCTTCCGGCAGCGCTCGGGCTCCCCGGAGCCGTCCTGGCTCACCGAACGTTTTGCCACCGAGGACCGCGGGAAGGTCATTACCCAGTGCGGGCTGGAGGGCAAGGATCCGGTCTGCGTCGCGGCCCTGGACCTCTTCGTCACCGTCTACGGTGCCGCGGCGGGCAATCTCGGCCTCTTGATGCTGGCGACCGGTGGCGTGTTTCTCGGCGGGGGGATCGCCCCCAAGATCGTGGCCAAGCTCCGTGACCCCGAGCTCTTTCTCGCCGCCTTCTTGAACAAGGGAAGGATGCGGGGCCTGCTGGAGACGATGCCGGTGCGGGTGGTCCTGGAGGATCGGGCGGCACTCTGGGGAGCGGCGCACTGCGCTGCCTTCGATGAGGAATAGTGCGCGAGGCTCTCACCGGCCAGGGTGAACCAGGTTCTTCATGGGGAGGCTGGGGTGCAGGAGGTCCCGGCGCGCGGCATTCAGCTCCTCAACGGGCGGCTGACGTTCCTGGTAGACCGGCGGCCGCGGCCGGGCTAGGCCAGTCCACCGGGTGAAGATCGCTCCTTCCATCCTGGCAGCCGACTACTGGCGCCTCGGCGAGCAGGTGGCCGACGCCGAGCAGGGCGGAGCCGACCGCTTCCACATCGACGTGATGGATGGCTCGTTCGTCCCCAACCTGAGCCTGGGCATCCCCATCGTCGAGGCCATGCGCCGCGGCACCAAGCTCCCACTGGAGATCCACCTCATGATCGACCGGCCGGAACGCTACACGGCCGATTTCATCAAAGCCGGCGGCGACCTGCTCATCCTCCACCAGGAGGCCACCCCGCACCTCAACCGGGCCCTGGAGCAGATCCGTCATCTCGGCAAAGCCACCGGGGTGGGACTCAATCCCTCGACGCCGCTGTCCACTGTCGAGGAGGTGGTCGAGGGGCTGGATCTCTTGCTGCTGATGACGGTGAACCCTGGTTTTGGCGGCCAGAAATTCATCCACTCGGTGCTCCCCAAGCTGACCCGCGCCCGGGCCTTGCTGGCCCAGCGAGCGCCGGGCTGCGAGCTGGAAGTGGATGGAGGGGTGGACTTGACCACCGGTCCGCTGTCGGTGGCGGCCGGAGCCAATGTGCTCGTTGCCGGGACCTGCGTCTTCGATCATCCCGGGGGCCCGGGTGCCGGAGTCCGGGCGCTGCGCGAGGCGGTCGCCCGGGGCCCGATCATCGAGGCCTGAGCCACCAGGGTGATGCGCGCCCGGGCGGAGCCGATGGCCAACCGGTGAGGCGACGGCTACCGGGCCTGCTGCTCGTCCGAATCGAGAAGCAGGCGCACCATCTTCAAGAGGTCCTGAAGTTCGAACGGCTTGCGCAAGAACCCGGACACGTTGCTCAGGAGCTTCTCCTGGCCACGGGGCGGTGGGGCTGCGCTCATGACGATCACCTCGAGGTCACGGTGGGCAGCGTCTGAGCGGAGGCGTCCGAGCATCTCCAAGCCGTCGAGTAGGGGCATCATCACGTCCAGGATCACAAGATTCGGCCGCACCTCGATGATCCGCTCCAGCCCCTGCTTACCGTTGGCCGCCGTGACCACACGGTAACCCTCGGCCTCGAGCGTTTCGCTCAGGACGTCGACGATACCGAATTCGTCATCGACGATGAGGATGGTTTTCATCGCTCAGTTCCGCTTGCGCCTCGCAGGCTTGGCGACATTCGGATCCAGAATGGGCCTGGCGAGACCCGAGAGAATGGCTTCAGCACTCTCGAAGGTGGACGCCACCTGGAAGCCCGTGGGTCCAATCGAGAACTCCCGGAGTGAGCTGTCGTAGGGGCCCTGGCGGACCTTCATTACCGAGATGAGCCGCCGAAGCTGGGAGCGGAGCTCGACGTAGCGGAGAAAAATGATGTTGTCGACGACCGATCCGATGCCCCGCACAGACGAGTCCGGATAGGGACCGAACAGCTGCTCCGTCTCGTCGGCCACCAGGGTCGTGACGCCTTTGGCCTGCAAGGCATTGAGCAGCGCGGTGACGAAGGCCCGGACCCGCTCGGGGTACAGGATCCCCTCGCACAGGCCTGCCAATCCGTCGAGAAAGAGACGTCGCACGCCCCGTCGATCCACGGTCTCGAGAAGCGTCTGGGACAGCGCGTCGGCTAGCTGCTCCAGGGGAGCCCGCCAGAGAATCTCCACGATGCCCCTCCGGACGTGGTCGTCGAACGGGAGCGAAAGAAGCTGTGCCTTGGAACGCACCCGTTCTGGCTGCTCGAAGAACCCGAAATAGAGGCCCTGTTCACCTGCCCGGGCGCCGGCATCGAGGAAATGGAGCCCCAGAGAGGTCTTCCCGCTGCCGGGGGCGCCGAGCACGAAGGTGCTCGAAGTGCCGAGCAGGCCTCCACCTAAGATTTCATCCAGACTGGCGATCCCGGTGCTGATGGTGCCGGGCTGCGAGTAGCCCACCGCCACTCTCCCCACCGCCGCCTCCGTTCGGGGGTAGACGCTGATGCCCACCTTGGAGATCTCGAAGGAATGTGCGCCCAGCAGAGAGGGGCTGCCCCGGTGTTTCAGGACCTCCAGCTCTCGCACCGCTCGCATGCCAGCGCGGATGGTGCTGAGCCGGATCAGGCCATCAGCCATCGTCTGTTCGGCGTAGTTGGTCTCTCCGTTGCGGGCCCCCGTGAGCAGCAGCGTCGTGCAGCCCATCAATTCCACGAAGATCTGCATCTGGTGGATGAACTTCTTGAGCGCGACGTTTGACCCGTTGTTGGTGGTGCTGGTGACCAGACCGTCGATGACCAGGAACGTCGCCTGGTGGTCTCTGACCGCTCCGCGGATGAGGCTCAGCAACCCCTCCAACCCTTCGCTCTCCAGCGCCTGGTAGCCGCTCAGATATGACAACCCGTTGGCGAGAAAAGAAGGCTCGAAGAACTCCATCTCGCGCAGACTGGAGATGAGCCGGGCGTGCGATTCGGTGAGGAGAGTGAGGTAGAGCGCCTTCCCGCCCGACCTCACGTGCTCGAAGCAGATCTGGCTTCCGAGGATGGTCTTCCCCGCTCCGGGGAGGCCCATCACCATGTAGACCCCGCCGTGGAAGAGGCCGCCTTCCATGACCGTGTCCAACCCGGGGACCTGGGTAGGCAGACGGACGGTGCGCCGCTCGCGTTCGTCTTCGCTCATTGCGCTGGTGACCTCGTGTTCGTCGTAACGCGGAGCCGCCGACAGCCACCGCTCCGTCATACTGCGTTTGCGGACTGTGCTGCGCCCAAGTCGTGCTGGTCTCCACCGCGCGGTAGCTCGATGACGAAAGCCGCGCCCCTTCCCGAAGCCCGTTCGACGTGGATGCTCCCGCCGTGCGCCTCGACGACGCGCCGACAGACGTACAGCCCCAACCCCCAGCCTCCGCCTCTGTCCACCGAGGCCGCCCGCTCGAAGGGCTCGAAGATCCGTTGCTCTTGGCCTGGGGTGATGCCTGGCCCGTTGTCCTTCACCAGCAGCCGCGCGGCGTCGGACGTCCCCGTCACCTCCACCGTCACCAGGGATCCTGGGGCGTATTTGATCACGTTCTCGAGCAGGTTCATCAGCACTTCCTCCAGGCGAACCTGATCCCAGCGGCCGACGATCGGCGCATCAGCGTTCAGCTCGAGAGTGCAGCCCGCGTGGAGCAATCTTCCTTCAAGTTGGTTGACCACCTGCTTGACCAACTCCACCAAGTCGATTTCCCGGGTTCGCAGGGTGAGCGTGCCGGTCCGGATCTGCGACACGTCGAGCACTCGCTCGCCGAACTTGACCAGGCGATCACACTGCTCCACCGACTTGGCCAATGTGCGCTGGAGACGTTCCACGGTTGCACTGGTGAGCTCCGAGGCCTGCAGCTGGTGTTGCATGGACTGGAGCAGGAGGCGCAGCGTACTGGTCGGCGTCCGCAGCTCGTGCGCGGCGATGGCCAAGAATTCGTCCCGCACCTGCAGTTGGTCCTGAGCGTCCTTGTACAGATGGGCGCTGTCCAGGGCCTGGGCCACCCGGGCCGCAAGACCTTCACCGAGGACAAGGTCGTCTTGCCCATAGCGCCACCCGGGCTGGGTGGAGCCCAGGGTCAAGACCCCAACGAGCTTTCCTCGCGACCAGAGCCGAGCCGAAAACGAGGCCGTCACTTTCAGCGCATCGAGGATGTGCCGGGTTCCGTTCGGAGAGTCATGCGGTCCGGCCGCGGTGACCGGGCTGGCGGGGCGCTCGGTTCCGGCCAGGAGCTGCACCGGTCCCTCGTCGACCTCCCTGCTGGGATCCACCTGCACGGTCGCCGGCAGCTCCCGGGGAGGGCTGTCATAAGGGTAGAGGACCCAGCGTTCAGCGGGTCCTTCTGCACGGTACAACTCGAGCACGCACAGGTCTCCTAGCCGAGGCAAGACGACCGAGGCCAAGCTCTGCAGCCGTTCCCCGAGGGTGGGGGCCGCCCCCATCGCTGCACCGACCTGGTCGAGAAGTTCGGCCCGTCGGACGCGCTCGCCGTCACCGTCCGAGCTCAGGCCCGAGTGGGGGGCTGTCTCGACGCCGCCTGCCACGCCGGCCCGGGGGTTCAGCTGCTCGCCAAGCTTCGCCTCTGGCAGCCGGGTTTGACGGTCTCCGGGCACCGGACCTCCCTCGGAAGACGCCCGCCCTGATGATGGGACCCGGGCCCGAGGAGGACAGGCCGTCCGTGCCCGGGTGTTGATTTTCGTTCCATCCCTTCCGCCCCCTGGGCCCCCGACGACCTCGCCGCTGGATGGTGGAAAGGGAATCAGTCGGACCAGCGCTCCAGCGCCCGCTGGAACTCCGCCAGCTGCTCGAGGTGGGGAACCGCCTGGAGTAGCTGAACCAGCCGGGCTTCCACGTCCGTCAGGCGCCGGGCCAGGACCCGGGCGATGGCGGCGGCGACCTTGAGAGACACCACCTCCCCCGCTGCGATCCGCGCGCGGAGCTCAGCCCCGGGAACCGATGCCGCCTCCAGCGGGGAGAGCGCCAGGGCCGAGGCGCTGCGGCGGGCTCCGGCCTCGAGCACGGTCATCTCCCCCAGCACCGCCGGAGCGGAGAGCACCGCCAGGACTTGGTGCTTGCCGCCCGGATCCTTTTTCACCACCTCGGCCGAGCCGCTGAGCACCAGCACCAGGCTGTCGGACGGATCTCCCTCCCGGAAAAGGGCCCGCTGCGCGGCGACGCGCTGCAGCTGCGCCAAGCTGGCGAATCCGCGCAGCTCGTCGGGCGTGAGCGAGGCCAGCAGGGGCACCGCCCGCAGCGATTCCGGAGTGGGCCGTTCACTCATCGCGTTCCCTCCGGGCTGGTGCGCCGTCAACGGCGCCGGGCCCGTTCCACCTTGAGCGTCTTGGTACCGTGCGACTTTCCGGAAAGTGCCTCGAAGGCCGGGGCGTCCTCCTCGGCGACGAAGGCATAGGCGTAGGTTGGCCGCAGGTCGACCCGCTTCAGCTTGCCCGCCGGTGCCCCGAGCTCTTCGAGGGCCGCGGCGACGCCCGCCGCATCCAGGCTGTCCGAGCTACCCAGGTTCAGCCACAACCGCACCTGACCGGGGGTTTGCTCAGCACTCGAGCTTTCGGTGGCGGGCGCTGGGCCATCACCGGGCCGGTCGCGCCGGGGTGGACGCTCCCGTCGCTGGCCCGGTCGAGGACCGCGTTCCGGCCGCTCGGAGCGCTCGCCCCGAGCCCGCTCGCGCCGGCGGGGCTCGGGCGGCCGCTCGCCACTCCCAGCTCCAGCCTGGGCTGCGGCCGCTTGAACCTTCTCCATCCGGAGGTGGCCGAAGAAGAACTTGAGCAAGAAGGCGATCAGATCGTCGGCGTCGGAGCGCTGCTTCAGCGCACCGGCCAGCCCCAGGAAGCCCTCGTAGACGCTGCTTGCGGATGAGGACTTGATCTCCCGGACATGGCGCTCGGTCCATAGCTGCAGAGCCTCCTCCGGAGAGGGCATCTGCCGCTGCTCGAAGACGATGCCGTAGCGCTTCTCCAGCACGGTGAAGGTCCCCAGCTCCCGTCCAGAGACGAGGTTGATGGCCGTTCCCTTCTTGCCGATGCGACCGGTCCGTCCCACCCGATGCAAGTACACCGCCGGGTCCTCTGGCAAGGAGTAGTTGATGACGTACTGCAAGTCGGAGATGTCGATGCCTCGGGCGGCGATGTCGGTGGCCACCATGAAGGCCACCTCGCCGCGCTTCACCTTGGCCATCACCCGCTCCCGCTCCTTCTGGGGAAGATCGCCGTTGAGCAGCTCGGCATCGAAACCGTTCCGGTTCAGCACTGCCGTCACCAGGGCGGTGTCGTCGCGGGTGTTGCAGAAGACGATGGCGTTGTCCGGCTCCTCCATCTCCAGCAGGTAGATGAGGTTGCGGGGCTTGGGGTAGGCGTCGCTGACGTCGTATCGAATGTGGTGGATGTGATCGACGGTGAGGACGTCGCCGGAGAGCATCAGCATCTCTGGCGAGGTGGTGTACTGACTGATGAGGTTCTGGATCTCCGGCGGGACCGTGGCGCTGAAGAGAAGCACCTGTCGATCCTTGGGCAGCTTGTCGAGGATGCGGGTGACCTCCTCGTAGAAGCCCTGGTTCAGCATCTCGTCGGCCTCGTCGAGCACCACGTGGCGGCAGCCCTCGAGCTTGAGATTCTTCCGGCGGATGTGGTCGTAGACGCGGCCGGGTGTTCCCACCACGATAGGCGAGCCACTCTCCAGGGCCTCCTCCTGGGCCTGCATGGGCGCACCGCCGTAGATGGCCGCCACCCGGATGCCCTTGTACTTCCCCAGATCCGCCACCTCGGCGCAGACTTGAAGGGCCAGCTCCCGGGTGGGGCAGAGAACCAGCGCCCGGACGGCCTTGTCCTCGGGGTCCATCTTCTCCAGCAGGGGCAGACCGAAGGCGGCGGTCTTGCCGGTCCCGGTCTTGCTGCGGACGATGAGATCCTTCCCCTGCATGATCGGGTCGAAGGCCTGGGCCTGCACCGGGGTGGGATGCTGGTAGCCACGGTCGGCCAGCGCTCTGCGGATGGCGGGCGAGAGAGCGAGGTCGTCGAAGCCGATGTCGGCCAGATATTCTTTCGGCCGTTCCGGCGTAGCCATCTCGCCGCGCTCAGGCGCGGACGGGTTGTCACTCATTGGCCAGCGGCTTAATCCCTCGGAGTACCTCTGGCAATCTGGTGTTCCATGGCCCCTCCGCGGAAGAAAAAGGGACCCGCCCGTCCCAAGCGTCCGGCCCGTGCAGGCTCGCGGACGCGAACGCGCCGAGCCGCACCCCGTCCGGTCGTCGAGGAGCAGGAGAGGCCGGTCCTCGCAAAGGAGGAGTCAGCCGACCGCGAGGCCAGACCGACCGACCTGTCGGAGGCGGAGGGGGTCGAGCCGGTCGATCTCCAGTCGCCGGAGGTCGAGCCGATCGAACCCGTCCCGGAGGAGCTCTCGGGGCTGGAGGCCCTGGACGCCGAGCCGCCCCCGCCCCCGCGCCCTTCCTCCGAGCGGAGCCTGGCCCGCGCCGATCCGATGGCGGCTTACATGGCCGAGGTCCAGCGCCATCGGCTCCTTACCCGCGAGGAGGAAAATGCGCTGGCTCGCCGTTTCCGGGACACCGGCGACCTCGACGCCGCGGCCCGGCTGGTTTCGGCGAACCTCCGGCTGGTGGTGAAACTGGCCCACGAGTACCACCGCAATCCCCTCTCCCTGCTCGACCTGATCCAGGAAGGGAACATCGGGCTGATGCAGGCGGTGAAAAAGTTCGACCCCCACCGGGGGGTCAAGCTTTCCACCTACGCCGCCTGGTGGATCCGCGCCTACATCCTTCGCTACATCATGGACAACTGGAAGATGGTGAAGCTGGGAACCACCGAGGCCCAGCGGAAGCTCTTCTTCAAGTTGCGCCAGGAGCAGCAGCGTATTCTCCAGCAGGGCTTCGAGCCCAGTCCCAAGCTCCTGGCCGAGCGGCTCCACGTGACCGAGCAGGACGTGGTGGAGATGGACCAGCGGCTCGGTCCGGATGAGGTGTCCATCGATGCCCCGGTGGGGGAAGACGGGGACACCACGCGTGCCGAGCGCCTTCTCCCCAGCAGCAGCATCCAGGCCGTGGATGAACGGCTCGCCTCCGAGGAGCTGAAGCAGCTCTTCCGGCAGAAGCTGGAGACATTCGGCAAGACGCTGGAGGGCAAGGAGAAGTACATCTTCGACAAGCGGCTCACCGCCGAGGAGCCCATGACCCTCCAGGACATCGGCACCCATTTCGGCGTCTCCCGCGAACGGGCCCGGCAAATCGAGGCGGCGCTAGTGGCCCGGATGCGCGACTACGTCAAGTCGGAGATGCCCGACTTCGACCTGGTGGCCGAGCCGGAACCCTAGAGCGGACGGATCTGGAGATTGGCGAAGTGCACCGGCGCCTCCCAGCCGGAGAAGGCGAAGTAGCGCTGGGCCGGGCCTCGCAGCGGCTCGGGATCGGTGAGGGCGAGAAACGGCGTGCCGTCCACCAGCCAGGAGATGGAGCCGCCCTGGCGGCGGAGCGTCCAGTGGTACTTGCGTCCCGGCTGGACCGGGGGCTCGCTGCGAACGACCCGGTCGGCCCCGTGCTCGTTCCGCCGAGCGATGGCGGAGAGGCTGTTGCGCCAGCCACCCTGGATGAAGACGTAGCCGCTTCCCTCGTAGGAGCCCCCGGGCGGCCCCCGGTGGAAGGACTGCCCGTCTCCCCAGACCTCCACCTTGATGTCGCCGTCGGGGCTGTCGGTCCAGGCGTCGAACTCGATGACCGCATTCTCGGGAATGGGGCGCCGGAGCCAGACCGGGTGGTTGTGGGCGCGGTCCACCACCAGCGCCCCGTCCCGGAGTGAGACCGCGGAGGGATCGGTCGCCAGCCAGTCCGAGCCCAGCTGGGACCGCCCGAAGCTGTCCGAAAAGGGACCCGGCGGAGGCTCGGCCGGTCTCGCTTGAACCGGGGCGAAGGCACCACCCGTGGCAGGCTCGACCCGGAGGTCGTCGTAATAAACGTCCCACTCTCCACTCGACAGGCCCACCCGGTCGTGCCCCGGCCCGCTGAGCGGGTAGGGATCGTCCAGCTCGGCCCAGAGCTGGCCATCGACGCTCCAGCGGAGAATGGAGCCCCGCCGCTCGAAGCGCATCCGGTAGACGTGCGACGGGTCCAGGGGAATCGAGGGCGCTTCGACGCGGATGCCGGAGCGCGGGCCCACCCCGGCCGAGCGCAAGTCCCCCGGCACCTGGGCTCGGGAGAGCCACTTGCTCAGGGTGGGGCCGTTTTCGTCCAGTCGGACCAGGCTGGGACCGACCCGGCCCGGGGAACCCATTGGACTCCAGCTTCCCAGGATGGCCTGGTATCCGGTGTTGGCGTCGATGCCGTTGCCGAAGAGCACCACCCGGATCTCGCCCTCCGGGCTGGTGGGGCGGGCCGAGACCTCCACCACCGCCTGGTGGGGCAGGGTGGCCGAAAGCCAGAGCGGGTTGTTCTTGGTCCCTGGTGAGAGCAGCTGTCCCCCCACCACCCGCGGATAACCGCCCAGGGCACGGTAGTTGCGGGACACCGTGCCCGGGTTGCTGAAGTCATCGGCGAACGGCAGCTGCACCGTCACCGGCGGCTGGCTTCGAACCAACTGGTGGAGCAGGGGTAGGTTGACGACCAGCACCACGGCTCCCAGCACCGCCCATCCCTTCCAGCTGAGTGGGGCCGGAGGAGTCCAGCGCTGGAAAGTCGGATTCTCAGCTTCCTCGACCGGAGTGGGCTGGGCCGGTCGCGCGCGTCCCTTCACGAATGGCCGCTCCGCAGCACCGCCACCAGCACCAGGGCGATGAAGCACAAAGCCGCCGCCACCCCGAAGCGTAGCAGGTCCCAGGCGACGTCGTTTTGCTGGAGCAGGGCGCGCGCCTGGGAAGCGACTGCCTCGGTGGGGTGGGAGGCCAGGGCCCGCTGAGCCAAGCGCCGGGCGGCGAGGATGTCACCCGTCTCCACCGCCGCGCGGGCCAGTCGCATCGACTCCTCGGCTGAGGGGGCGGAGGGCATGTCTGAGGAAGGCATTCGGGGGTCGCTCTATACAGCCGAACGCGCGCTGGATGAAGCGCGCCGGCCCGGCTGTTCGTCGCAAGCGTGGTAAGCCGGAGTTCAACGCGCCACCCCGCCCCTGTCTTCCTAGCGAATGACGCATCCCCTGTCGCGCCGCGCCCTGCTTCGGAGTCTCCCCCTGCTGGCCCTGGCCAGTGGGCGGGCCCGCGCCTTCGGTGACGGGGCCCGCTTCGTCCCCGCGGTGGCCCAGCACGGCGGTCGCTGGGACGGTCGGCTGTCTGGGTTGCGGCGGCTCACCTGGGAGCTGCAGCGGCGCACCTCGGTGGAGGTGGTGGCCGAAGCCCGGGGTCTCCAGCTCACCCAGCCCCGTCTCTTCGACCATCCCTTCCTGTACTTCGGGGGGGAGGGCGAGTACCCCTCGCTGTCCGCTCCCGAGGTGGAGGCCCTTCGTCGCTACCTGACTTTCGGGGGCTTCGTCCTCGCCGACGCCAACGATGGCTCGGCCGGCCGGGGCTTCGATGCCAGCTTCCGGCGAGACCTGGCCCGGGTTCTTCCCGGGACTCCCCTAGAGCCGGTGCCCGCCTCGCACGTGCTCTTCAAGACGTTCTTTCTGCTCGACTCCGCCCCAGGCCGCCTCTTCCTGCATCCTCAGCTGCACGCCGTTTCGCTGGGCTCCCGGGCTGCGGTGGTCTATTCCCAGAACGACCTGGCGGGTGCCTGGGAGCGCGACGAGTCTGGCTCCTATGCCTTCGAGGTCTCCCCCGGGGGTGAGCCGCAACGCGAGCTGGCCACCCGGGTCGGCATCAATGTCTGCATGTACGCGCTCTGCCTCGACTACAAGGACGACGCGGTCCATCTCCCCCTCATCCTCAAGAAACGGAGATGACGCCGGGCACCACCACCGCCTGGCGGCTGGTCAGCCTGTCCCCGCTCCCGGCCTGGGCGCTGGTCACCTTGTCGGGGTTGGTGGTGCTGGGGGTGGTCCTGGCGGTGCTGGGGCTGCGCCGGGAGCCCTCGGCGCTCCGGCGGCGGCTGCTGCTGGGTCTGCGACTGCTGGCCGGGGCGATGGCCCTCTTCTTTCTCCTCGAGCCGGGCTTCCGCCAGCTGGCCCGAGTGCGGGTGAAGAACCGGGTGGCGGTGCTGGTGGACCGGAGCGCCTCCATGGGCTTCCCCAGCCGGCCCGACGGTCCGACCCGCGCCGTGGTCGCCGCCGAGGCCCTGGAGCGGTTCGCCCCGGGCCTCAACGCGCTCAAGGATCGCTACCTGATCGAGCTGTACGGATTCGACCCGGCGCTTTCCCCGCTCTCGGTCGAGCAGCTCCGAGCCTCTCCCGGAACGGCGAGCCGGACCGATCTCATGCCGGCCTTGCGGGCCTTGAAGGCCTCCGACACCGGTGGAAGTCGGAAGCTGGCCGGGGCGATTCTGCTCTCTGACGGGGCGGACAACGGGGAGCTTCAGGGTGGACTGACTCCCAGGCTCTCCGACGAGCTGGGAGCTCTCGGCTTCCCGGTGTCCACCGTGCGCGTGGGCGAGCCGGCCCTGCTGGACCTGGCGGTGGAAAACGTCAAGGTCGACGACTTCGCCTTCGTCCGGAATGCCATCAGCGTCGAGCTGGAACTGCACGCCCGCGGCATGAAGGGCAAGGACGTCCCGGTGGTGCTTCAGCGCGAAGGGGTCACCTTGGGCACGCGCACGGTGCACATCGAGGCCGACGACGTACGAAAGCCGCTCTCCTTCGCCTTCACTCCGGACCAGACCGGTCGGTTCGTCTACACCGTGGGCGCGCCGGTGTATCCGGGCGAGGCGGTCACCGAGAACAACTCTCGGAGCTTCGTGCTCAAGGTCATTCGCGACCGGGTCCGGGTCCTGCTGGTGGTGGGCCGGCCGAGCTGGGACGAGCGCTTTCTGCGAGGACTGTTCAAGCAGGACGCCAACGTCGATCTGGTTTCCTTCTACATCCTCCGGACCTCGGCCGACGACACCCAGACCCGCAATCCGGAGCGCGAGCTGTCGCTCATTCCCTTCCCCATGGAGGAGATCTTCGACACCAAGCTCCACACCTTCGACGTGGTGGTCTTCCAGAACTTTGGCTACGCCGAGCCCGCGCTTTCCATCTCCAGCTACGAGCGCAACCTCGAGCAATACGTCCAGGGAGGCGGGGCTCTCCTGGTCATCGGGGGGGATCACGCCTTCGGCGAGGGTCGGGCGGCTTATCCA
>JBKOYI010000007.1:0-5920 GCA_046725335.1 Myxococcota bacterium | reverse complement strand
ACCTGGCGGCGCGGGCGCTGGCGCTCGGCAGCGAGCTGGAGGTCGAGCGGCTGGTCCTCGGGGTGATGGCCAATCGCTTCGGGCCCGAGCTCGAAGGCTTCCCGATTGTGGCGGATGCGCGAGACTCCCCTCCCGCAGAGGGGATTGGGCGCTGAACGCCCGGGGCGGAACAGAGGGTTAAGCGCGCTCATCAGCGCTGCTTTAGCAGAGCCGCGCCGAAATGGCCTCGGACACCTGGAGCGACAACGGGCCGTCCGCGCGCGCACACGAGGCGCTGGGGTTCGAGATCGTCGACCGCTGCATCAACTTCCGGAAGGCGCGGGAAGCGCCGGGCACCATGCCACCGTCCAGCGTCGGTTGGGTACGGTGTCGGCGCGATACCAGCCGAGGGCGAACTCGCGGCTGCCGAGGACGGCGGCGGTACGGAAGAAGTTCCACACGCAGAGCGTCTCGCTCGCGGCGCTGGCAGGCCGCTCGCCGACGCAGGATCGCCCAACCGGCCGTCGCGGTGCAAGCGCGACCACGTGGGGCCGTGCCGCCCGCGTTCGGAGCCCTGCCGCGGGCGTCGGTTACTTCCGTACGATGATGTCGAGGTCGCCCTCCCGCGCCATGACCTCGACGGCCGCCCCGAACCGCCCGCGGTTCACGCGGAAGTCGACCCGCGCGTCGGCGACGCGGAGCCCGCGAACGTCGAGGCGCTCGAGCCACGGGGGGAGTGACGCACGGCTCAGGGTGAGGCGGCGCTCCCAGGCGTCGATCGAGAGTCCGAGCACCGATTGGAGCAGCAGCAGCACGCTCCCGGCCGCCCACGCCTGCGGCTTGCACGCCACCGGGTACGGCACGGGCTGGCGATGGGCGGAGCGCGCGAAGCCGCAGAACAGCTCGGGGAGCCGGCGATCCTCGACCGCTCCGCTGGCGTCGAAGAGCGCGCCCAGGACCACCGCGGCCCGGTCCGTGGCGTCATAGCGCGCGAAGCCGGCCGCGAGCAGCGCGTTGTCGTGCGGCCAGACCGAACCGTTGTGATAGCTCATGGGGTTGTAGCGCACCGCCCCCTCGGAGAGCGTGCGGATGCCCCAGCCGCAGAACATGTCGTCACGCAGCAGCCGCGCGATGGCCGCCGCCGCGCGCGTGCGTTCCGCGATGCCGCCGAAGAGACAGTGGCCGGCGTTCGAGCTCACCACCCAACACGGGTGCCGATCGCGGTCGAGCGCGACCGCGAACACCTCCTCGTCCTCGAGCCAGAAGTCGCGGTCGAAGCGCGTCCGCAGCCCCGCCGCCCGCTCCTCCCATCGCGTCGCGTCGCCCGCACGGCCGGTGCGCCGGGCGACCCGGGCGAGGCCGCACAGCGCGGCATGGACGTACGCCTGCACCTCGGCGAGCGCGATGGGCGGCTCCGCCAGCCGGCCGTCGGCGTGCGACACGGCGTCGTGCGAATCCTTCCAGCCCTGGTGGACGAGCCCCCGGGTGGTGCGGCGCGCGTACGCGAGGTAGCCGGTCCCGTCGCCGTCCACGCGGCGCTCGATCCACCCCAGCGCCGCTAGCGCCGCGGGCCACAGCTCCTCGATCAGGGCGCGGTCGGCGGTGCGCTCGGCATACTCGGCGAACAGCAGCAGGAACAGCGGTGTCGCATCTACACTCCCGTAGTACCGCCCGAAGGGCACCTCGCCGGTGGCCGCCATCTCGCCGGAGCGCAGCTCGTGGATGATCTTCCCCGGCTCCTCGTCGCGCTCGGGGTCGTCCCGCCGGCCCTGGAGCGCTGCGAGCGTGCGCAGCACGTTCGCGGCCAGTGGGGCGCGAAGGCGAGCGTCTCGAGCCCTGTGACGAGCCCGTCCCGCCCGAACACGGGGGCGAACCACGGGATGCCAGCCTTCACGTAGGGGCCGGGCGGGCCGTCGGTGCGGAGCTGGGCCAGGTCCTGGAGCGAGCGCGCGAGCCAGGCGTCGAAGGCCTCGTTGCTCGACGAGATCACGGGAAACTCACGCCTCCACGACGTCCGGCGCTTGCGCAGCGACTCGACCGCGGCGCCCAGCGTGCGCGCCGGCGTCTCGTCCGCGCCCAGCAGGCAGCGCACGGCCGCGCGCAGCGTGGTGCTCTTGCGTGGAGGGAGCGCGAGCGCGAAGTGCGCACTGCTGGCGTCGAGGCGCTGCGGCGGGGTCGCGAAGGCGATCTCCGTGCGGCGCACCAGCCCGTCGAGCCCGGTGTAGGCGAAACACACGCGGCGGGGCTCGACGAGCGGTAGCGCCGTCTCCCCTCGGCGGGCGCGCTCGATCCCACGCACCTCGAACTCGTCCGCGAAATCGGCCCCGAAGAGGATGATCAGGTCGAGCGTCAGCGCACGGTCGGCGAAGCTGCGCACGTCGAGGCGCTCGTGGAGGACACCCTCGAAGAGCACCTTCGTGCGCTGCACCGCGAGGGTGTCGCGCTCCAGCACGACCTCGCCGTCGCGGCGTTCGTCGGTGTTCGACAATGTGGTGACGAGCTCGGAGCCGTCGTCGCTCGCGGCGGAGGCGAGCAGGACGGGGAACTCGCCGTTCAGGCGCAGCTCCCAGCGGTCGAGGAAGCGCGTGCCGTGGTGAAACACGCCGTACGCCTCGCCGCTCGCGAGCGGGACGTCGCCGGCGTGGTCGAAGACCGCGAAGCCGTCGCCGTGGCTGAGGAACGCCTTCGGGCGCCGCGGGGCGAGCGCGGACGCCAGCAGGTAGTAGTCCTCGCCGACCCGGATGCGCTCGGAGGGCATGGCGCGTCCGCGAGCGGGTCAGCGCTCGGCCGCCGCCCCCCGTCCGACCGGGACGGCTAGCGAGGCAGACCGGCGGAGCGGCGCGCGCACCGGCCCGTGGCGCTCCTCGCAGAGCCGCTCGTAGAGCTCGACGTAGCGCCGCACCATGGTGGCCACGGTGAAGCGGGCATCGAACTCTGCCCGGCACGCGCGACGATCGAGCTCCGAGCACCGGCGCACGGCGTGCTCCAGCTCCTCGTCGGTCTCGCCCAGGAACCCCGTGACCCCGTCGCGCACGATCTCGGGCACGGACCCGCGCCGGCGCGCCACCACCGGGGTGCCGGAGGCGAGCGCCTCGATCATGCTGAGGCCGAACGGCTCCGGCCAGTCGATGGGGAAGAGCAGCGCGCGGGCACCCCGCAGCAGCGCGCCCTTGCGCGCGTCGTTACAGCTCGCCCAGCCACTCGATCAGCGGGTGCTCGAGGAGCGGTCGGACGGTGGTTTCGAAGTACGCGCGATCGACCGCATCGACCTTGGCCACGATCTTGAGGGGGATGCCCGTGGCCTTCGCAATGGCGATCGCCGAGTCGGGCCGCTTCTCGGGCGCGATGCGCCCGACAAAGAGGAGGTACCCGCCGGGAACGAACGACGGCCGGTAGAGATCCGGCGGCAGCCCGTGGTGCACCGTCGCGAGCCAGCTCGCCCCCGCCATCGGCACGCGCTGCGCGTCGCTGACCGAGACTAAGGGACGCCGGGATAGTCGGCGTAGAGTGGCGCCAACTCCGGAAGGTCGAGCCGGCCGTGCAGCGTGAGCAGCGTGGGCGTGCGCACGAAGCTCGTGAGCGGCAGCGGGAGGTAGTCGATGTGGCAATGGATGACGTCGAACCGGGCCGCCTCGCGGTACACCCGGCCGAGCCATGCGGACGTGGAGCGCTAGCGGCTCGTTGCAGGTGGGGTCCAGCCGTACCGAGCGGGGGCAGACCGCCTCCAGGCCTGCCGCCGTCACGGAGTCGCCGCTGGCGAAGAGCGTCACGTCGTGGCCCTGCCGGACGAGCTCCTCCGTGAGGTACGAGACGACCCGCTCCGTCCCCCCGTACAGCTCGGGCGGCACGCGCTCATAGAGGGGGGCGACCTGAGCGATGCGCAGCCTCGGGCTCACCGACGAGAGACTATGAACCTCGCGAAGCCTGTCAAGTCGCACCGGCCCGGCCCGCCCGCCCCGAGTTGGTCAACCGGCTCTGGCGACGCTCCCACGCCGCGGCCGGAACCTGGGCAGCGTCACCTCGTCGTCGATTTTCTGGAACACCACCTCCACCGGCATCCCGATGTGCAGGTCCTCGTTGGCACACTCGACGACGTTGGTGTGCAGCCCGATCCCTTCCTCCAGCTCGACGATGGCCACGTGTACGGCGCGTCGGCGAAGAAGGCGGATGCTGCGGGCGGTGGACGACGATGAACGAATAGATCGTCCCGCGGCCGGACAGCGGCGTCCACTCGTGGTCCTCCGAGAGGCAGCGCGGACACACGACCGCCGTCGGGAAGTGCAGGTGGCCGCAGGCGGTGCAGCGCTGGACGGCCAGCCGTCCCTCGCGGCACGCTGAAGATAGGGCACTCAAACGGCGCATTCGCCCCGAACCCCTTCTACTCGCCTGCCGCCCTTCCGTCACGAGTGCCTATGAGCCAGCCGCTGCCGTTCCAATCGTCTGGGACGTTTGAGTCGACATTTCCCTGATGCAGCGGGGCCGCTTTCCGCTTCGCAGCCTCGGATCGGCTCGGGAAGGTTCCCGTCAGGGCGGAGGGGACATTGGTCTCACGCCGGATGCCCACTCGGGCGGGTAGGGAGCCACACTCCTAGCGGTCAGCCTACAGAAACACCAAGGAGTCGCCCGATGGCGGCCGTCACCGCCATCGCGAAGCCGCCTCCGATCGTCACGCGCAACGCCGCACGGCCGATCGGCGCGCCTCCGAGATGGCCGCCAAAAGCACCAAGCGCGGCGAGACTGAGGAGGGACACGGCTGCCATCGCGGGGATGCGCAGCGATGCTGGCGCGACGAGAAGAGCTGCGATGGGGACTACCGCGAAGGAGGCAAAACTCGCTGCCGAAATCCACGCCGCCTGAAGTGGACGCGCGAGGGATGCTTGATCGATCCCGAGCTCGTCCCGCATGTGTGCGCCCAGCGGGTTACGCGCGCTGAGCTGTTGCGCGACTGTCAGCGCGAGCTCTCTTGCGAGTCCTCGCTTCACGTAGATCATCGCGAGCTCGTTCAGTTCGGCTTGTGGCTCGCCAGCGAGCTCCTGCGTTTCGCGCTCGATGTCCGCGTGCTCTGCGTCTCGCTGCGCGCTCACCGAGACATACTCGCCGACGGCCATCGACATCGAACCTGCCACAAGCCCTGCGACGCCGGCGATCAAGATGGCCTCCTGCGACCCGGAGGACGCAGCGACGCCAATCATGAGGCTCGCGGTCGATACGATCGCATCGTCTGATCCAAGCACGGCGGCGCGCAACCAGCCGCCACGTCCACTCCGGTGGGCCTCCCGATGTCGCCTCGACCTAAAGCGCATTTGAAAGGACATTTCCCAGATGACCAGGCTGAAGCCCGGTTCGCATCGGCGTGTAGCGCGGGTCGGACTCATCCGGCAAGCGACTTCCCTTCCGTCGTGGCTTGGTGCGCGTCGGAAGACTGCTGATGTGGCGCACCACGGCTCCTCCTCCCCGCGGATGGTGGTCGTCAGACAGGCGGGGGACGCATGTCGGCCCGCCGGCGAGAGAGGCGGGAGGCCTGCTCGGGGTCAGCATCGCGCTACGGCGGGTGGGCGCAACCCGGCGATCCGGTCGAGGAGGCGCCGGAACAGCGCCTGCGGCACAGCGATCTCGGCCATCTGGAAGACGAGGTAGCGACCGTGGGCGACGACCTTCGCCCTTTAGACGCCATTTCAGCGGGCTCTCACTGCCGGAGCACGGCTACCACGCGCCGAACGAGTGCTCCGACTGGCGTCAGGCCCGGGCGGCATCCCGGCGTCCGCGAAGTACTTCGAACAGATCGCCGCGGCGCGCGCGGCGGTCTGAATCAGCCTGCGTCCGGGAGGGTCACCAGGATGCTCGTTCCCTCGCCCTCCATGGCGGTGAGCGTCACGCGTCCCCGGAGCGACGCGACGCACTCCTGGACGATCGACAGCCCGAGACCGGTGCCTTCGTTCCC
>JBKOYI010000143.1:0-7361 GCA_046725335.1 Myxococcota bacterium | reverse complement strand
GAGGTGGTGAAGGCGGTGGTGGACCTGAAAGCGGACGCCCTCTACTTCAGCCGGGCGGACGTCCCCCACTCGCGCGATGGTGCCGCGGTCGACCGCTGGGCCCACCTGGGCCTGTACGGCTACCGGCGGGCCACCCTGGCCCGGCTGGCCCGGCTTCCTCCCACGCCGCTGGAGCGCTCCGAGGCGCTGGAGCAGCTGCGCGCCCTCGAGCACGGCATTCGGATCCGCTGCGTCCGGACCGCGTTCAGGTCGGTGAGTGTGGACACCCCCGAGGACTTGGCCCGGGCCGAGGCGCTTCTGAGCGGCAGAGAACCCAGGACACGCTGAGGAATCCGCCTTCGGCGGGCTCAGGGCTTGCCTCAGGCCGATTTGCCGGCGCGGTCCCGCACCGGCGCCGCCAAGGACGCGGCGGTCGTCCGCTGCTGCCGCCGGCCCAATCTCCAGGCCTTCCAGAGCAGGGAGAGCCCGAACCAGGCGAACACCAGAACCAAGGGCACGGCCAGGATGCGAGGAAAGAGGGCCCACAGGGCGGCCATGGCCAACATCAGCAGGGCTCCCAGGAATACCGTCCGGCGCTCTCCACCCTCGAGGGTGCGCCGTTCGCTGATGGCGGCGCCCACGGTGTTGCCCACCCGGAGGGCGCCGGCGGCGGCCCGGCTGGCGCTCCCCCGCGCGGGTCGGGGCAATGCCAGCCTCGGCGGGCGGGGCACTGCGCTGCGCAGCCTTCGCCCGGCGAGGACCAGCTCGGTCGAGTTCTCCAGGTCCTGGAGGAACATCTCCTCCATCTCTGCGGCAAAGGGGGCGTCGTCCAGCGCCACATCCAACTCGTAGTTGCCGAGCCAGCTGGCCACGTTGAGATTGGTGGAGCCGACCCGGGCCCAGCTGCCGTCGGCCACCGCGCTCTTGGCGTGGAGCATGGGCCCCTTCCACTCGAAGATCCGGATCCCGGCGTCGAGGAGGGAGCGGAAACCAGCACGGGAGATGGGCTGGATGGCGGGGATGTCGCTGGCGCCCGGGATCAGGAGGCGGACATCCACCCCGTCCATGGCGGCGGCCCGCAGCGCCTGAACGTAGGCGGGCATCCCGGCGAAGTAGGCGTCGGTCAGCCACAGGGTCCGTCGGGCGGCGGTGGCGATGAACTGATCGAGGCGGAACAGCCCAGCCGTCCCGGGCTCATCGCCGATGACTCTCAGCCGAACCTTTCCGGCCTTCGGCATCCGTTGGCGCGGGGTTCGCTCTTCCGAAGGCAGCGGCGACCCGACAGAGGCCCAGACGCGCGAGAAGGCGTGCTCCACGTCGGCCACCGCCGGGCCCCGGATGCAGACGCCGGTGTCGCGCCAGGGCGGCACGCCCCGGGCCGGGTCTCCCGCCCAGGCATCGGCCACGCACAGCCCGGAGACGAAGGCCGCCGCTCCGTCGACGCTGACCGTCTTGCGGTGATCGCGATGCACCCATCCCAGGGGGCTGGACCAGTCGAAGGGATTGAAGCAGCGCACCTCCACGCCGGCCTCGCGAAGCGTGCGCAACAACCGCCGCGACCTGGCCAGATTGCCCGCCCAATCGTAGAGGAACCGCACCATCACCCCCTGGCGCGCCTTGGCCGCCAGCGCGTCGGCGAACTCCCTGCCGGTCCGGTCGTTCCGAAAGATGTAGGTCTCGAAATAGACGTAGTGCCGCGCCGAGGCGATGGCCTCCAGCCAGGCGGGGAAATTCTCCGGACCGTCCCGGAGCAAGGTGATGCTGTTGCCCGACACCGGGGCAGCGCCCGCGGCACGGGCCAGCGCGACGTCGAGCCAATCGGACGTCGCCAGACTCTCTGAAGCCGCGTGGGCCTCCTCCGCCACGTCACCTCCCGCTGGGCAAGCGCCTAGGTTACGCACTCGCCGACTTCGGCGCCCGTGGCACAAACCCCCCGGATCCGCGCCATCAGGTCCCGCGCTCGGAGGCCACGGCGCTTGCGTCAGGAGGGGGAGCCGTCACCGGGGTGGAGACGGTGGGCGGGACCTCTTTGGGCATGGCCTCCGGACAGACGTACTCGGAGAATTCCATCTTCATCCGTCCCTGGCGGCGGATGAAGAGGAAGCCCCCCTCGAGATCCACCTCCGCCAGCGAGGGTGCGTCGACCGAGCCCACCCGGGTTCCATAGACGACATGGACCTGAGCCCGGCTCACCAGGGTGGGCGGATTCACCAGCTGCGCCGTCCACTCCAGAATTCGTCCGGTCGCCCGATCCAACGTGGCCATGCCATCGAAGAGGCCCTTGTCCTTCCGGTGCCCGTAGCCGGGGCGAAAGGCCAGCTGCACCGGCTGGGCGGGGTCCGAGTCCGAGCGAACGAACATGTACAGCGGCCGTGAGGTGGGCTCGAAGGGAGACCGGTACTGCTGGGTGTCCGTCTTCCGGACCGACATGTCACGCATTTGCTGGGTGACGTCCTGGCCACCCTTCTGCGCACTGACGATGAAGATCTTTTGTTCGGAGCCGGCACCGGTGAAGCGGCGAATCACCCGCAGCTCCTGGCCGGGCTTGGGCTGCCCCGCTCGATCAATCTCCACCGTCTGCTGCAGCTGCACGAAGCTGGTGCATTGGGCGATGGCCTGCTCCTGGGCCATCGCCTCACGGACGTAGTCGGTGGTCGTCACCGGCGCCGCAGCCACGGTCGCCCCGGCGGTCCAGGCGATCAGCGAAGGAAAGAACGACATCCGGCGGAGCATTGCACGACCTCCCCGTCCGCTCCGAGCCCAACTTCGCCACTGTCGGCTGCCTGCTAGCTCGTTGGTAGGCTTGCCAGATGCACACCCCAGATGGCGTGGTGAGGGTGGCTGTGAACCCCTCGACGCAGGCGCCGCCCGGAGCCTGCCGGATCAGCACCAGCGGGGCCGCGGCCAGCATCTCCCTCTGGTGAGCGGGGGGGTCATCCCGGCGACATTGACGACCCGTCCACTTCTTGGCACATGGAATCTCCCCATGCGCTCCAAGAAGACCAAGTACATCTTCGTGACGGGCGGCGTGGTGAGCTCCCTGGGGAAGGGTCTGGCCTCGGCCAGCATCGGCGCCTTGCTCGAGAACCGCGGCCTGGACATCACCTTTCTCAAGCTCGACCCTTACATCAACGTCGACCCGGGCACGATGAGCCCGTTCCAGCACGGGGAGGTCTTCGTCACCGACGACGGGGGCGAGACCGACATGGACCTGGGGCACTACGAGCGCTTCACCTCGGCCCACATGAGCCGGAGCAACAACTTCACCACCGGCCGGATCTACAACGCGGTCATCCAGAAGGAGCGCCGGGGCGAGTACCTGGGCAAGACGGTCCAGGTGATTCCCCACATCACTGACGAGATCAAGGCCAGCATCCGCGCCGCCGCCGAAGGGCACGACGCGATCATCGTGGAGGTGGGGGGGACGGTGGGCGACATCGAGTCGCTGCCCTTCCTCGAGGCAATCCGCCAGATGCGCTACGACGTGGGGGCGCAGAACGCGGTCTACATCCACCTCACCCTGCTGCCCTACATCGCCGCGGCCGGAGAGGTGAAGACCAAGCCCACCCAGCACTCGGTGATGAAGCTGCGGGAAATCGGCGTTCAGCCGGACATCCTGATCTGCCGCACCGACCGGGAGATCCCGGCGGAGATGCGCCAGAAGATCGCCATGTTCTGCAACGTCGACCCCGGCTCGGTCTTCTGGAGCCCCGACGTCCGCAGCATCTACGAGCTGCCGCTGGAGCTGCATCGCCAGGGCCTCGATGAACGGCTCTCCGAAGTGCTCAACATCTGGTCGCGGGCCCCCCGGCTGGAGCGGTGGGAGCGCATCGTCCAGTCGATCTACGAGCCCGCCCGGGGCGAGGTGCGGGTGGGGATCGTCGGCAAGTACACCGACCTGAAAGAGAGCTACAAGAGCCTCAACGAGGCCCTGATGCACGGGGGCATCGCCAACGACGCACGGGTCACCCTGGTCTACGTCGACAGCCAGGACGTCGAGTCTCAGGGCCCGGCGACGCTGCTTTCCTCGGTGGATGCAGTGCTGGTCCCAGGCGGGTTCGGGGTCCGCGGCACGGAGGGGAAGATCGCCGCCGTCCGCTATGCCCGCGAGCACAAGATTCCCTTCTTCGGAATCTGCCTGGGTCTGCAGATGGCAGTGGTGGAGTTCGCCCGGAATCTCCTTGGCCTCACCGGGGCCAACTCGGTGGAGTTCGACGAGCGCACGCCCCATCCGGTCATCTCGCTGCTGGAGTCTCAGGCCCAGATCCAGGACAAGGGCGGGACCATGCGCCTGGGCGCCTACGCCTGCGTCTTGAAGAGCGGCTCGCTGGCGGCACGGCTCTACGGCAAGGACAAGATCAGCGAGCGGCACCGGCATCGCTACGAGGTGAACAACAGCTACCGGAGCCGGTTGGCGGACGCCGGCCTGATGGTCAGCGGCCACAACCCCGATCTGAACCTGGTGGAGATGATCGAGCTACCCGACCACCCATACTTCATGGGTTGCCAGTTCCACCCCGAGTTCAAGAGCAAGCCCTTCGCCCCCCATCCCCTCTTCAGCGGATTCATCCGGGCCGGGCTGGAGCACCGAGACAGGACGCGGAAGTGATCTCCCTGGCCGGAGCGAAGGTCGGCCCCGGAGAGCCGTTGCTCCTCATCGCCGGCCCGGACGTCATCGAAGGGGAGGAGCACGCCCTTCGCCACGCCCGGCTCCTGCGGGAGATCGCCGCCCGCCACGGGCTGCCCTATGTCTTCAAATGCAGTTTCGACAAGGCCAACCGCACCAGCGGCGCCTCCTTCCGCGGCCCGGGGCTGGTGGAAGGACTCCGCGTCCTGGCCAAGGTCAAGCGCGAGGTCGGCGTCCCGGTGCTCACCGACGTGCACGAGGTGGCCCACGTGGCCCCGGCCGCCGAGGTGGTGGACGTGCTGCAAGTCCCTGCCTTCCTGTGCCGGCAGACCGACCTGATCGTGGCCGTGGCCCGCAGTGGACGGGGAGTGAACCTCAAGAAAGGCCAGTTCGTGGCCCCGCTGGACATGCTGCAAGCGGCGCGCAAGGCCCTGGAGGCGGGCAACCCCAACGTTCTGGTCACCGAGCGAGGCGCCTCCTTCGGCTACCACAACCTGGTGGTGGACATGCGGGGCCTGGCCCAGATGCGTTCGGCCGGACTGGCGGTGTGTTTCGACGCGACGCACTCGGTGCAACTCCCCTCGGCGGCTGGCAACGCCACTGCCGGCGAGCGGCAATACGTCCCGGTCCTGGCCCGAGCGGCGGTGGCCGCCGGCATCGATGCGGTGTTCATGGAAGTCCACGAGGACCCGGAGCATGCCCCCTGTGACGGGCCGTCCTCGTTGACCCCGGCCATGGCGGACACGCTCCTCTCCGAGCTGGTGGCCATTCGGCGTGCCCTGGGACAGCGCTGAGCGCCCTTCAGGCCTGTGAAACGAGTTTCACGCGGAATTCATGGCGACCGCCGCCTGCTGGCAAACGAATCCAGCTCTTGACGTGCTTGTCAGTTCCTGCCGTGGTTCGGCCCGGCGGGGCCCGCCCTGGGCCGGGGCAGCATGGATCAGCTCTACACCACCCATGACATCAGTCGCCTCTTGCAGGTGGATCCTTCCACGGTCAGCAAGTGGATCGATCGCGGCATCCTCACCGCCTTCCGAACGCCCGGAGGGCACCGGCGGGTGCGCGGCGGAGATCTGCGCAGCTTTCTGATCGCTCACCAGATGCCGGTGCCCGACGAGCTGGGCAGTGCGGTGGTGAAGCTGCTGGTGGTGGATGACGAGAAGCCGGTGCTGGACGGGATGAAGCGGGCCTTCAAGGCCCACGCCAACCAGATCGAGCTCACCACCACCTCAAGCGGAGTGGAGGCGCTGCTCCTGGTCTCCGAGCTCAAGCCGCACGGGATGCTCATCGACCTGAACATGCCGGAGATGGACGGCTTCGAGGTCTGCCGCCGGATCCGGACCCGCAAGGCGCTGGAGAGCGTGCGGCTCATCACCATGACCAGCCGCGACGGTCCGGATCTGATGGAGCTGTCCATCAAGGCGGGGGCGGTATCCTGCCTGGCCAAGCCGGTCGATCCGGCGGCGGTGCTGGAGCTCTTCAGGTTGCCACTGGCCCTGGGGAAGAGGGCCGGCTAGCTCTCAAAACCGGTTCGGACCCATGAACTCCTCCCAGTCGAGAGGCGACGCCTGTTCATACTCCCGCCAGTTGGCGATCTGGCCGTTGACGATACGCACCATGATCGCCCCGTGCGTTCGGATCTCGTAGGTGAACGTGTATTCCCCGGCGCCGATCTGCGACTCCTCGTCGAACACGAGGTGGTGCCATTCCATTCGCATCGGGCGGGGACGGCCGGTGGGCCCCCCGAAGAAGCGAAACAGCTCGTCGCGGCCGCGCCGCACCCTCCCTGAGGGAGGCGCGCTGTAAACCGCGTCGTCAGTGAACAGCTCGACCGCGCGGCGGGCGTCGTTGGCGTTCCACGCCTCGGCGAGCTGGTTCATGAGCCGCTTGTAGTCGGCGGCGGAGAGGCGTCCGGCCGGACGCTGGGCGAGTACGACGTTGACCGGCAGGGCCGCCTTCAATCGGGCTCCCTGGCGGATGACGACGTTGCCCTGGAGAGCCATGGCGTCTTCCACCCGCAGACCGGCCTCCGCGACCACCTCGCCGCCCTCGGCTATTTCGTCCCGCGGGCCGGCGCTGAGGGCGCAGTCCTCGGCTTGCACGGTCCCGGCAAGGAGGAGCAAGGCGGATGCGAGGAGCGGACGCACGGGAAGCCTCCGGCGCGGGAGCATCCGCAACACGCGCGGCAAGGGCGGCGATTGCCTGGCTCAGCCCCCGCACCGGGGGAGGCTCGCGGACGGCCTTCGTGGCCACGGTCTGACCTGCCGGCCTAGCCGCCGAGGGCCCGGTGGTGAGAGCGGTCGGCGCGACTTGCCCGCGCATGACGATGGTCTTCCTCGCCGTCTCATGCCAGCGTGGTCCGCCTCAGTCCACGGAGGGCGAGCCATTCAATTTCGGCCCGTGTTCGTCATCGTTGCCACGCTGGCTCCGGCCACGATCGCGCTCCTGCCCTCTCACGCATCGGCCTCGGGCGACGAGCGGAATGCCTATGTGGTCGCCAAGGGAGGGCCTTACTTTCCCACGCAGTCCGACGCCCTCGGCACTCTCTATCTCGAGTGGTCGACCCGTTATGCCGTTGATCTCGGAGTGGGAGCGTACTGGGAAGACTTCGGCCTGCAGCTGAGTGCGGGTTACTTGACCACTCGGTCAAACGATCTCGAGCTGCGTGGCTTCCCGATCCTCATGACCGGTCGGGTGAGATTGCCACTGGGCATCGTCGGGCCCTACCTGCAAGCGGGCGTGGGGGTTGCGTTCG
>JBKOYI010000076.1:0-19495 GCA_046725335.1 Myxococcota bacterium | reverse complement strand
GTCCTGCCTTGGAAGCCACGGTCATTTCACACAATCCTACAATCTCGGAATGGTTCTTGACATGAACGATTACCGTCCGGAACTAACTTCCAGGAATGGGAGAAGCCATGCCGCACCACCAACCGCTGGAAGGGAAAGTCGTGGCCGTCATCGGCGCCAGCCGCGGCATCGGAGCATCGGCCGCGCGCGCTCTGGCCCAGGCCGGAGCGTCGGTGGCGGTTGGTTTCCATGCGGCCCATCCAGCTTCGTCACCGGCGCCGTTCTTTCGGTGGACGGCGGGCGGCTGGCAGGGTTCTTCGGAGGTGGATGATGACTTCTCGTTCTCGCTCGGATCGACACCCCAGTCCGCCACTGGGAGTGCTGGCGGCGATTTTCACGGTCCTGTTCCTCGCCGGTCTGGTGGTGATGTTGCTGACCGCCGGCGGAGACCACTTTCCCAACCCGTTCGCCGACCCGTCCAAGGCGGCCGCTTACTTCCGTGAGCACGCGCTGGCGGTGCAGTGGGGTGGCTTTCTCCAGTTCTGCGCCGCCATCCCGCTGGGCCTCTTCGCCGCCTCGTCGTCCAGCCGGCTCCGCTTTCTCGGGATCAAGGCTGCCGGAGCGACCATTGCGCTCTACGGCGGGCTGGTGGCCTCCTGTTTACTGGCCCTCTCCGGGCTGTCCGCTTGGGTGCTGAGTCAGCCTGGCGTGGACGGAGCCGCGGCACGGGCTCTCCATCTGCTGGCCTTCGGGCTGGGCGGTCCGGGCCACGTGGCGACGCTGGGATTGCTGGTGGCTGGGCTGGCGGTCTCCTCCGGACTGGGCGGTCTTCTCGCCCGCGGCTGGATGTGGAGTGGGATTGCCATTGCCGCGGCTTCCGAGCTTTCCGTCTTCAGCCTGGTGTTTCTTCCTGCAGCGCTGTTCCTGCCGCTGGGGCGCTTCACGGCCATGGTCTGGCTGATCGCCGTGGGATTCCTCCTTCCGCACTCGCTCGCCGAGGCTGAAGACGCCCGGTCGGAGTCCGAGACCCGGAGCGGAGCGCGACCTGTTCCTCACGCCCCCTAGGGACGGCTGGCGGTGGCAGCTCCCGGCCCGCCGCCCAGGCGGATGAGATGAATGACTCCACGGGAGGTACCCACCGCAAGGAGTCGTCCATCGGGGGAGAACACCGCCGCGGACGGGGCGTCGTCCTGGAGCCCCAAGGTCAGTCGGCCGGCGATGGCTCCCGAGGGCCAGCTGCGTAGCCGGAGCTCGGGTCCATCCGCGTCCACGCTCGCATCCCCCCGTGGCGAGAGCGCGACCGGGCCCGGGGCCCGGGCTCGGCGGGGGACGGCGTCACGAAGCGGCGAGGGAGAGCCGACCTCCCAGAACCCGAGCAGCCGATTCGAGGCCAGCAGCATGCGCTTGCCATCGGGGGTGGCGTCGCAGACGGCAATGCGACCCAGGCGGGCTCCGGCCTTGGCCAGCGCTTCGCCCTCCGCGTTCCGGAGCTGGATTCCCACTCGGTCCCCTCGGGTGACGAAGGCGCCGCCCGGTGGGACGCACCCGCCCAGCAGCTCGTGATCGACGGAAAGCGTTTGCAGGCGCCGCCCGGTGCGCACCGCGATGCGCTCGAGGTGGTAGTGGCGCGAGCAACCGATGGGGCACCCCGAACGCTGCAGGCTGACGCAGGATTCCTCGGCCACCGGGGCGAGCACGTTCTCTCCATCGGAGGAGAGGACCAATTCCGGCAGGGGCTGGAGTCCGGTCCAGGCGGAGGGGTCGCGAATCCCCAGTGGGCTCTCCGGGGCCGGCTTGAGCAGCTCGGCCACCCGGGTGCGCTCAGCGACGCAGGCCGGGGTGGACAGGCTCCGGTCGGGAGCCGGGGGCGGGACGAGCACCAATCCCGCCCGCCCGTCGGTCAGCCGCCAGGTCCGGACGCTGTCATCCTCGTGCTGGGTGACGAGGGTGTCGCCCCGAGGAGTGAAGCGCAGGTCGAGCACGGCGCCCACCGGCAGGGAAAGCGAGTGCCGTTCGGTCTTGGCCCCGACGTCCCAGACCTTCCAGGTCCCGCCGGCATCCCCGGACGCGAGCTGGGTGCCGTCGGGCGAGAAACGAAGGCTGGTGACCTGGGCCCGGTGACCGCTGGCCGGTCCGAGGGGAGCTCCAGTCCGCAGGTCGAGGCGGACCAGCGTGGTGGGGAGGGGATCGGCCCGGTCCTGGGAATGGGCCGCCGCCGCCACCAGCAGCGAACCGTCGGGAGCGAACAGCGCCGCCGTCACCTGCGCCGGGCGGACCTCCCAGCGCAGCCGCCCACTGGGCAGCTCGAACAGCCGGAGCGAAGCCGCCCGCCCGTCCTCGCACTCCTCGTTCCCGCTGACCGTCCCCACCAAGGCCAGCGCTCCGTCGGGGGAGAAGGCCGCCGAGCGGAGTGACTCGGTCTCGCAGGCTCGCCCCCGGCCCCGGAGCACGTCGAGCCCGAAGCTTCCGCCCCGGTTGTCGAACCCGCGAAGAATGCCGTCCTGACCGGCGGTGAACAGGTGCAGATCGGCGGTGACCTGCATCGCCACGATCCGGGAATCGTGGGCATGGAAGCGGTTCCCGACGTTGCCGTTCAGCGAGACCAGCTCCACGTCTCCCTCTTGGGTGGCCCGAAAGACGGTCTGCCCATCAGGGGAGATGGCCAGAGCGGAGGTCCCGTCGGCCCCGGTCAGGGGAATGTCCCGTGCCGTCCTGCGGCCCGTGGGATCGCACAGCCGGAGCGCCTGTCCTTCGGAAGTCACCAGCGTTCCGTTCCCGGCGCTGGCCATCGGCACGGAGAGCAAGCACCCTCCGTCCGCGGCCCGGGGCGGCTCGAGCCCATTCGCTCCCAGCCCGACGCGCGTCCCCATGGAGGCCACGCCGAGCGGTTGCCAGCTGCTCACCTCCCAGAGCTGGGCCACACCCGCGGCGTCGACCGCCACCACCCGCCGGCCGTCGAGGGGGACCAGCGCCACGATACGTGCGGGAGCGGCCAGGTCCGGCCGGCCGAGGACACCGGCAGCCTCGGTGTGAAGTGCCGGGGCGGCCAGGGCCGGAAGGGCGAGGAACAGCAGTGGGAGGACGGGGCGACAGAGAACGGAGCGGCGCACGGTTCGAAGGCTAGCCCTGGAGGAGCCCGGGCGTCAGGCGGCCGACCCCAGCGCTGCCAAGGAGAGAACGCCTGGAAATCCTGGCGGTCGTTTTCGACCCCGGCGCAACAGAAGCCACCCCCGGGTGTCGTCTTTCCAATCCCCGACTTGCCCGAACCGGCCCGCCCGGGCCCGGCGCCGAGTTCATAGCGGTTCCGGTCGCTCGGCCCCCATGTCCAGAAGGAGGTCCAGGCTCTGGCTCTCCACCAGATGCTCCAGCAGGTCCAGGTTTCGGATGACCTCCTGGTCCTCGGCGTTTCGGTTCACCCCAGCGTCCAGCCAGCCCGGCCCGGCGTCGGGCTGGGCGGTGGGCTGCATTCCAGGGGTGACGAGAAGCAGGGCCAGCGCCAGGGCGGTCACCGTCTCCGCCTCTCCCGTAGCCGCTCCCGCAGCTCCTCCCGCTGTTCCCGGGTCATGCTCCGCCACTCCCGGAGGTTCTCCAGCATCTGGTCGCGCCGCTCGGGGTGAGCCTTCAGGTACTCCCGCACGCGCTCCCGGAGCTCCTGGCGCTTGGCTGGGTCGAGTTTCTGGAACTCCCGATACTCGGTACCGAGCTTCTGCCGCTCCTCCGGGGACAGCCGCTGGAAGGCTTTGAGATTACGGGCCACCCGTGCCTTTTCGTCCGGCGGCAGCGCCCGCCAGTGCTCCAGGTTGGCCCGCACCCGCGCCTGCTCCTCCGGCGGAAGGGCCTTGAACTCACGGAGCCGCTGTCGCAGGGCCTCCTTCTGCTGCTCGGTCAACTGATCGAAGCGACTGGCCGCATCTCCGGCCGGGGCGGAGGGCGTCTGGGCACGCACCTCTCTGGCCGTGGCCAAGCCCAGAGCCAGGAGGGTGGCTGCCATCCAGGCTTTCATCGCCCTGCCTCCAACTCGTCGAGGTGTTCCACCACCTCGAGGTCGTCCGGGCTCAGGCCCACCACCTCGTAGTCCGAGAGCAGCTCGTAGTTCGAGGCCACCGCCAGTTCGAGACTTCGACGCTGCTCGGCCGCCTGGCGGACCGCGACCAAGGCCAAAACTGCTGCCAGGGCTACCCCCATCCCCGAGGGAAGCAGCACGGCGGGGCGGAACCACTCCCGGAGCCGCCGGGACCAGGAAGGGGGAAACGTCTCCACCCGGGTCAGGACCCGTCGACGCAAGCCCACCGACGGCTGGAAGGCAGGCAGGGCCGCCAGGGTCTCCACCGTCCGCTGGAGCAAGGCGACGGTGGCTCGGCATTCGGCGCAGCCGTCCAGGTGCTTGCGCACCCGCGCCATGTCCGCCGCCGACAGCTCGCCGTCGACGAAGGCGGTCAGATCGTTCTCGACGGTGCAGCTCATGCTCGACTCCTCGCCGGGATTTCCGCCCCGGCTTGCCATGCTTCCACGGCTCGGGCGACCGACAGGGTGGCCCGGTGGATGAGACTCTTCACTGCTGCTTCGCTGGCCTGGAGGACCTCGGCGATCTCCCGGTAGGGCATTCCTTCGAAGCGGCAGAGGGTGAAGGCGGTGCGTTCGCGGTCGCTGAGCTGTCCCATCGCTTCCACCACCCGCTCCTCCAGCTCCCGGCCCTCCACCGCGCGCTGCGGCGACTCCGACTCCGGGGCTGGCGTCTGCAGCGGCCTTCCCTCCTCTCCGTCCTGGCTCACGTGCTGGACCCGGTACTCCCCGCGCCGCACCTCGTTCAGGCAATGGTTGGCGGCCACCCGGAAGAGGAAGGTCCGGAATCTGGCAGTGGGCTGGTAGCGGCCGGCATGTCGAAACAGCTTCACGAAGATGTCCTGCGTCAGCTCCTCTGCCCGCCCCGCCTCGCCCACGAAGCGGTAGGCAAAGCGGGCCACCGACCGGTGGTGCCGGTCGTAGAGCGAGGCGAAGGCAGCCTGGTCTCCTTCGGCCACCCGCCGCATCAGCACGGCGTCCTCGTCGGATCGCTCGTTCACCGGTAGGGATGTGAACACGGACCGACCGCCTCCGGTTGCGGGCAGCCACCCCCCGGGGAGACGTGGCGCCCGAGGCACCAGGCCGGCTAAGGAGAGCCCAGCGGTGGAACGGGAACGCCAGCGAGAGCCATGGCAGCAGCCAGCGGCCGCGGGGGAAGCGGTGGCCGTTCCCGATGTGCTCGAACAGGCGCTGGTGTCGGCCCGAGCGTCCCGAGCCGGCCAATCCGAGCGGCAGTCGCTGCTCGAACGGCTGGGACACCTCGACCTGGGGAACCCCCGAGCCACAGCCGACCGACTGCTCTCCCTGCTCTCCTCGGGCCAGCTGGAGGGGCTGACCGGACGCGGAGGAACCTCGGCCCGGGCGGTCGCCGTCGAACGACTGCTGCAGCTCGGCTACCCCTACGCGCTGGAGGTGGCCCCGGAGGACTTGGCGCATTGGCGGGCCGAGCGCCCGGTCGACGCCTCCGACGGTCGCGGCCTGGGAGCCTTGCTGATGACGGTGGCGGTGGCGCTGGCGCTGTGGGGGTTCGCCGAGCCGCCGCGGAACATCGGGCTGGTGGTGGTGCTGGGGCTGGAGGCTTTGGCCCTGACCGTGGCACTGCGGCCGGCGACCCGGGGCTGGGCTCGCCGACTGCTGTTCGGACTGGGGGTGTTTGCCTGCATTCTCGGGCTGCACTTCGGGCCGGCCACGCTCGTCCCCGGGGTGGCCGCGCTGGTTGCCGCCCGACTGCTGCGGTGATTGGCGCTGTCAGAGGGCTCGACTAGGAGATCCTCGAGCGGCATACTGAAACGCCGTTCAGCCCTTCCCCAGGGCCCGACCCGAGCGAGGAGTCGTCCCCACATGGCCGTCAATCCGGAGAAAGAGAAGGCAATCGAGCTGGCGATGGGCGCGGTGGAGCGCCAGTTTGGCAAGGGCTCCATCATGCGGCTTGGCAAGGACGAGCCGCTCATTCGCGACATCCAGGTCATCTCCACCGGGTCTATTTCGCTGGACATCGCGCTGGGGGTGGGCGGCGTTCCCCGCGGACGGATCGTGGAGATCTACGGGCCGGAGTCCTCCGGGAAGACCACCCTCAGCCTCCACGTCGTGGCCGAGGCGCAGAAGAAGGGCGGCATCTGTGGCTACATCGATGCCGAGCACGCCATGGACGTGGGCTACGCCCGGAAGCTGGGGGTTCGCACCGACGACCTGCTCCTCTCCCAGCCGGACACGGGCGAGCAGGGGCTGGAGATTGCCGAGATGCTGGTCCGCTCGGGAGCCATCGACGTGCTGGTGGTGGACTCGGTGGCTGCCCTGGTTCCCAAGGCTGAGCTGGAAGGAGAAATGGGCGATGCCCACATGGGCGTTCAGGCGCGGCTCATGAGCCAGGCGCTACGCAAGCTCACCGGCACCATCTCCAAGAGTCAGACCTGCGTCATCTTCATCAACCAGATCCGCATGAAGATCGGGGTGATGTTCGGCAATCCCGAAACCACCACCGGCGGCAACGCGCTGAAGTTCTACGCCAGCCAGCGTCTGGACATCCGCCGGATCGGGGCCCTCAAGAACGGCGAGCAGGTGGTGGGGAACCGGACCCGGGTGAAGGTGGTGAAGAACAAGATGGCCCCGCCCTTCAAAGAGGTCGAGTTCGACATCATGTACGGCACGGGCATCTCCCGGGAGGGGGATCTCCTGGACCTGGCCTCGGCCGACAACATCGTGGAGAAGAGCGGGGCCTGGTACGCCTACGAGGGCGAGCGCATCGGCCAGGGGCGCGAGAACGCCAAGGACTACCTGCGCGAGCATCCGGAAATCACCACCGCCATCGAACGTCGGGTTCTGGAGAAGTATGGGGTGCTCAAGCCCTCCCCGGTCCAAGCCGTCCCCGACGTCGAGGCGGAAGAGAAGCGGGCTCGCGTCAAGGCGGTGAAGTAGCGAGAGCGGCTTGAACACCGCTCACCCGGAGCGTTAAGCACTCCCGGGGCGGGGCGTTCATGGCATTCGGCACATCGGGATGGTTGACGGCGCTCCTCGAGGCGGAGGTGGCCCAGCACCGTCCAGTGACGGTGGCCCCCGAGGGTCAGCGCCTCCGGGGAGCCGCTCGGGCGCACGTCCGGACCGTTCTTCAAGACAGCGGGCTGCTCTATGGCACCCCCGAACACTTCGAAGCCGCGGACTCCAGCGCCCCCGAGGAACAGCTGTTCCTGGCCATGCTCCGCACCTTGGTCCAGCTGGCCCTCGACCTGGCGGACATCAGCGAGGCGCCTCGTGAGGGGCGGTTTGCGCGGCTGAACGTGCTCTTTGCCGCCTGGACCGGTCAGCTCGTCCTGGCCGACGAGCTCCAGCGGCTGCCGGGGGGCGCCCCGAGCCGCAAGCTCCTCTTCCGTCTGGAATCGCAGCTGGAGCGCCGGGCGATGTCGGTGGGGGGAGACCCGGTCTATGGACTGCTGCTCCACAACGGGGCGGCCTATGTCGATGCCCAGCTCTTCAGCCATTTGGCGCTGGAGGCCTGGATGCAGGGCTCGGTGGCGCTCGACCGGGTGAAGCGGCGGCTGGCAGTGGCTGCCCAGCAGAAGGCGCTCCTGGTCGAGGTGCTGATCGCGCTGGCCTGCGCCGAGCGGCCGCCAGGCTATGCGGCCCGCCGGGCCATTCTCCGGCAGGTGGAGGATCTGGGGTTGCCCAAGCCCCTGGGCGGGCTGCTCAGGCAGCGGGTGCGAACGGTCTTCGACGAGCGGCCGGATCTCGATCTCCTGGTTCGTCCAGTGCGGAGCAGGCGCCTGCGTCGCTTCATCCTCGAGCAGACCGTGCTGGCCTCGCTGGTCGAGGGGCGACCTCCTTCCGAGGTGGCCTTCCTCCGGGCCCTGGCCCGGGCGCTGCGCATTTCCCCCGAGGGGTTGAGGGAGATCGAGTCAGAGGTGGCCGAGTTCTACGCCGAGCACCGCTCCATCCTCGACGTCTTCACCGTCAGCGCCCACGCAGCGACCTTGGCCGACGAGCTGGTCGGCGGGATGCAGCGTTCGCTGGACAAGAACATGCAGGCGCTGCTGCTGGAAGCGCGGATGATGGGCGAGCTGTCGGTCTTTCTGGGGAAGCTGGCGATGGGTCAGTCGCTCACCGCCGACGAGCGGCACCGGATGCGGCAGGAGCTCCTCGATGTAGCCAAGGCCATTCCTACCCTGGCCATCTTCGCTGCGCCGGGCGGGCTACTTCTCCTCGCTGCGCTGGCCAAGCTCCTTCCCTTCAGCCTACTGCCCAGCGCGTTCCACCAGCCGCCGCGCTCCGAGGAGCGGAGCCTCCCGCCCAGCTGACGGCGGAAACCACCCGGGTTGGTCGTTCCTCGCTTGCCCTGGCGGCCGATCGAATCTCTGCCGCCATTGCGGCGCGATCCATCCGACCAACCCCGGATGGTCTCCGCCGTGACGGCGGAAACCGGCGCTCTCGATGACTCAGCTCTGGCGCCGGACCTCCACCATCAGTCGGCGAAGCTCCTCGTTGGTGGCCAGGTAGTCCTGCTTCCCGCGGTCAGCGGAGTACAGCTGCTCCAGCTTGGGGAGGAGGGGGAGCAGCTGCTTGGCCGCGGCGGGATCCGACTGGACCAGCCACATCAACCCCTGCAGCACCGCCGCCCGGGTCTCCGGCTCACGATCACCCAGGTGTTCGACCAGCGATTTGACCGCCTGGGCTTTGCCCATCCTCCCCAGCTCCAGGGCAGCCCGCTGCCGCACCGCCCCTTCCGGATCGCCCAGCTTCCCCGTCCAGCAAGCGGCGTCGGACTTGCACGTCGCCCCCGCCTTGAGCGGGGCCTGGAAGGCGGTCAGCGTCTTGAGACGATTGGCGGCCACTTCCTGCACCGGGAGGTTGCAGCCGTAGCGCTTGCAGTCGGCGGCGGTCAGTTTCGGCTCCTCGACCTGGAGCTTGTCCATGGCCGACTGCTCCCGATCGTCGCCCAGCATCCCCAGCGCTCCGACGGCGTACTGACGAGCATCCCAGGGGCCATGCGAGGCCGAACGCTGCAGGGCCGGGAGCGCCTCTCGCCCGCCGATGAGGACCAGGGCACGGGCGTACTCGGCCCGGGCCAGCGGTTCCGGCTCCTCCAGCATCCCCTCCAGAGCCTTCCGTCCCTCCGTCGAACGCATCTTGCCGAGGGTGCTGGCCGCAGCCATCCGCGCGTAAAGCGTCTGCTCCGGTGCGTTGTTCTTGTAGGACAGCTGCTTGACCAGCGCCCGTTCGGCTCCCGGGGCGTGAAAGTCGCCCAGCGACTCGGCGGCCCGCACCACCAGCACCGCCTCGGCCACCTCATTGCGTCGGGCCCAGGAGAGGAGGTCTCGGTCGCGCGACTCCACCACCGAGGTCAGGGCAGTGGCCGCCGGTGGGCCAATCTGGAAGAGGGAAAAGCTGGCCTCCTGGGCGAACACTGCGTTGCCGCGCTGCTTGTAGAGCGTCTTGAGGAGGACCGGCACGCCACGCGGGTCGCCGATTTCTCCCAGGGCGATGATCGCCCGGCGATTCACCGCCGGAGGACTGCGGTCATCGAGGGCCAACTGGGCCAGGGCGGGCACCGCCTCGGGGGCCTTGAGCAGCCCCAGCGCCCCGATGGCATCCTGGCGGACGTAGTCGTCGCGCGAGGAGAGAAGCGACAGCAAGGCCGGGGCTCCCTTGGGGTCCCCGATGTCCCCCAGAGCCTGGGCGATGGCCGCGTTCATTCGTGAGGTGGCCCCGTCGTTGGTGTTGGCCTCCACGGCCCGGGAGAGCGCCTCCACCGCGGAGGGATCTCGGAGCTCACCCAGAGCGCGGGCGATGACCGAGCGGGTCTCGGGGCTCTTCTCCGAAGCCAGCCGAGCGCTGAGCATCGGCACGAAGTGCTTGTCCAGCTTCTTGCTGGCCCTGAGATTTTCCAGGACCCGGACCTTCTCGCTGGGTCGCTGGGCCGCCTCGAGTTGCGCCTCCCAGAATCCCGGTGAGCTCGGGTCCTTCCCACAACCCACTTCGAGGAGGCCCAAGCAGAGCGCCAAAGCAACCGCCGCTGCGGTGCGTCCCATCCATCGGCCTCCCGGGGGCGTGCACTGTCTCGACGACAGTCAGGGTTTTACGTCAATTCCCCCCGCGCCGGTCAATGCACGATGCGTGTGGCGCTCGCGAGGGTAGAGTGGCCGGTCTCGCCCGTGAGCATCGACTCCCACACCCGTCGTCAGATCCTCGTCAACCGGCGTTTCCAGCTCAGATACGTGGCTGGGCTGGCACTGGCCGGCGCCTCCGTGTGTGGAGCCTTCGGAGTCGCGGTGTGGATGGCTGTGCGACAAGCGCGCGAGGCGCTGGCGGCGGAGGCACGTCCAGTGCTGGAAGGAACCGAGACCACCATCCTGGTCCTCACCGTCTTCATGGCGGTGGTGATGGCAGCGGCTCTGGCCCTGGTGGCACTTCTGGTCACCCACCGCGTGGCTGGGCCGATGCGGGTGCTGGTCGAACAGATGCGCCTTCTGGCCGACGGCCGCTACCCGCGCTGGCGCCCGCTTCGCGCCCATGACGAGCTGCGGGAGCTGTTCGCCGAGTTCCATGCCGCGGTGGATGCCCTGCGCCGCCGGGACCATGAGGAGCTGGCGGGGCTGGAAGACGTCCTGGCAGCCGGCCCCACCTCGGGGTCGGCAACGCTGGAGAGCCTGACCACCCGGAAGCGCGCTCGCCTGGACCGTTCCCCCGAGGAAGGATGACTGGAGCACGGGGGCTCGCATGGCACGCCCACGCATCGTCTTCTTCGGAACCCCCCAGTTCGCGGTGCCCTCGCTTGAAGCGTGCCAGGCCGTGGGGACGGTGGTGGCGGTGGTCACCCAGCCGGACAAGCCGCGGGGTCGGGGCCACTCCGTGTCGGCTTCGCCGGTCAAGGAAGCGGCGCTGGCCATGGACATCTCGGTGCTCCAGCCGCCCCGCCTCAAGGGCACCGATTTTGCTGCCCGCCTGGCCTCGCTCCAGCCGGAGGTGGCGGTGGTGGCTGCCTACGGCCGGATCCTTCCCCCCGACGTCCTGGCCGCCCCCCGCCGGGGATGTCTCAACGTCCACGCCTCTCTTCTGCCCCGCTGGCGGGGAGCCGCCCCCATCCAGTGGGCCATTGCCGCCGGGGACCGCGAGGGCGGCGTGTGCCTGATGCAGATGGAGGCCGGGCTGGACACGGGCCCCATCCTCGCGCTCCGGCGGACCCCCATCTCCCCCACCGAGACGGCGGAGACGCTTCAGCTGAGGCTGGCCCAGCTGGGCGGAACGATGCTTCGCGAGGAGCTGCCGTCCTTCTTTCTGGGAAAATTACAACCCCACCCCCAGCCCACCGAGGGCATCACCCTGGCCCGGCTAGTCACCAAGGAGGACGGGCGGCTCGACTGGAGCCGGCCAGCCGCCGAGCTGGAGCGACGGATCCGCGCCTTCACCCCCTGGCCGGGAGGATGGACCCTGCTGGATGGGGGGCTGGTGAAAGTCTGGCGCGCCGCGGTGGTGGAGGGGGCGGCCCCACCCGGGACGGTGCTGGCCGCCCGAGGGACGCTGGAGGTGGCCTGTGGTCAGGGAGCCCTCCGTCTGCTCGAGCTGCAGCCCGAGGGAAAGCGACGGATGACCGCGGCGGAGTTCCTGAGCGGCCATCGACTGCGGCAAGGTGATCGCCCCTTCACCGGAGGCTCGCCATGAACGTGCTCGTGTTGCATGGACCGACCCTCGCCTTCTTGGGACAGCGCGATGGAGATCCGCAGGGGCTCAGCTTGGCCGAGGTGGACCGTCGGCTGGCCGAGCGCGCCCGGACCCTCGGCCACACTCTTCGAACGGTCCAGAGCAATCACGAGGGAGCGCTGGTGGACGCGCTCTGGGAGCAGCGCGGCTGGGCGCAGGGTGTGTTGCTCAATCCCGGCCCGCTGGCCCTGGGCTCGCACGTTCTCCAGGAGGCGGTGGCGGCCTCGAAGATGCCGGTGGTGGAAGTGCTGCTGGCGGCCAAGGGCCGGCCCGGGCTGCAGCGCCGTTCATTGCTCCGCCAGGTGTGCGCCGCACAGGTGGTCGCCTCCGGCGCGGAGGCCTACCTGAAAGGGCTGGAGCGGCTGGAGCTGGAAACGGGCGGGCGGACCAAGACCCTGGGCCGCGCGCGTAGGAACACTGCGGCCACGCCGCAACCGTCGCCGAGCAAGACGCCCGGGGCCACGCCACCAGCCGCCCCGAGCAAGACACTGGGGGCCGCCTCCAAGGCCTCGGCTGCGGTTGGGCCGCCGCCTCCCCTCGCCCGGGCCCGCGCCGCCGAGCGGTCGGCAACCGCTCCCACCACGCTCGCCCGGAGCAGTGCCGCTGAGCTGGCACCTGCCCCGGGGAAGACGCTGGGGCGACGGGCAACGGACACTGCAGCGGCGGTGCGCCCGGTCGGCGGCGGGCTCTCTCGGGCCCAGGTTCGGGCCCGGATCGCCGAGCGGCTCTCGGGCAGGCTCTCCGCCTCGGGGTTGGCCACCTGGGCCCGGAGCGAATGGCTGGCGGTCCAGCGGGGCGCCCCGGTGGAGGCCGGCCAGCGGGATCGGATCGAGGAGGTCCTGCAGGCCCTGGTGCTCTCGGTCCAGCCCAGGAGCACGCTGAGCGACAACCAGCTGGTGGAGTGGATGGCGGCGCTCGAATGAACGCCCGAGCCCTGGCCATCGACGTGCTGGCGCGGGTCGAGGCCACCGACGCCTACCTCAACATCGTGCTCGACCAGCGGCTGGCCGAGGCCCCGCCCAAGGACCCGCGCGATGCCGCCCTGGTGACCGAGCTCTGTTACGGCGCCACTCGGCGTCGGCTGGGCCTGGACCGGGTGCTGGCGCAGTTCTCGGACCGAAAGCTGGCCACCCTGGAAGACCGGGTCCTGGCCGCGCTGCGCATCGGCGGCTACCAGATCTTCCACTCCCGGGTGCCCCGCCGGGCCGCGGTCTCCGAGACGGTGGAGGGGCTCAAGCACCTCGGACTGTCACGTGCCGCCGGATTCGTGAACGCCGTTCTCCGCAAGGTCTCGACGGTGGAGACCATTCCCCTCCCTCCCGAGTCGGAGCTGGCCGAGCACCTCTCCATCCGCGAGAGCCATCCCCGCTGGGTGGTGGAGCGCTGGCTGACTCGCTACGGCCGCGCCACCACCGAGGCCATGCTGGTGGCCAGCAACGAGCCGCCGCCAGTGACGGTGCGAGCCAACTCCCGGCGAACCACCCGCCCCGAGCTGGCCAGGCTCCTCTCCGAGGCCGGGCTGGCCCCGGTTTCCACCCCCTTCTCGCCGGTGGGGCTGCGGATTCCTTCGCCCGGGAGCGTGGAGGCGCTGGTCGGCCATGCCCAGGGGCTCTTCCAGGTCCAGGACGAAGCCGCTCAACTGGTGGGGTTGTACGCCGCGGTTCCGGAGGGGGCTCGGGTGCTGGATGCCTGCGCAGCCCCGGGCGGGAAGGCATGCCAGCTGGCCGAGCGGGGCCACGTGGTGGCGCTCGACCTGTACCCGTCGAAGCTGGCCAAGATCCAGACCGAGGCCCGCCGGCTGGGGCTGGAGGATCGGCTGGAAGTGCTGGCCCACGACGCGACCGAGCCGTTCCCCGCCTCCATCGGCGCGGTGGAGGCCGTCCTTCTCGATGCTCCCTGCACTGGCCTGGGGACTCTGCGCCGTCATCCCGAGTTGCGCTGGCGCCGGGTCCCCGAGGACGTGCACCGGCTGGCCACCTTGCAACGGCGGCTCCTGGAGCGGTGCCAGGAACAGGTGCCCCCCGGTGGGCTCCTGGTCTACGCGGTCTGCAGCACCGAGCCCGAGGAGGGCCAGGACCAGGTGGAGCTCTTCCTCCGCAGCCATCCGGAATTCACCGCCGAGCCGCCCCCGGCCTTCGCAACCTTGGGCTGGCCCAGCTGGCAGGGCTTCCTGCGGACGCTCCCTGGGCCCCAGGGCCTGGACGGCTTCTTCGCCGCTCGGTTGCGCCGGCTGTCCTGAGTCGGACGGTAGGTTTTGGGTGTTCCTCCTGCGCTTGCGATGGGCAAGATGACGGACTCTTCGCTGCCTCCCGGAGATTCACATGATCCGCAGCTTTCTCCTCACCGCCTGTCTGAGTGCCCTGCCCGCGCTCGCCTTCGAGGGCGTCATCGACATGAAGATGAGCGGCTCGACCGGGAGCAAGGATCAAAAACAACAGATCAACGGCACCGGGACCCTCACCATCAAGGGGCTCAACAGCCGCTTCGAGACAGTCATGTCCCTTCCCGGGATGACCGCCCCCACGAAGATGGCGGTCATCCACAAAGCCTCCGAGCCGAACGTCACCTACATGGTCTACGAGGCGACCAAGACCTACCACCGGATGGACACCAAGAACGACGAGGCCGGGGACAGGGAGAGCGCCAGCCGCTACACGGTGAAGCGGCTGGGCAAGGACACCATCGCCGGGCGAACCACCGAGCACGTCCTGATCACCCGCGAGGGCGGTGAGGACACCGAAGTCTGGGTGGACCGCAACCTGGTCTCGGTGGGGGATCTGGAAAAGGCCTTCTCCTCCGGCAATCGACCGGGTGCCTGGTGGAGCGCGCTAAAGAAGGAGGGCGTGGCTGGCGTGCCGCTCAAGGTCGTCAGCAAGAGCAAGGACGGAAGCGACCGGGGAGGCATGGAGGCGACCCGGGTGCAGGCCAAGTCCGTCTCCTCCTCGGAGTTCGAGGTCCCGGCCGGCTACACCGAAGCCAAGGCCGGGTCGGGCGGCGCCTTCACCCCGCAGCAGCGGGAGGAAATGATGAAGAAGGCCATGGAACGGATGAGCCCCGAGCAGCGCCAGCGGGTGGAAGAGATGATGAAGCAGCACGGCGGCTCCGGCCAGTAGCCGGCGCTCACCCGTCGGAGCCGGAGGCGGACTTGAAGGCCTCCAGCACCGCCTGCGAGGCCCGGTCCAGGTACTTGCCCTTGCGGATGAGCAGCCCGATCGGCCGGGTGAAGTTCCCCTCGGCGAAGGGCTTGGAGACCAGCGTGCCACTTGCCACTTCGTGCTCCACCGTGGCTGCGGGCAACACCGAAACCCCTACCCCCATCTCCACCGCTCGCTTGATGGTCTCGACGTTGTCCATCTCCATCACCGGCTCCAGCTCCAGATCTCGCTCCCGGAAGATCCGGTCCAGTGCCTTGCGGGTCGGCGCCTCGCGGTCGAAGCCAATGAAGGGCACCCCCACCAGCGCCGCCAGAGAGACCTTGGCCTTGCTGGCCAAAGGATGGTTGGGAGCGCAAACCAGGGTGAGTCGGTCGTCACGGAAGGGAAGGATGTCCACTCCCGCTCGGGGCTGGGGATAGGCCACCACCCCAATCTCTGCCGCCCCAAGGATCACGTCGTCGTAGACCTGATCGCTGCGGCGGTAGATGAGCCGCATGTTCACCTTGGGGTGGGTCTTGAGAACTTCCTTCTGGATGTTCTGCAGCTCGTGCAGCCCCACCGAGTAGATGGTGGAAACGGTGCAGGTGCCCACCACCTCGCTGGAATGCTCACGGATCTCCTGCTCCACCTCACCGAAGCGGGCCAGGATCTCCTTGCAGCCGCGGAACAACCGCTCGCCCGGCGGAGTCGGGGTCACCTGGCGCGCGCTCCGGCTCAACAGCTTCTGCTGGTAGCGATTCTCCAAGGCGCGGATTTGCTGGCTCACTGCCGATTGGGTGACGTGGTTGAGCTGGGCGGCGCGCGAGAAGGAGCCGGTCTCGACGACGTCGCAGAACACTTTGAGCGACTCGAGTTGCATGAGGCACCCTCATCAAGAGGTCACCAGCCATTAGCGGCCGTTGCCGCCTTATGCAACCAAACCTTCACGGCTCCCTTAGACGGCCTCACCCCCGTCCACCGAGAGAACGGCTCCGGTCATGGCCGCCGCCCCCGGCGAGGCCAGGTACAGACACAGGGAAGCGACCTCCTCGGCGGTCACCGGTCGGCCCATGGGGTTGTGGGCCAGCACCGCGGCTCGAGCCTCCTCCGGGGTCCGTCCCGTCTTCTCCACCACCGCGTCCAGAGCCCGGCTCAGCATGTCGGTCTCGGTCCAGCCCGGACACACTGCGTTGACGGTGACGCCCTTGGTCGCCCACTCCAGTGCCAGGGCCCGGGTCATCCCCAGCAGCGCGTGCTTGCTGGTGCAGTAGGCCGAGGTGTAGCGCATGCCGCGCAGCGCTGCGACCGAGGCGATGTTGATGACCCGGCCGCCGCCGGCCTGGGCCATTCGCGGGACGAGCGCCCGGCAGAGCACGAACGGGGCGACCGTATTCACCGCCAGCACTCGGTAAAGATCGGGAGTGGAGGTGCCGTGGAGGGGGGCTGAAAGCGCGATGCCGGCGTTGTTCACCAGCACGCCTGGAATCGGGTCCACGTCGGCCACCGTCTGGGCCGCCCCTTCCAGCTGATTTCCGTCCGCCAGGTCGCAAGCCAGGGTCTTCATCCGACCGGCGTGCTCGCCGGCCTCGGAGCGAAGCCCGTCCAGACTTTCCGCGGTCCGAGCCAGGGCCAGCACCGGCCACCCGGCCCGCAGAAAGGCCAGAGCCACCGCCTTGCCGATGCCCCGGTTGGCCCCGGTCACCACCACTCCACGCTGCTCGAGCCCGTCCATGGGTGGCCGACCCTACCGCAACGAGGCCGGTCCGGAGACGACGTGGCAGAGTGTGCCCATGACCACCCTGGCCCTGCTCACTTCGGGCGGCGACAGCCCGGGGATGAATGCGGCGATCCGCGCTGCGGCCAAGACCTGCGCCGCCCGGGGGGTCCGGCTCCTCGGCGTCCGGGACGGGTACGAGGGGCTGCTCGACGAACGCCAGGTCGAGCTGGTGCCCGGCCCCTGCTCGCTGCTGGGGGAGGGGGGCCTGGACCTGCTCGGAAGCGAGGGCGGGACGGTGCTCGGCTCGGCGCGTAGCGCGCGGTTGCGGGAACCGTCAGGGCGGGCCCAGGCGGCGAAGGGGCTGCGCCAGGCCGGCATCGAGGGTCTGCTGGTGATCGGAGGGGACGGCTCGCTGACCGGCGCACATCTCTTGGCGCAGGAGCAGGGCCTGCGGGTCCTGGGCATCCCCGCCTCCATCGACAACGACATCGGCTGTACCGCCCTGGCCATCGGGACGGACACCGCGCTCAACACCATCGTCGAGGCCTGCGATCGGATCGACGACACTGCCCGTGCCCACCGTCGGGCGTTCGTGGTCGAGGTGATGGGCCGAGCCTGCGGCTATCTGGCCATGGCCTCGGCGGTCGCCGTGGGCGCGGAGGTGGCTCTCTTCCGGGAACAGCAACGCGACGAAGCGGCTCTGGTGGGACTGCTGAGCGAGGCCATCCGGAAGGGTTTCGCCCGTGGTAAGCGGCGGGTCCTGATCATCAAGGCCGAGGGGGTCCCGGTGCCTTGCACCCGGCTGGTCCGGCAGGTCCAGGATCAGCTCCCCGACGTGGAGGTGCGGGCGGTCGTGCTGGGACATGTCGTCCGCGGAGGCCACCCCAGCTTCTTGGATCGGATGGTCTCGGCGCGGCTGGCCTACGCGGCGGTGGTGGCTCTGCTGGAGGGAGCCACCGACGAGATGGTGGCCTGGAACCCGCCGCTCCCCGGGGGAGTCGCCACCGCCGACGCCTCGGTCAAACGTTTCCCCTTGGACCGCGTCCTGCGCGAGACCCAAGCCCTGGTCGATGGATCGAGTCCGGTGATGGCCCGCCGGCTGGAGCTGCTTCAGCAAGTGGAGGGCGTGTTGCCGCTCTGATGGAGCCGCAGGCAGAGGAGAGCCGAGCGTGGGACGAAGCGAGGTGGAAGCGTTGTACCGGCTGGAGGATCTGCTCTCTCCGGAAGAGCGGGCGGCACGCGAGGCCGTGGCCCGGCTAGTCGACGCCGAGGTGCTGCCGGTCATCGGTCGGCACTTCCGGGAGGGCACCTTCCCTCGCCAGGTCATCCCGCGGCTGGCCGAACTGGGGGTGCTGGGCGCCAACCTGGCGGGCTACGGTTGTGCGGGCGCGAGCAACGTCGCCTACGGCCTGGCCTTGCAGGAACTGGAGCGGGGTGACTCCGGCCTTCGCAGCTTCGCTTCGGTCCAGGGCTCGCTGGTCATGTACCCGATCCACGCTTGGGGCTCGGAGGAGCAGAAGCAACGGTGGCTCCCCGAGCTGGCCCGGGGAGCCTGCATCGGCTGCTTTGGGCTCACCGAACCGGAAGCCGGATCGGATCCCGCCAGCTTGCGTACCCAGGCCATCCGCGACGGGAACGGCTGGGTGCTCAACGGCAGCAAGGCCTGGATCACCAACGGCACCGTGGCCGACCTGGCCCTGGTCTGGGCCAAGACCGATGGGGGCGGAGCCGAGTCGGTCCGTGGCTTTCTGGTGGAGAAGGGAATGGCCGGCTTTTCCGCCAGGGAGATCCCCGGAAAGTTGTCGCTCCGAGCGTCCTGGACGGCCGAGCTGTCGTTGGTCGACGTGCGTGTTCCCGATCGCAACGTCCTTCCCGGCGTCCAGGGGCTCCGGGGACCGCTGGGCTGTCTCAACAATGCCCGGGCTGGCATTGCCTTCGCCGTCACCGGCGCCGCCATTGCCTGCTTCGAGGCTGCGCGCGACTACGTTCTGCAGCGGCGTCAGTTCGATCGGCCAATTGCCTCGTTCCAGCTGACCCAGGCCAAGCTGGCCGACATGCTGGAGCAGATCGTCCAGGCCCAGCTCCTCGGCCTGCGGCTCTTGCGGCTCAAGGACGAGGGGAAGGCCAGCCCGGTGCTGGTCTCATTGGCCAAGCGGGCCAATGTTCGCTCCGCGCTGGAGATCGCCCGGTCCGCGCGGACTCTCTATGGAGCGAATGGCATCACCGACGATGCGCCGCCGCTGCGGCACGCGCTCAATCTCGAGTCGGTCCTCACCTACGAGGGCACGCACGAGGTGCACACGCTGGTCGTGGGGAAGGCCATCACCGGCATCGACGCTTTCGGCTGAATCGACCACTGCTCGGTCCGCCCGATGGGGCGTTCCGTTCCAGCGACGTGTGCCGTTCGTTACCTGGCGGCGTCGTGAAAGATGATGCCCAGTGTGTGGCGCCTGCCGGACCGCACTTCGCTCACCCCATGTCGAACTCGTTGCCGCGAGATGCGGCGCGTCCCCTGCACCGGGCGCTCATTGACCGCGAACAGCACCGCGTCCCCCTGTTGCAAGAGAACGACGTCGGCGCGTGATTGCATGCGCGGGCGCTGGTGGGTGAGCACGAACTCGCCTCCGGTGAAGTCCGTTCCCGGCCGCGAGAGCAGGACGGTCACCTGCAGCGGAAAGACGAGCGGCCCGTAGAGGTCCTGGTGGAGGCAGTTGAAGTCGCCGGGGCCGTAGCGGAGGAGCAGTGGCGTCGGCCGGTTCTGTCCGCCGGCGTGGCACCGGGCGAGGTACTGCTCCAGGCGATCCGGGAAGCGGTCCGGCTTCCCCAGGGCCTCCGCCCAGCGGTTCGCCACCGGGACCAGCGACGGGTAGAGCGCGCGGCGAAGCTCGAGCACGCGTTCCGGAAGCGGGTGCCC
>JBKOYI010000110.1:0-8945 GCA_046725335.1 Myxococcota bacterium | reverse complement strand
GATCCCGGCCGCGCGCCCATCAGTGGCAGCCGACCGCAATCCGCAACTCCTCCGGCAATATGCAATCGGGCCGATTGCGTTCACGGGGACGGACGACGCATTCTATGAGCGCCATCTGGTCTTCGACAACGTCGTCGGGCTGAAGGCTGCCGGCGCACGCGAGCGTTTCGAGGCCTTCGCCCGCTCCGTGCGCGACGTGCTCTCTCAGCGCTGGATACGCACCGAGGAAACATACGAACGCGAGAACCCCAAGCGTGTTTACTACCTCTCCTTGGAGTTTCTCATCGGCCGCTCCTTGGCCAACAACGTGACGAACCTGCTGCTCGATCCCGTCGCGCAGCAGGCCGTCAAGCAGAAGAACCTCGATTGGCTGGAACTGCTCGAGCAGGAACCCGATGCGGGCCTGGGCAACGGTGGACTGGGGCGCTTGGCAGCGTGCTTCCTCGACTCGATGGCGACGATGCAGCTCCCAGCCATGGGCTACGGGTTGCGCTACGAATACGGCATGTTCAGGCAGACGGTCCGCGACGGCTGGCAACAGGAGCAGGCCGACAACTGGTTGCGTCGCCCCGATCCATGGGAGGTCGCTCGTCCGCACGAGAAGGTCGAAGTGAAGCTGAATTGCTCGTTCGAGATCCGCGGCGGGATCTTGCGCGCCATCCTTGGACGACCTTCCACTCTGATCGGCATCCCATTCGACCGGCCGGTGGTCGGCTACGGCGGCAAGACCATCAACACGCTTCGCCTGTGGGCCGCGGCCGCGCATGACTCCTTCGATTTTCAGGAATTCAGCCGCGGCGATTTCGTCGGTGCACTGGCCGATACGCTCGAGGCCGAATCCCTCACCCGAGTGCTCTATCCGGACGATTCCACGAGCCAGGGACAGGGGCTCCGCTTCGTGCAGGAGTATTTTCTGGTCGCCTGTTCACTGGTCGATCTGGTGCGGCGCTTCCGGCGCGGCAATGCCGACTGGAGCGCACTTCCCGAGAAGGTCGCCATCCAGCTGAACGATACACACCCGACGATGGCCGTCCCCGAGTTGATGCGCATCTTGCTCGACGAGGCGCACCTGGGATGGGACCAGGCGTGGGACCTCACGCAGCCGGCGCTGGCCTATACCAATCACACGCTGCTGCCCGAAGCCCTGGAGAAATGGCCGGTGGCGTGGTTCGAGATGATGCTGCCGCGGCAACTGGAGATCATCTTCGAGATCAATCGCCGCCTGCTCCAAGCGGTCCACACCCGCTTCCCCGGCGACGAAGGCCGCGCCGCGCGCATGAGCCTGGTCGAGGAGGGCTCGACCAAGCACGTCCGCATGGCCAACCTGGCGATCGTCGGTTCCCACAGCACCAACGGGGTTGCCGCCATTCACTCCGAATTGCTGCGCACGATGACGGTCAAGGACCTGGCCGAGATGTTCCCCGAACGCTTCGGCAACAAGACCAACGGCGTCACGCCGCGACGCTGGCTGCTGCTGGCGAACCGGGCCCAGGCCCGCGGGATCACCGAGGCCATCGGCGACGGCTGGATCACCGACCTCAGCCAACTCAGCAAGCTCAAGCCACTTGCCGACGACAAGGCCGTTCGGGACGCCTTCCGTATCGCGAAGCGCGCGGCCAAGGCGCACTTTGCCGATTGGCTCAAATCGAAATCCGGCCAGACCGTGAATCCGGACACGATCTTCGATAGCCAGGTCAAGCGTATCCACGAGTACAAGCGGCAACTGCTCAATGCGCTGCGCGTGGTCGTGCTCTACAACCGCCTGCGCCAGAGCCCGGACCTTGATCTGGTGCCCCGGACCTTCTTCTTCGCCGGCAAGGCGGCACCCGCCTATCACCTGGCCAAGCTCATCATCAAGTTCATCAACAACCTGGCCAGCACCATCGACGGCGACCCCACGGTGCGCGGCCGCCTCAAGGTCGTGTTCCTGCCCGAGTACAACGTGTCACTCGCCGAGCAGCTCATCCCCGCCAGCGACGTCTCCAACCAGATCTCGACCGCCGGGTACGAAGCCAGCGGCACGAGCAACATGAAGTTCATGATGAACGGGGCGCTGACCATCGGCACGCGCGATGGCGCGACCATCGAGATGGCCGAGGAGGCCGGCGAGGCGAACTTCTTCCTCTTCGGTCTGACCGCCGAGCAAGTCGCCGACAGCCGCAGTTGGTACAGCCCCCAATGGCACTACGACAACGAGTCCGAGACCCGCGCGGCGCTGGACCTGATCTTTTCCGACCACTTCAGCCGAAATGAACCGGGCGTCTTCGCGCCGCTGCGCGATGTGCTGCTCACCCACGGCGACCACTACATGCACCTGGCGGACCTGAGGTCCTATCTGGAGGCAGACCAGCGCTTGCTCGGGTTGTACGCCGAGCCTGACGCCTGGGCGCGCAAGGCCATCCTGAATGTGGCTAGCTCCGGGAAGTTCTCCAGCGACCGCACCATTGCCGAGTACGCGGCCGATATCTGGAATGCCAGGCCCTGCCCGGTGGATTGAGGAGCGATTTCTGCGCAGTACCTAAGGACAAGCCCATCATGCAAGTCAGCCCACTCGCAGGGAAGCCCGCCGACCCGTCGATACTCATCAACGTTCCCAGGTTGGTGAGCGCCTATTACACCGGTCGTCCGGATCCATCCGTGCCGGCGCAGCGGGTGGTGTTCGGAACCTCGGGCCATCGCGGCTCCGCCTTCGACAACGCCTTCAACGAGTCACACATCCTCGCCATCACCCAGGCGATCTGTCTCTACCGCAAGGAGCAGGGCATCGATGGACCGCTCTTCATCGGCATCGATACGCATGCGCTGTCCGAGCCGGCGTTTGCCAGCGCCTTGGAGGTGCTGGCAGCCAATGGCGTCGAGGTGATGGTCGACGCGGACGATGGCTTCACCCCGACCCCGGTGGTCTCCCACGCGGTCCTCGCCTACAACCGCGGCCGCCGCCAGGGGCTCGCCGACGGCATCGTCATCACGCCGTCGCACAACCCGCCGCGCTTCGGCGGCTTCAAGTACGATCCTCCCACGGGGGGTCCCGCGGACACCCACGTGACTCAATGGATCGAGAAGCAGGCCAACGCCTTCATTGCCGACGGCCTGCGCGGCGTCGTCAGGGTCCCGTTCCAGCGTGCCCGCACTGCGTCCACCACGCATCCACACCCGTACCGCGACAGCTACGTCAGCGATCTTCCGTCGGTGGTGGACCTGGAGGTAATTCGCGACAGTCAAGTGCACATCGGAGTGGATCCGCTGGGCGGCGCCAGCGTGGCTTACTGGGATGCCATTGGCGAGCGCTACGGCCTCAACCTGGAGGTCGTGAATCACACTGTCGATCCCACGTTCCGCTTCATGACCGTGGACTGGGATGGCCAGATCCGTATGGACCCTTCATCCCCCTACGCCATGGCGCGCATGGTCGGCCTGAAGGAACGATTCGCCGTCGCCTTCGCGAGCGACACGGATGCCGATCGCCACGGAATCGTGAGCCACAGCCAGGGCTTGCTCGAGCCGAATCACTACCTGTCCGTCGCGATTGGATACCTGTTCGCCCATCGCCCCAAGTGGCCGGCAGCAGTCGCTGTCGGCAAGACCGTCGTCAGCAGCAGCATGATCGATCGAGTCGCGGCGCGCCTGAAGCGAAAGGTGGTCGAAGTTCCGGTGGGGTTCAAGTGGTTCGTGGAAGGACTCGTCGATGGCTCGATCGGCTTCTGTGGCGAGGAGAGCTCGGGAGCCACCTTCCTGTGCCGCGACGGGACCGTCTGGACGACGGACAAAGACGGGCTGGTGCCGAACCTGCTCGCCGCCGAGATCACCGCCCGCACCGGCAAGGACCCAGGTGAGCATTACCGCGCCCTGACGGCAGAGTTCGGCACGGCGTATTACACCCGCATCGACGCGCCGGCGACGCTCGAGCAGAAGCTGAGGCTGGGAAGCCTGTCGCCAGATGCGGTCGCGGCGTCGACACTTGCCGGCGAGCCGATCACGGCCAAGTTGACCAAGGCTCCAGGCAACGACGCCCCTATCGGCGGGCTCAAGGTCGTGGCCGCGAGTGGCTGGTTTGCTGCACGGCCTTCCGGCACGGAAAGCCTCTACAAGATCTACGCGGAGAGCTTCAAAGACCAGGCTCACCTGGACGCTCTTGTGAGCGAGGCGCAGGCGATGGTGAGCAAGGCGTTGGAGTCCTGACCAGCGTGGCCACCCTACCCCCGTTTCCGTCCGACTACCGCGCCTCCGGCCTGCTGCTGCACGTCACCTCGCTTCCCTCGCCGTACGGCATTGGGGACGTGGGACCCTCCGCGTTTGCCTGGGTCGACCGCCTCCACGAGGCAGGCCAAAGCTGGTGGCAGACACTGCCTCTTGGACCCACTGGGTACGGAAACTCTCCCTATCAATCGCTGTCGTCCTTCGCCGGCAACGGGCTCCTGGTCAGTCCACAGTCTCTCATCGAGGACGGATTCTTGGGGGCCACCGAGTACCACGGTCAGTTGGTTTCGGCGCCCGCCATCGACTACGACGTCGTCATCCCGTTCAAGCACAAGCTCCTCGAAACCGCCTGGACCAACTTCAAACGCAGGGCCCGCCCCGATTTGCAGGTCGCCTTCGACGACTTCCGCCACGCCGAGGCGCACTGGCTGGAAGACTACGGTCTGTTCCGCGCGCTGAAGGAGAAGCACAACGGCGCGTACTATCTGGAGTGGCCGGCAGAGCTGGTGCAGCGTGTCCCCACCGCGCTGGCTCAGGCCCGCGGCGAGCTGTCGGAGCGAGTCGAGCAGGTGTGCTTCGCTCAGTTTCTATTGGTCCGCCAAGGCGAACGGCTCAAGCAGCACGCACATGCCAAGGGTATCCGTCTGATTGGCGACTTGCCCTTCTTCGTTTCCCCGGACTCGAGCGACGTGTGGGCCAACCCGGAGCTGTTCCTGCTGGACGATCGCCACCGCCCGCGCTTCGTCGCCGGCGTGCCTCCCGACTACTTCAGCGCCGAAGGACAGCTCTGGGGCAACCCCGTGTATGACTGGGAGGCCCTCCGGCGGACCGGCTATCGCTGGTGCATCGATCGACTGCGCGCGTTGCTGGCGCACGTCGACGCAATTCGCCTGGATCACTTTCGTGCGTTCGCTGCTGCGTGGCATGTGCCGGCCGGAGCACCCACGGCCCAGGCTGGGGCGTGGGTACCGGGCCCGGGCGCCGAGTTCTTCGACGCGGTTCAGAAGGAGTTGGGCACCCTCCCGTTCATCGCCGAGGACTTGGGAGTGATCACAGCGGACGTGTACGCACTGCGCGACCGGCTCCACATCCCGGGAACGCGAGTCCTCCAGTTCGCCTTCGACGGCAATCCAGACAACCCGTACCTGCCACAGCACTACGTTCCCAATGCCGTCGCCTACACCGGCACCCACGATAACAACACGACGCGCGGCTGGTTTGAAGAGCTACCAGATCAGCAGCGGCGGAACGTGTGGAAGTACCTGAACCGACCCGAGGGCGACAGTCGGGAGGTCGCACCCGCGTTGATGGAAGTGGCCTGGTCATCCGCTGCTGCGCTCGTGATGGCTCCGCTCCAGGATCTGCTCAACTTGGGCAGCGAGGCTCGGATGAACGTCCCCGGTCGTGCAAATGGTAACTGGCGCTGGCGCTGTACCGAAGAGATGGTCTCCGCGCCAGCCTTCGAACGGCTGGGAGATCTGACGAAGAAGTCGAACCGCTGGAGGGTGACACCCTGAAAACGACCCCCGAGCCGAACCCGGCCCGGCCCTTGGACGCCCCGCGGGGGCGTTCAGCCCGGTGGTGGCAGGTCGCCCTCCGGTCGCTCCAGGCCCACCACCCGGGGCGCCTCCCCGCCGAGGACGTACACCCGCAGGGGGAACTGCCCTCGCCGCCCGGTGGAGACGTCCACCACCCGCTGCTGGGCGCCGAGGTCGGGGAGCGCGATGCACAGCTGGCCTGGACCGCGGCGTACCACCTGCAGCTCCGCACCGGTGGTGGAGGACCAGAGGCGCCCAGAGGGCCCCGGGGCGGCCCCCAGGCCCACGCTCTCCGCCCGATCCTCGAGGCAGAGGAGCTGCCCCTCCACCGTAGGCTGGCCGAGCGAGGACAGCCGGAGGAGGTAGCGGCGGAGGATGCGGTCCCGCCTTCCTTTGAGAATGCGCTCCAGCTCGCTCCGAGCAATTGGACTGGAGAGGCGGGCTTCCTTCACCACCGCGGAGACGGCGGCGTCGTCGAAGCGGGAGATAATGCGGGCCATCCACGCCCCATCCGCCTCCTGCATCGCCGAGAAGGCAGGATTCGGGTAGCCCACGTGCCAGTCCTCTGGCTCGAACTTGGCGTCGTCGAAGTAGCCGAAGATTTGCCCCGCCGGACCGTATGTCGCGTCCTCCCACGGCCGCGTCACCGCCCCGAAGGTGATGAAATCCGCGCCGATGGCCCCGAAGTCGATGTAATAGGTGTAGCCCACCCGGCGGGAGAACCTGTCCGACCACCAGAGCCCGCCCAGGGTGTCCCCCCAGTCCAGCAGCTCGTGCTCGACGTGTCCCTTCCCCCCTCCGTCGTCGACCCAAACAGCCATGGTGTTCTGGGCCCGGGCATCGTGGTGGTTGATCCACGCGCCAAGCAGGCGGGAGCCCCGCAGCTCGCGGCGGTCCTGATGCTCGACGACGTCGTTGGGATCGCCGCCGCGGCGGTCGCTGTAGTACCAGGGGCCGAGTAGCTTGCCGGGTAGAAACTGGCTGGCCATGGCCCGCACCGTTCCGTCTTTCTCCCGGGGGAGCTTGCTCAGCATTTCCTCGATCCGCTTTCGAGTGAGAGGCTTCCCCTCCGGCCCCTTGACCTCGGTGGCCGGGAGCTCCAGCTCCTCGGAGCGGAAGTAGACCACCCGGTTGCAAGGCACGGCAAAGCCGGCAGCGTGGTAGAGGCGGCTTCCCACCACGTCTCCCGAGGAAGCCCGCTCCCACTGGTCGGGGGTGTCGAACTTGAGCAGGTAGTTGATCCCGGCGGCAGTGATGATCTGAAACCCCGGATTGTCCCCGTCGAGCTTGGCCCCCGCCACCTTCCAGGGGCGGTCCTCCTCGGGCGAGGGATGGGTACACGCGCCCCGGGCCACCTCCTCGGCCGACATGGGGTGGCTGCCGATCCGGTTGGTGAACCAGCTCGAGTCGGGCACCTCGTCGAGGGCGTTGACGTTCACCGCATCCCGGGCCTCTTCCAGGAGAAAGGCCCGGGCCAGCGGACGAAAGAGGATGTGGTCGGCACCGTCCCAGACCAGGGGGACGTAGGCGGGCTCGGGCCGCGGTTGGAAGGGACGGCGGTCGTCGTCCTCCCACACAGGGGGGGCCACCGAGAAGGGGCGAGGGCCGGCACTGCAGCCAAGCAAGAATCCAGCGAGCAAGAGCCCCGTCCCGCGCGCCATCAGCGGTTTCCTAGAGGCCATAGGTGACTCCCAAGGCGAAACGGAAGGAGGTGAGACGGAGCCCCTGGCTGAAGGGCTCGGTCCCCACCCCGACGACGAACTGGAAAGAACCGGGGCCGGACCCGGACGTTGTTCGCACTCCCAGCTCCGCGGAGAGCCGAAGGAGCTCGAAGCGAAAGTTGCTCAGATGGTTGTCGAAGACGTTCCCGAATGCCACCGCCGCCACCCCGTCCAGGTAGGGGTAGACCGGCCAGCGCCAGGAGAGCTGAGCCCCCAGCGCGCTCCGGTCCCGAAGCCTTCCGGCCAGGAATCCGGCGAAGGGCTCGGTTCCGCCGACCGAGACAAGCTCGGTAAAGGGCACCGGCTGGCTCCCCATGGGGTCGGAGAACAGCGCGGTCACCCCGAGGCTGAGAACCCGACCCTTACCAGTGACGTCCCACGACCCTTCGACACCGCCAGCGTACCGAATCCAGGAGCGGTCGAATCCCTGGCCCACGTCCACCGCCGGGTCGACGGCCACGGCCGCCCGCACCCCACTCCGGTTGGTGGGCCCGGACGAACGGGTGTCCAGCACCGCCTTGAGCCCCAGCTCGGCGGCGGTGGTGTTCTCCTCGAACCCCGGAGGAGCAGGGAGCTGTCCGGCCTCGACGCGCTGCCGGAGAGAGGGGTCGCTGCAGCAGGAGTAGTCGCGGAACACCGTCCGGAACACCCGCGCCTTCCCCTCCAGCCGGAGCCGACCGAGGACATGCGAGTAGCTCACCGCGCCGTCCACCACATCGGTCCCGTAGCGGGACGGGAAGTTGTCGGTGGTCTCGGAGCCGATTCCATAAAAGATTGAATCCGGCCGGCGGTTCCAGTGAGCTTCGACCGCCAGGGAATTGTTCTTGGAGAACGTGTAGCGATCTCCGACCCCTATGGTGATCCAGTTGGATCCGCCCCAGGCAGCATCGGCCGTCACCTTGTTCCCGGTGGCGAAGGTGTTGTTCCAGAAGAAGTGCAGGCCGATGCTGGGCCGGAAGCCGAAGTTGATGAGGAAGGTCGGAAAGATCCCACCCTGGTGATCGGGTCCGAAGGCAAAGAAGTTGAACACCGACGACGGCCAGTGGTTCTTCTCCGCGGTGGTGGAGAGCGCTCCGACAGGAGTCCGGATGACGTACTGCGCCACCAGGTACACAGGAAAGAGGATGACCCGGGGCACCCAGATCAGGACGTCTCCCGCGGTGGTGGGTGGCGGTTCCCTCCCCCGGTAGTTGGGAACGGGGCGTTCAGAAGGTGTCTCCGTGGACGCCGAGGGTGCCGTCGCCTCTGCCGTGGGTGCCGAGGGTTCCGCTGAATCCGGCGTGGGCGCTGAGGGTACCGCTGTCTCCGGCGTGGGCGCCGAGGGTGGCGCTGTCTCCGGCGTGGGCGCGGAAGGTGCCGTTGCCTCCGGCGTGGCCGCCGGCTGTGCGAAAGCCTGGAAGGCGGCGAGCACCAGCAGCACCGCGACGAGCGGGCGAAGCCGGCAGACCAGACAGAGGCGGTGAATGGTCGCTTTCATGGGGTCGCCGAG
>JBKOYI010000077.1:0-21661 GCA_046725335.1 Myxococcota bacterium | reverse complement strand
GCTGGACCACTGGAAAAGGGAACCCCAGCACCGGGGCCAGCAGCAGGGCCGGATGGAGCGAGTCGTTCACCACCAGATCCGTGCCCCGACCCGGCCGGTGGTGACGATGTCCACCCCGATGTCCACCCGTCCGAGCGCTTGGCGCATCAGGTGGGCACGCATCAGATGACCTCGCCCGTCGGCCAGGGCGAGGTAGAGGATCCGTCCGCCTGAATGCGTCAAAGCTGGCTCCCGAGGGGCTTCGCCTCGGGAGGAAAAGTCTCTGGCACCTCGGTGACGGAACCAGGTCCGTCGGTGACGGATCGCCTCGCGCCTGTGTGACTTCTCGCGCTCGACTCACCAGAACCACTAAGCTGACCGGCTGGGCATGACCTCCGCCCTCGTGCTGGCCCTGCTCCTCGGTGCTGCTCCCACAGTCGAGTCGCCCGACGAGCGACTCGACGAACCGTACGCGCTCACCATCAGCGGCGGGGTGAGCCTGGGGAGCTACGAGGCCGGTCTCAACTGGTCCCTGGTCCGGGTCTTCCGGGCCCAGGCCGAGATGTCGATGCTGCTCGACCGGCGCCGGCCGCAGCTGGTTGCGGTGACCGGGGCCTCGGCCGGAAGCATCAACGCCCTCCTGGTCGCGGCGCTCTATTGCGAGGCCTCGGACTCGACTGCCAACGCCTCGGTGGACGCCAATCTCCTCCGGGACTCGTGGCTGCCGGTGAGCCTGGATGCGCTCCTGCCGGACAAACCGACTGCCTACCGGCGGGACGATGCGGTCATGGCCTCGTCCGCTCTGGACCCGGTGGTAGCCCAGGTTCGATCGAATCTCTTCGGAGGCGCGATGCGGTTTCGTCCGGGCTGCCGCATCCCGATGGGCCTGACCGTGACTCGGGTTCGGCCCCTGGAACAGGACATTGGCGGGCTCCGGACAGTCTCCCAGCGTGCCGTGCTTCCGCTGATCTTCGAGGTGGATGAGACCGGGCGGGTGCACTTTCGGCGGCAGCCCTTGCCCGGGAATCCGGACGCCGCCGAGAGCCGGCTGGTGCTTGCCGATTCGACGGAGATGGGCAGCGCCATCGTGCACCCGGAGGCGGTGCTTCAGTCGCTGCTGGCCTCGGCCGCATTCCCGGCGGTCTTTCGCCCACGGGTCCTGTGCGAGTGCGCGACATCCTGCGGCGCAGACCCGGAGGTGGAGGACGGAACCTGCCCCGGTCCGGACGATTCCCGACCGCTCACCGGCTTGAGCTGCTCGGCCCAGTCCGGGGGACAGGAGATGAAGATCTGCCGGAGGCGATTCGTGGACGGCGGCGTTTTCGACAACGCCCCCATCGGACTGGCTCTGGAGCAATCGGAGGCGTTCTGGCGCCCCCGGGTGATGCGCCCGTTGACCGCCCTCTTCGTCGACCCCGACATCCGACGGCTCAGCCCGCGCGGGAAAACCGAGCAAGTGCAGCAGACGGCCCAGGGGTTCTCGGGCTTCACCCAGTTCGCCAGCGATCTGGTGAGCACTGCCCGCAACCGCGAGCTTGCCCGAGCGGTGGAGGCTGGTCGCTGGAACCTGACCACCCGCAGTCTGCTCCAGTCCTCCGCTCGCAACGTGCTGGAGTATCTGGGGCTCCTGGGAGAGCTGGTGGATCTGGATGGGCCGCCTCCACCCGCCACCGTTCCGCCGGCCCTGCATGCCTCGGTGGAGGAGCGGGCTCGGATCGGGCGGACCATAGTCAGCTGCCTGGAGCGACTGGGGTCGCGCCGATTCGATGCCGCCTCGGTCGAACTGGCCAGCCGATGTGCAGGCTCGCTCCGGGGGGAGCGGGTGAAGGACCCGCTCGATGACGACCCTCGTGCCCGTGCTCTGGCCCGCAAGCCGTTGGACCATGAGGAGGCGGCCGAGCTGGTCTCCACGCTCGGCCGGACCATCGCCAATCCGGCCAGCGTCGTCCGCCAGAGCATCGAGCAGATGATGCGCGACCCAGCGACCACCACCAAGCAGCGCATCGAGATGGGCCGCACGCTGGCCCACCGCCTGCAGATCCTGTCGGTGCTCCAGGTCTACCTGGCCGAGCAGCTCGGCCCACTGAGCCACGGAACGCTGCCGGAGGAACGTCTGATCCGCCTGCGGAACGAGCTGCTGGACTTCCTCACCCAAGGAGAACTGCTGGGCCCCTCCGCCGCTCGGGTCGCGGCGGCTCAGCTCGAGGAAGCGCTGACTGCGCTGGCCGATCGCAAAGGCCCGGGGACGGTGCCCCAGCTGGCCCGAGAGGCCCTAGCCGACTTGCACCGGCAAGCGCCCGGCAAGCTGTTCAGCATCCCACCGCTCCTGCCGCTCCACACCGAGCTGGGGGAGACCCCGGCGGACCAGATCGACGCCTCCCTGTTTCGCGCCTGGCAGCATCTCGACCGGCTGGTGCAGCTCCGTCCGCGACTTCAGCGGCTCGCCGGGGACACCGCGACGGTGGCCCAGGATGCCCGGGCCCTCCGGAGCCAGGCGACCGGGGAGCGGGCCTTGTCGCTCTCCACCCGGTTCAGCCCCCTGGCCGGGAGTCAGCTCTTCAATTTTGCCGGGTTCCTCGACAGGCCCTTGCGGGAGATGGACTACTACGCCGGGATTTACGACGGCCTGCATGCCGCGGCCGAGTTCGTCTGCGGGGAGCAGGAAGTCTCCCAGCCCGGGCGTCCCGTTCCCGTCCGCCTGCCCGGGAGCTGGTCCGTGGACCTGCGGCAGACCGACTCTCAGCTGTGCATTGGCGCGGCACTGGGACAAGTCGCGAAGCTGCTGGGCGTTCTCGATTCGGTCCGGGCGGCAACCTTCCTGCGGGCCCTGGCCCGGAGTGAGTTGGCGGCCTGGCTGGGGAGCAGTGCCGAGGCCGAGCGGCTCCTCCGCACCCCCCAATGGAGCTGGATCGGTCCGCCCAGCGATCTGCGTCGGCTTGGCCCCTCCGGAGTCACGCTGTGGGTCCTGCTCTCGCAGAAAGCCCCTTGCAACGAGGCTTCGACCGAGGCCTTGTGCATCGGAGAGCTGACCTTCGACGACTTTCTTTCCAGGCTGGTGGAGGCCGGCTACGTCCCGGAGTCGCCCGCCATGCGCTTGGCTCTGGAGGACCGCCGGCGGTTCTGGCAGCAGACCGCCCGGCGCGGGCTGGACCGAGCGGCCACCGTCGAGCTGACCGCCTCCAGCCCCTCCGAGAAGGGCCAGCGCCAGGGCGTGCTCTTTGCCATCTCGGCGGGCGAGCTATGGACCCGGGCCGACGTGAACGGGACTTCAACCAGGTTCACGCTCGATCCCTCCACCATCCCGACCGTCTCGTTGGCTGACGGTCCAACCTTTCCCATCGTCCTGGCCCACCTGCTTCCCTACCGAGTAGCGCTGGACGTGGCCAAAGGAGGGTTGGCCATGTCCTGGATCGAGCCGGCGCTCCGACTGGGTCCCTACTTCTCGGTCCTGAGCACTGCCCAGCTGGTGGACATCGAGTTCGGCAAGGGCAGCCGCACCAGCACCACCTTCGGGCTCCGGCCCACGGTGCACCCGGGGGGACTGAGCGTCTCCGCCGGCCCCCGGTTCGCGGTGCACTGGTCGGGGGGGACGGCCTGGGGCGCCGAGCTGGGCATCTCGGTGCTGCAAGACCGGCTGGGGATTTCGGCTGGAGTTCGCTCGTTCAGTGGGGAGCACGACCTCTTCGTGGCCCTCACCGTGTCCGACCTGAACGGGATGGTCTACTGGCTCACGCCCTGGGCCAAGCGCCCGGCTGTCCAGCCAGGAGCGGAGATCAGCGCCCCCGCACGTCCGACACCGTGAGCACGAAGTCCATCCGCTGGTTGAGAGAGGCCAGCGTGCCTCCGCATTTCACGGCGTTGAACTCCACCTTGGAGACCAGCGAGTACCGGTAGTCCGGGATGGAGAGGGCCACCACTTTGCCAGAGAAGGTCGAGGCACCCGCGGGAACGTCGGTCACCTGGTAGTGGCATTCGCCCCATCCGCCGGCCAGCACCCCATCGGCGTGGATCAGCTTGGTGCTGCCGTCTTCCCCTTTGAGGACCAGGACGACGTTGTCGCAGCTCAGGTTGGCCAGCTCGTCATTGGGGGTCCGAGCCCGCAGCGCCGGGTCGAGGGTGATGCTGCCGCCCACCCAGCAGGGCCCGTCAGTGCGAACGAACGCAGGCAGGTCGGCCGGCGCGGGCGGGGCGGTGGTGGATTCACCACGGCCCGAGGCGCAGCCCCCCAGGGCCAGCAGCAACGAGAGTGAAAAGAGGGAGCGGCAACGGCGCGCGGATGTCGGCTCGTGCACGGTTGAGCATGACAGCCCGGGGTGCTTCCGCGCGTCAACTGACTTCTCTGCAACTCCACCAGCCTGACGGTCGCCGTCGCCATGCCTAGCTTGCTCAGCCGACGTTCGGGCGGTCGCGGTTCGGCCCGGTGGAGGACGAAGGGACATGGGGAGGGTTCGACGCTGCGCGATCCTGGCCGCGGCTTGTGTGCTGGCCAGTTGCAGCGATCGCCGGAACACCGTCACGGTCGACGGCTCGCTGCAGCTCTTGCCCGGGGCGTTCGACTTCCAGCAGGTGGCAGTGCACGACGGACGGTCCATGGAGGTCACGCTGCGGAATGTCGGCCGTGGCCGAGTGGATCTGAAGAGCGTGACGGTCCAGAGCGGGGCGAGCGTCTGGGAGGTCCAGCTGCCCGCCGGCACGACGCGGGTGCTGCCCGGCCAGGACCTCAAGGGATCGGTGGTCTTTCGGCCGATCGCTCCCGGACCCGCGCAGGGCACGCTGGTCGTCACCACCGACAGCATCGCCGCACCCCAAGTGACGGCCCCACTCTCGGGGGTGGGGGTGGATGCAGTCGCCAGGGTGCAGGAACAGACGCTCGACTTCGGCATCCTCGAGCTGGGAGCCGAGAAGCTGAAACCGCTCACCCTGAGCAACCCCTCACCGCTTCCGGTTCAGGTCACTGCCCGGGTGGTGGGAGCCGGCGGGGATGAGTTCAGCATGGCCCCGCTCACTCTGGCGCCCGGGGAGACGCGTCAGCAGAACGTCAGCTTCCATCCGCAGCGGGTGGGCACCAAACGGGTGGCACTGGCCATCACTCCCTGCACCGGCTGCGGCGACGTGCTGGTGGTGTTGACCGGGAAGGCCATCGCCCAGGCCCTGGTGGCCGATCCGGTCGACTTCGGCCAGGTTCCGACGGACTACACCCTGGTCACCCCGGCGGTGCTCCGGAACCTGTCCACCGAGCCGGTGACGGTGACCACCCTGACGGTGAGCGGAGATCCCGACTTCCAGCCCGGGGGCACGCCGCTTCCAGTCACGGTGCCCGGTCTCGGCCAGGCGACGGTCGATCTCTCCTACACCGCGACGCACCTCGGCCCAGCCACGGGCACGGCGACGTTCACCGAGCAGAGCGGCAAGAAGCTGGACGTGCCACTTCGGGGGGCCGGAGGCGGCGCCAAGCTCTGTGTGGCCCCGCTCCTGCTCGAATACGGGCAGCATGCGCTGGGCACCGATACTCCGCTCAGCGTGACGGTCCGTAACTGCGGTGGGCCGGGCGACGTGTTCGATGTGACGGGGGCGACGCTCGGGGGGGCGGGGGCCTCGCAATTCAAGACCGGCCCCATCACGAAGTCTGGAACGCCGGTCACCCTTCCGGTCTCCTTGGCCACCGGTGAGTCCATCGTGATCACCGTGACCTTCCACCCCACCACCACGGGCACTGCCGCGGCGACCCTGACCATCAACACCACCCTTCCCAGTGGTACCGCGGTCGTCCAGCTCTCGAGCAATGGGCAAACCTCGCCACCCTGCCACCTGGAGGTCATTCCCACCTTGCTCGACTTCGGGACGGTGGCCCCGGGCGGTGGCTCGCTCCTGGGGGTCAAGGTCTCGAATCCAGGACCTGACCTGTGCGTGCTTCAGGAAGTGGTCATGGTCAACGACGGTGGCGGGGTGTTCACGCTCCCCGGCGGCACCCTCACCGGCTTGTTGATGTACCCGGGCGACTATTTCACCTTCGAGGTGATGTTCCAGGCCCCGCCCACCCAGGGCGACTTCACCGGCCAGGTCCAGGTGACCGGCACCAGCCAGACGCCCATCAACGTGGACCTCCAGGCCAGGTCGCTGGGCTTCTGCCTGGTGCTCGACCCACCATTCGTCGACTTCGGGGTGGTGAGCCCCGTCTGTCCGGCCAGCGACCGGCAGGTGAACGTGACCAACGGCTGTGCCACTCCAGTCACCGTGGATGCGGCGACCATCGGCGCCGGGTCGACCGACGGTGAGTTCCTCTTCGGGGTTGCTCCGCCAGTTCCCAAGACGCTGGCCCCGGGTGCCGGGCTGACCTTGGACATCAAGTACCTGGCTCAGGTTCCTGGCCTCAGCCTCTCCCCGCTCTACATCGAGTCCAGCATCGTCACCGAGCCGCTGATGGTTCCCCTCATCGGCGAATCGAGCAAGACCTCGAAGCAGGTCGACAAATTCACCCAGGGCAATCCTGGCCAGGTCGACGTCCTCTTCGTGGTCGACAACACCGTCTCCATGCTCGAGGAGCAGCCTCGGCTGGTGTCAGCCATCCCGACCTTCGTCGATGCCGCTCTGGCCAGCGGAGTCGATCTGCACGTGGCGGTCACCACCACCGGAATCGACCCCACCGGACCCACCTGTCCCGGGGGCGCCTCGGGCGGTGAGGCGGGCCGGCTGTTCCCCGCCGACAACAGCGCTCAGCGGATGTTCACCGCCAGCTCACCCGGCCTCGCCTCGGTGCTGCAGCAGAACGTGCAAGTCGGCGAGTGCGCCTTCCAGCAGCAAGGGCTGGAGGCGATGCGGCGGGCACTCACCGATCCCTTGGTGAGTTCGGCCGATGATCCACGGACGCCGCTTCCCAACGATGGCAACCTGGGGTTCTACCGGAACACCGCGGCGCTGGCGGTGGTGGTGGTCTCCGATGACGACGACCAGTCGCCCGACACGGTGACCACCTACACCCGCTTCCTGCAAGGACTGAAGGGGCCGGGAAGCGCGGGTCGGTCGTCGCTCTACGCCCTCGCACCGTCCGGAGTCGTCTGCCCCACTGCCAGCGGCTCGGGGACGCGGTACGCCGAGGCGGCGGCGGCCACCGGAGGGGCCATCGAATCGGTCTGCGCTGCGGATTTCGGACCGTTGCTGCGCGATGTGGTCAACCGCGCCTTCGCTCCACAGACCCGCTACCCGCTGAGCGGCAAGCCCGACTCGTCGGGGGTGACGGTCACCGTCGGCGGATCGCCGGCCACCGGCTGGACCTACGATGCGGCTTCCAACAGCGTCGTCTTTGCCTCTCCGCCGGCGCCGGGGACGAAGATCGAGGTCACCTACACCCGCGCCTGCTCGTAGCGGCTGGGCCTCGGTCGGGTAGGGGCGGTTTGACCGCTCGGGAGGTCGGCCAGTACTGTCCTTGACTCTCGTTGTCCTCCTGACCCGCGCGATGACGCTCGCCGCCGGCACGCCCATCGGCAAGTACGTCGTCCGACGCAAGCTGGCCGAGGGCGGGATGGCGGAGATCTACCTGGCCGCGGTCCTCGGCCCGGAGGGCTTCGAGAAGGACGTGGTCATCAAACGGGTCCGTCTCGGCCTGGCCGATGATCCGGGGTTCGTGCGGATGTTCATCGCCGAGGCCCGGGTGGCCAGCCGGCTCAACCACGCCAACCTGGTTCACATCTTCGATTTCGACAAGCACGAGGACACCTACTACCTGGCGATGGAGTACGTGCGCGGCCATTCCCTGTGGGAGCTGCGGCGCCGCTGCCAGGAGCGTGGGGTGGCCATTCCCCCGACGCTGGTGGCTCAGATTGCGATGGAGGTTGCCCGCGGGCTGGCCTTCGCCCACCGGCTCACCGAGAACGGCCGGAGCCTGGGTCTGGTCCATCGGGACGTCACGCCGCACAACGTGCTGCTGAGCTTCGATGGGATGGTGAAGCTGACCGACTTCGGCATTGCCAAAGCGGGCACTCGCGCCACCGCCTCCGGCGTCCTCAAAGGAAAGTTCGCCTACATGGCTCCGGAGCAAGCCCGCGGCGATCCGGTCGATGCTCGGACCGACGTCTTCGCCCTGGGGGTGACCTGCTGGGAACTGCTCACCGGCGCCCGGCTTTTCGAGGGAGACGGGGACGTGGCAGTGCTCCGCGCCGTCCAGGAGAGCCTGATCGCCCCGCCGGCGCGTCTCAACCCCGATGTGCCGGCCGGGCTGGACGCGGTGGTGATGCGGGCGCTGGAGCGCGACCCGTCACGGCGCTGGCCCACCGCCCACGAGATGGAGCGGGCGTTGGCGGAGTTCCTGATGGGGGCAGCCCGCTCCCTGGAGGACACCGACGTGGGAGCGTTCCTGCGGCGGATGTTCCCCGAGGAGGCCGGGGTGGCCGAAGGAGCGGGAGGGACGGCCTCCATTCCCATCTCCATCTCCACGTCCTCCGTCCGGGTAGCACCGGCCGGGGCGGAGACGGTCAGTCCGGCCGTCACCTCCCACGCGGCGCTGACCGAGTTGCATCCGGGCGAGCCAGAACCAGTCTCCACCTCGGTTCTTCCGGCCCGAGTGGGCGAGGCGTCCCGGGCGGCGCGGCGGCGGGCGCGGCTGGCCTGGGTGCTGGGCGCGGTGGTGATGGCCGCCGGCCTCTCCGGGGCGAGCTGGAAGTGGGGGGCAGCCTGGGTGGGGCGCTGGGCCGCACCAAGCCTGGTGACAGGGTCCAAGCCGCCGCGTCCCGAGGCGCAGCCGAGCCTGGCTGGCAAATCGGTCGTCCCTTCGGGGAGCGGATCTGCCCCCAGCTCCGGGGGGCTGGCCGCAGTTCCCGCCGAAGGCATGCCGACCATCCCGCGGCCCCCGGCGAGCGTTTCCGGGAGCTCGGAACGGGGGCTCGGAGAAGGGGAGGGGACCGCGGCATCGGCCGAGTCGGCTGCGGCGCGGTCCGCCGAGCCCCCAGTCCGGCGGGCCACGCTGCTCGTCCGGGCCAAGCCATGGGCGGAGGTGCGGATCGACGGGGGCCGGCGCTCCTACGTCCAGGGGAGCAAGCCGTTTTCGCTGACTCCGGGGAGGCACGTGGTCGAGCTGAAGGGGAACGACGGTCAACGCGTCCGGATCCCGGTGGAGCTCGAAGCCGGGCGGACCCGCCCCCTGGAGTTTCCCTCTCCCACCCACTGACCGGCCGGCACGGCCTAACCAGCTATCCGGTTAGCCGGTTAGACAAGGTGTCAAACACCTCGTTGGTCTAACCAGTGATCGGGTTAGGGGCTTGGCGAGTCGCCGTTCTCGTGCCGTCCCTCCATTCAGGCGCCTCTTGACGCGGGGGGTATCCACTCAATAGCATCTCATGAGTATCAGCTTTTGGATATCGTCCACTCAATGGAACTCCTCCATCCCGGAGAGCTGGCCCAGATCGAGGCGGAATTCGGCCGAGGCCTATCGGCCGGGGCGATCGTGGAGATCTTCCGACCCAAGGGCGTGCGCCTGTCCGAGGCGACCTTCCGCAAGTACGTCCAAGCCGGACTGCTTCCGCGCAGTCGCCGGGTCGGCCGCAAGGGCAAGCACCGCGGCAGTCATGGGCTTTACCCGGTGGAGTCGGTTCGCCGGATCAACGCCATCAAGAAGATGATGGCCGCCGGGCTCACGCTCGAGGAGATCCGCCGCTCCTTCGTGGGGGTGAAGAACCACATCGACGAGGTGGAGCGGAGCCTGGACGAGACTCTGGCGGGGCTGGAGTCCGAGCTGGTCGAACGGAGACTGGAGAACGCAGCTCGTCGGTCACTTCAGGGGGAGCTGAGCGGGCTCCGCCGCCGGGCCGGGGCCCTGGTCCGAGACCTGTCCCGGGTCGGCAGCGCGCTCACCGCACAGCGCTCGGTCGGCTCCATTGAACGAAGCGACCTCACGTGAGGCGACGGGCCGCAGGTCGGCCGCCGGCCGCCATTCAGTCGTCTGGAGGAGGGTAGCGATGAATCAAGCAAGACCGGAGTGGACGGCGGAACCCGGAGCCGAGAGCGAACCGGCCCCAGTCCCCACCGAACGTCGCCGTTCCAAGACGATGTCCCGCAAGGAGATGGCCCGCGATCTGCGGCGCAGACGGCTCACCGGCGAGGTCGATCCGGAGGAGCAGGAGTTGCTCAGTAGCGTGGAGTCGATCCGGCCGCGGACCCGCGCCGATTGCATCAACGGGCCCAGACCCTGCCTCTTCGTCTCCTGCAAGCACAACCTTTACCTGGACGTGAACCCCGAGACCGGGTCGATCAAGCTGAACTTCCCCGACAAGGAGATCTGGGACCTGGAACACACCTGCGCGCTGGACGTCGCCGAGAAGGGCGGCATCACCCTGGAGGAGGTGGGCGAGATCATGAACCTCACTCGAGAGCGCATCCGCCAGGTGGAGACCCGCGGGCTGGCCAAGCTGCGCGAAGCCACCGAGGATTGACGGCTCGGCGAGCGCTGACCCCGGGGCGCCGACGACCCCCCGGAGAGAAACAGAGGTGCTTGCTCGTTCGTTGACACTCGCCACGGCTGCGGTGTTTCGTCGCCCCGCCGCTCTCCCGCACAAAAGCTCGAACCGTGCTCGCTCTCCTCAGCCTTTCCGACAAGCGGGGACTCGTCCCCTTTGCCCGCGGTCTCGTCGACCTCGGGTTCCAGCTCCTCAGCACCGGAGGAACACTCAAAGCCCTGACCGAGGCCGGAGTTCCCGCCCGCAAGGTCTCGGAACACACCGGAAGCCCGGAGATCCTCGGGGGACGGGTGAAGACGCTTCATCCTCGCATTCATGGCGGGCTCCTGGGACGGCCCCAGCTGGAATCCGATCGCCAGGAGATGGAAGCCCAGGACATTCCCCCCATCGCCCTTCTGGCGGTGAACCTCTATCCCTTTCGGGAGGCGGTCGCGAAGGGGGCGGCCGAGGCGGAGGTGGTGGAGAACATCGACATCGGTGGCCCGGCCATGATTCGGGCCGCGGCCAAGAACGCCGAGTCGGTGACTGTGGTGGTCGATCCCGAGGACTACGACTCCGTCCTGGCCGAGCTGCGCGCCTCCGGCTCGACCTCGCTGGCCACCCGGCGCCGGCTGCAGCGCAAGGCTTACGCGCACACCGCCGCGTATGACTCGAGCATCGCCGCCTGGATGGCCGAACGCGATGGCGAGCCATTTCCCGACGAGCTGGCCCTCGGCTTTCGGAAGGTCCAGGCTCTGCGCTACGGAGAGAATCCCCATCAGCGTGCCGCCTGGTACCGCCGCTACGCTGCCCCCCCGGGGCCTTCGGTCTCCTTTTCCGAGGTGCTGCAGGGCAAGGAGCTGTCCTACAACAACCTGCTCGACCTGGACGCGGCCCTGGCCCTGGCCCTCGAGTTTCCCGAGCGGCCGGCGGCGATCATCATCAAGCACAATACCCCTTGCGGGGTGGCCCTGGACGAGCTGCTCGAGCGGGCCTACCGAACTGCCCGCGCAGTCGACGAGGTCTCGGCCTTCGGCGGCATCGTGGCTCTCAACCGCGAGGTCGACGAACCGACCGCCCGGGCCCTGGCCGAGACCTTTCTCGAGGCAGTCATCGCCCCGGGATATTCCGAGGCTGCCCGCACCGTGCTGGCGGGGAAGAAGAACCTCCGACTCCTCGATGCCCGAGGGGCCTGGGTTGCCGGGGCCCGTCCCGCCGCTTCGATGGAGCTGCGAAGCATTTCTGGTGGGCTGCTCCGGCAGGACCGAGACGCCGTCGAGCCCTCCACTGAATGGAAGGTGGTGACCCGTCGCTCACCAACTGAAGGCGAGCTGGCCGCGCTGCGCTTCGGCTGGCGGGTGTGCAAGCACGTCAAGAGCAACGCCATCGTCTTCTCCACTGCCGAGCGGCTCCTGGCGGTGGGCGGCGGACAGACCAGCCGGGTGGACTCGGCGAAGATTGCCGCCGAGCGCGGAGGGGCGGCGCTCCAGGGGAGTGCGGTCGCCTCCGATGCCTTCTTCCCCTTCCGGGATGGTCTGGACGCGCTGGCCCGCGCCGGAGCTCGGGCGGTGGCCCAGCCGGGAGGAAGCGTGCGGGACGCCGAGGTCATCTCCGCTGCCGATGAGCACGACATCGCCATGGTCTTCACCGGCGTGCGCCACTTCCGGCATTGATCACGGCGCCCGAGCCCACGGATGCAGGTGCGCTGCCAGAACTGCCGGACCGAATACATCATCGAGGAGGCGGCGGCAGCCCGGGGGGTGGAGGCGCGCTGCCCCTCTTGCCAGCACGTCCAGGTCGTCTCCGCGGCCCTCCCGGCTGCAGAGGAGGGTCCGCCGGCAGGTGTGCCGCTGACCACCCCGCCAGGGGGCAAGAGCCAGATCGGCAAGTTGGCGCTCACCAGCCGCACCATCACCCGCACTGCGGAGAAGAAGGAGCCGCAACCGGACCAGCTGTTCGGGGAGCTGGAATGGGAGAGCGAGACGGAGCCGGAATACGTGGTCGGGCGCACCGACGTCTCGGGCGGGGCGCCGCCAGCGCCCCCGCCAATCGCCCCGGTCTCTTTGCCGGAGCTGCCGCGAGGAACAACTTCGGCTCCCCTGGACTGGACGGAGGTGCGCGCTGAGTACGACGGCTCGAATCCCCAGAGCCCCGCGGCGAGCGGCCCCACGCCTGACGGCTGGCCGGAGATGGAGGTGCGCGCTGAGGACGGCTCGAATCCCCAGAGCCCCGCGGCGAGCGGCCCCACGCCTGACGAGTGGCCGGAGACGGAGGTGCGCGCTGAGGACGGCTCGAATCTTCAGAGCGGTCCCCACACCGACGAGTGGCCGGAGACCGAGGCGACGGACCCCTGGCGCAACACCCCGCTGCCGCAGCTCCCCACGGTCACCCCTCCGCCAACCGTCCCGGCCGTGACCCCTCCTCCAACCCCTTCTTCGGAGCCTTGCGGCGCTCCGACCCCGGCGATGGGAACACCCCGACCGACGACGCGAGCCGACTCGGACCCGACCCCTCCGGTGGATGGCAGTGCTTCCCGTCCGCCGGCGGCCAGCTTTGGTGCCGCAGCTGGGACACCTCGGCCGGGCCCTCGGGGCGGACTCGGTCCGACCACCCCGCCTCCGGCAACTCCTGCGCTGGCCCAGAGCGGTTCCCTGACGCCCCCGACCGGTGTTCCTCAGCGTGGTGAGGCACTGTCCGGACGAGCCGCACCACCCCCGTCGGCGGGGCCCGTCGCCGCCCCCGAGTCCTGTGCCGCCTGTGGCGGGCGGCTGGTCGATGCCGACGACCGGGCCAGCGGGGTCTGCGGTCCCTGCCGGCAGCGCGCGGCGGCGGCCTTGGGGCGCTTTCGATCAGAGGCCCTCTCCACTCCGGCAGTGGTGCCGCCCCGTCCGACGGTTCTTTCCACCCGGCGAGGCGGGCGGTGGCCCTGGTCGATCTTCATGGGCGGCATCCTGGCCCTCTGTGCCATCCTTGCGGTAGCGGTGTGGTGGCTTCGCTCTCGGCAGGCATCAGTCCCTCTTCCGCCGCTTCCCACTCTACGGACGGCCAAGTCGCAGCACCCCGCCGGCGCCGCCCTTCCGGAGGGCCTCGAATCCCGGCTGGCCGCTTGGCAGTCTCGCCCCGAGGAACCGCGCGCCCCAGCGGAGCTCTTGGCCGTGGCCTGGCGTGAATTCGCGCGGGACACCCGCTCGGGCTACGCCGATGCACAGTGGGTTCTCGAAGCTGCGCTGGTGAAGAACCCCCGAGACGGAGAAGCCCTCGGGCTGTGGCTCTCGGTCCGGGCTCTGGCCCACGGCACCCAGCTTCTCGACTCGGACCTCGCCTCGCTCCTCCGGCTGGGAGAGAGCGGTCTGGAGCGGTTGGGCCGCCACCCGGCCCTCCTGGCTGGGACGGCTGAGCTGCTTCTGGCTGGGGGGCGCCGGCCCGAGGTGCCGAGGGCCCGGGCCCTGGCACAAGAGGCGGTCGACACTGCGTGGCCGCCGCCAAGCTCCGGCGTGAGAAAAGCCGCCACACCCAAGGCGCCCGAGGCGCCACCGCCAGCCTGGGCCGCGCCCACGCGGGTGACCTTGGCGCAGGCCTATGTCGGAACGTCGTCCGGACTGGCCCTCTCCGCCCTCCAGGACGCCGAGCAGCGGGATTCCACCCTGCGACGAATCTGGAACGTCCGTGCGGCAGCCCACGCCTCGGCCGGAAACCCTCGCGCCGCGCTGGCCGATCTGCAGTCGCGGCTAGGGATGGATCCCGATCACCCGGTGACGCTGCGGGCGCTGGCCCAGCTCTGGGCGGGGCTGGGCGAGACCACCCAAGCTCGGAAGATCTACGACCGGCTCCAGGCGGACCGTCGGACTCAGGATGGTCCGGCCCTGGTCGACATGGCCGAGCTTCGGGCCACCGCCGAGCACAATCTGCCCGAGGCGGTGAAGCTCCTCTCCAGTGGAGTGGCCCGAGGTCGGATGGCCGGTGACGAGCTGGTGGATGCTCAGGTGGAACTGGCGCGTTTGGCCAGAGTGGCCGGAGAGACTGCCACCGCGTCCAGTGCGGCCGGGGCCGCGGTACGACTCTCGCCTGATGATCCGCTCACCCACGTCCAGGCGCTCCTGGTGGAGCTGGACCGGGGGGCTCCGGCCTCCGCCGCCGCACATCTTCCCCCCGTCCTGAGCAGCCTCGAGAATGCGGGATTGGCGGCCCTGCTGGAGGGCCGGGTGCGGGCAGCCGAGGGGCGCTGGCAATCGGCCGCCGAGGCATTCGAGCGTGCCGTGGAGGCCGACCCCCGCCGCACCGATGCCCGTCTGTGGGCCGGCGCGGCCTGGGCCACCCTGAAAGACCGAGAGCGCGCGCTCCGCTCGGTCGCCCCTGCTCTCGAGGCTGACCCCTTCCGCGACGGCCCAGGCATCCCGCCCTTGTGGCCCGGGGATGGACTGAAGGGAGCGGCCGATCGGCTGTCCCTGTTGAGCAGGGAGGATCGCGACGCGCTGCCGCTCCTGGCCGAAGCCGTCCTTCGCTTCCACCAAGGCGACACCGTCACCGCCGAACAGGGGCTGGACCGGATTCTCAAGGGCGGAGGGCGACAGCCGCTGGTCCTGGCCTGGAAATCGGTCCTGGCCGGAGTCCGAGGGGACTGGACGGCCGCGCTGGCTTCGGCCCGGGAGGCGGTGGGCCGGGAGCGGGCGAGCGGCTTTGCCCAGTTCACCCTCGGCTCGGGGCTGCTGGCCACCGGCGACGTCGAGGGGGCCCGGAAGGCGTTGCGTGAAGCTCAGAGCTCGGCCCCGGGTCTCCTGGTCATTCAAATCAAGCTGGCCGAGGTGGAAGCCCGGACCGGCGGCGTCGCCAGCGCTCGCCAGCGACTCCAGCGTGTCATCGTGCTCGATCCGGAGTACGCCTCGGCCAGGCGGGCCCTGTACCTTCTCCCGCCGGAAGGCTGAGGCAAACGTCCATGCGAGTGTTGGTGCTGGGAAGCGGTGGGCGCGAGCACGCCCTGGCCTGGAAACTGGCGGAGAGCCCGCTGCTGACCCGGCTGCTCTGCGCGCCAGGGAACCCAGGCACCGCCCAGCTGGCCGAGAGCCGGGTGGTAGCGGCGGAGGATCCCCAGGAGGTGGTGGCCCTTGCCCGCGATGAGCGCATCGATCTGGTGGTGGTGGGCCCGGAATTGCCCCTGGTGCGCGGGGTTGCCGACGCCCTCCGAGCCGCGGGGGTGGCGGTCTTCGGGCCCGATGCAGCAGCGGCGCGGCTCGAGGGGAGCAAGGCCTTCGCCAAGGAAGTGATGGCCGAGGCGAGGGTCCGGACCGCGGCGGGGCGGACCTTCACCTCGGTCCGCGAAGCGGAAGCCTGGGCGGCTGCCCGCGGTTCGGTGGTGGTGAAGGCGGACGGACTGGCCGCGGGCAAGGGGGTGATCGTGGCCCGCGATCCGGCGGCGGCGGTGGAGGCGGTGCGCTCGCTCGCCTCGCTCGGCGAGGCGGGCCGGACCCTGGTGCTGGAAGAGGTGCTGGAGGGCGAAGAGGTGAGCGTCATCGCCCTCTGCGATGGGACGCGGTACGTGCTGCTCCCCCCCGCACAGGACCACAAGCGCCTCCTGGACGGTGACGAGGGCCCAAACACCGGGGGGATGGGGGCCTACTGCCCGGCGCCGGTGCTGGACGGCCCGGGGTTGGAGTGGGTGGGGACCGAGGTCATCGCTCCGGTTCTGCGGGTCATGGCCGCCCGGGGGACCCCGTTCCGGGGAGCGCTCTATGCCGGGCTGATGCTGACCCCCAGCGGCCCGGCAGTCCTGGAGTTCAACGCCCGCTTCGGGGACCCGGAGACGCAAGTCCTGGCGCTCCAGCTCGGCGAGGACCTCCTGCCCTGGCTGGAAGCCTGCGCTCGGGGCGGGCTGGAGCCGCGCCCCCTCCGCCTCTTGCCCGGTTCCTCGGTGGGAGTGGTGCTGGCCAGCGCCGGTTACCCGGGCTCGCTGACCCTCGGGACGCCCATCGACGGGGTGGAGCGCATCGCCGGCAGTTGCCGCGTCTTTCATGCCGGGACCTCCCGGAAGGAGGGACGGCTGGTGACCTCCGGCGGGCGCGTCCTGACGGTGTGCGCGCGGGGACCGAGCCTGGCCGAGGCTCGGGCCAACGCCTACGGGGCGGTGAGTCGCATCCACTTCGAGGGGATGCATTACCGCCGGGACATCGGCGCACGGGGGCTCAGGCCAAGTGCCTCGACCGGGGTGTACTGATCGCTGCGATGGCCGATCCTCTTGCTGCGACGCGCAGACTCGGCCCTGCGCTGCTCGACGTGCCGCCGGGCACGCCTCCGCTGCTCGTTCCTCGTGCGCGCTGTCTCGCATCGGTCTCTGCCCCCCGTGTCAAGGGGGACGCCAAGGACGCCGCGCAGGGGCGCGCGGCGGATTCCGTCTCAGCCATCTCGCTGTGCTCACTACACCCCGGTCGAGGCACTAGCGCGTGAGGGTTCCGAAGCTTCCCATCCTGGTCGGCTATCTGCTGCGCGAGCTGCTCGTCCCGCTCGTTCTGTGGGTGGCCTTTCTTTTCCTTCTTCTTTTCGTGATGCAGTTCCTCCGCGGCTCGGACGTGCTGTTCGGATCGGCGGTGACCCCCTGGGACTTCGTCCGGCTGGTGGTTCACCTGAGCCCGCATCTGCTGGTGATGTCGCTGCCCATCGGATTCCTTCTGGCCATTCTCCTGTCGCTGGGGCGGATGTCGGAGGATCGGGAGCTGCTGGCAGTGGTGTCGCTGGGGGCCACGCCCTGGGGAGTGGCCCGGGTGCCACTGGCCCTGGGCGCTCTTCTGGGGGGGCTGGTCTTGATCTTGGCCTCCACTGCCGAGCCCTGGGGGCTGAAACAGGTCAAGGTGCAAGTCAGTGACGTCATCAAGAAGAACGTCCTCGGGGACGTGCGGCCGGGCGTTTTCTACGAGGATTTGACCGACCTCACTCTCTACGCCCAGAAAGTGGACAAGAAACGGGGGGTGTGGACGCACGTCCTGGTCCACGATGATCGCGATCCCCGGGCTCCGCTCCTGGTGCTGGCCCGCGAAGGAGCAATCAATCCCGCCGGCCCCGGCACCTCCCTATCGGTGGATCTGACCAACGGAGAGGTCCACCGCGCCGAGCACTCCGGCGGGGACTACGCGACCCTCCAGTTCGAGACCGGAAACCTGGCCGTGGGGGTGGAGGACTCCATCCTCCGCAAGAACCACTTTCGCTCCCCCAAGGAAGAGTTGACGCCCGCCGAGCTGCTGGCGGCGGCCCGGGATGCGACCGCTCACGGGCGCAGTCCGGCCTCGTTTCTCACCGCCTTCCACACCCGGATGGCCGAAGGCTTCACCCCGCTGGCCTTTGCGCTGTTCGGGGTGCCGCTGGCCATGGCCTCCAAGGCAGCCCGCACGCGCGGCTACCTTCTCACCCTGCTGGTCTACGTGGCCTACTACATCGTCGAGCGGAGCTTCGAGAACCTGGGAACCGGGGGGAAGCTGGCACCCTGGGTGGCGGCCCAAGCGCCCAATTTTCTGTTTGGCGCCCTGGGGGTGGTCATCTTTCTGCGTCTGACCCGTCGAGGGGTGGTGGCCTGATGCGTGGCCTGCTCATGCGACACATCCTCGGCCGCTACCTGGTCATCTTCGGAGCGACCCTGGCCGGGCTGATGGTGGTGTTCCTGGTCGCCGACTTCGTGGACCGGGCTCGGGTCTACACCGGCCCGAACTGGATCCGCGACGTCGCCGAGTTGTACGGGTGGAAGGCGCTGGTGGCCGCCCACCAGCTGGCTCCGGCGGCCTTGCTCCTGGCTGGGGCGACGCTGGTCTCGCTGCTTCGCAAGCGTGGCGAGCTGACCGCCATCCTCGCCCTGGGTTTCGGTCGGCGGGTGATCTTCGGTCCGGTGGCGGTGGTGGCTCTGAGCGCGGCAGTGGTGCTGGGGTTGATGGACGAGTTCCTGGTCGGCCAGGCCAGCCGCCGGGTGGACGAGATCACCGCCCTCCGCTTTCACCGCTGGGGAGACTGGCGCTCCTTCTTCGAGCGAAAGCAGTGGTTCCGACACGAAGACCGCATCCTCCACCTCCAGGACGGGGACGTGCAGTCGGGATTCCGAGGGGTCACCATCCTCCGGCTCACGCCCGACTTCGACCTGGCCGAGCGTCTTGACGCCCAGCGGATGCAGCACGCCGGGGAGACCAGCTGGCGGCTCATTGGCGTCACCCAGCGCCGCTTCGACGGTCACGGCGGGATCAAGGTCAGCTCCTTTCCCGAGCGGGTCATCGACCTGGGCATTCGAGCCGCCCAGCTGGCCATCCGGCCTGGACGCCCGGAGCAGATGAGAACCCCCGTTCTCCGCGCTCAGATCCGGGCTCGCCGGGAGGTGGGCCTGCCCAATCCGCTTTTCCTGCTCGCTCTGGGCAATCGGTTCACCTACCCCTTGTGCGGGGTGCCGGCAGCGCTCCTGGCGGCGGCGCTGGCGCTCCGGCCGAGCCGGAGGGCCAGTCTCACCTCGGCCCTGGTGGAGGGGCTGGCGGTCACCTTGCTTCTCTGGGGTCTGACCATCATCGCCCGGGCCCTGGTCACCTCCGGTCGAATGGCCCCGCTCATCGCTTCTGCCTCCCCCCTGATCCTCCTGGTGGTGGCGGTGGTGGTCTTGCTGGTGGTGCCGTCGGGAGCGACGCGACGGGCCGTGGCCCGAAGGAGACTGGCCGGAGCCGGGACGTGAGCCTGGGGCGCCTGGCCACCGTCCTTCTGACGCTGTGGGCTCTGGCGTTCTGGCTCTCCGAAGGCCTGCTTCAGGGGGTGGCCGACATCAGCCTGCTGGTCTGTGCGGCGCTCGCGGTTCGTCGGCTCCTTCCGCTCCCAGGGGATGCCCGGCGCCCGGTGCTCCTCGCCCTGGCTCTCGCCGGCTGGCAGGCCCTTTCCCCGCTGGTGGCGAGGCTGAACGGGATGGCGGGCTTTCCGCCTTCGGGATTGTGGCTCCACTGTTTCGACACCGCCGCCCTCGCCGCGGCCGCGCTCCTCGGTTGTGCCGCTGCCCGATGGACGCCGGTGGAAGCCACCTTTCTGGCGGGCGGGTTTCTCTCGCTGCTGCTGTCCGTTGTCCAGCATCAGATGCGCTGGGCGTTCCCGGTGCCGGCGTTCCTCCGGCTTCCCGTGGATCGCGTTCACGAAACCTTCGGGGGAGAGGAGCACTTTGCCGCAGGGGGGTTCTTCTTCCACCGGCTGCGACTCGCCCATGCCTCGGTGGCCGCGCTCGGCCCAGGGCTTGCCGCCGCTCTGTGGTCCGTCCGCCCGCGGGAACGCTTGATGGCTGCAGCTCTCTGCGTCGTCTGCCTGGCCGGCATCGTGCTCGCTTACGCGCGGGCGGCGCTGCTCACTGCGGCGCTCCTGGTGGCGGCAGCGGGCATCGGGGTGGCCCGCGGCTGGGCCCGACGTCTCCTCATCTACGGGGTGACCGTGCTGGCTATCCTGGCGCTGCTCAGTCCGGGCTGGCGGGTTCGGCTGGAGGAGGCCAGCGGCAACATCGTCGGAGGGGAGCGGTCGGCGGCGCGCCTGGCCGGGTGGGACCTCATCCGGCAGCACCCGGTGGTGGGGGTCGGTTTCGGAAACTTTCGCCGGGCGGCGCTGGACCGGGCCCCCATCACCGGCATCACCGACCAGCTCTCGCGCGATGCACATGCCATCGCCCCCACGGTGTGGGCGGAGACGGGAGCGGTGGGACTGGGGTTGTGGGTCTCACTTCATGCCGCCCTGGTGCTGGCCTTCTACCGCCGGGCACGCTCCGGGAACTGGGCCGCTCTGGGCGCGCTGCTCTCCTGGGCCGGGTACCAGGTCCTCGGCCTGGCCCACTACCTGCCGTTTCACCCCAGCGTCTCGCTGGGGTTTGCCTTGGTCTGGGGCGTGGGGCTGGTCCATCCCGGGGAGGGCAGTCCCAGCCCGATGGCCAGGACCGCCGCCATCGACACGACGGCCTGAAAGAGCGGGTCGTGGAGCATCGAGAGCGCACCGAGGAGGACCACCGACCCGCGCGCTGCAGCAGCCTCGGGTGAAGAGCCCCGTGCGGAATGGAAGGCCATGAGCAGCATGAGCAGGAACAGGAACGCTGCCGGGACTCCTGCCTCGGCCGCCAGGGTCAAGAACTGGTTGTGGCTCTTGCCGCGGCGCTCCTGGATCTCGCTCGGCATTCCCGGCTCCGGATACAGTCCCGGCCGGAACCGTCCCAGGCCAATCCCGGTCCAGGGGTTCGTCTGCAGGGCGTGCAGGCCCGAGCGCAGGAGGAACGCTCGGGAGCCGTCGGGTCGCTCATTGGCGAAGGAGGACAGCCCGTGGCGAAGCGGCGGGAACAGGGCTGCGGCGAGGGTGGTGACGAGTAGAGAGCCGACCAGCCAGCGCCGTCCACGACCCTGCAGGACGAGCCACAGGGTGCAGAGGACCGCCAGCAGCACGGCCACCGCCGCGGCTCGGGCATGGGGCAGCCAGAGTATGGCTGCCAGCCCTGCTGCGCCCGAGAACGCCAAGGCTCGACTGCGAAGCGTCGCCGCCAGCGCCAGCAACCAGACCACCACGAAGCCGGAAACGTGCGCGAATTTCAGTCGATGGAAGAGCACGCCGCCTGCCATGAATCGCCCCGGACTCCCCGGAGCCGGCTCGTAAACCCGCTCGAATGGCAAGTGCGTCCAGGCCAGGAATCGAAAAGCGCTCGCCTGTGGCCACCAGCCAAAGTGTTGCAGGAGGGCCACCAGCACCGAGACCAGCAGCGCCGAGGCGGAGAGAACGACCAGGAGGGTCCGCGAGCGACGGCCGAGGAGAGCCAGGCACACCGAGGCTGCGGGCAAGGCAACCCAGTCCAGGATGCGCGCCTGTCCCGCTCCGGTGGGTGGGTGCCCGGTGAGGAGTGGAGCGAGGCTGCACCAGCCCACGAAGGCCAACACTGCTCCCCAGTGGGGCAGCATCTTCCACGGAGCCGGCACCCGAGTCGCCAGCAGGGCGACCAGCACCGCCAGGCCCAGCCCCGCCGAGGCGAGCGCCTCGTTCCACTGGACACCGACGGTCCACAGAGCCAGCGCCCCGAGGGCAGCCCGTTCCAGGCGCGGGGTCGCCACTGGCTCCTCCATTCAGCCCACCCCCTGAGTGGCCGGCTCGGCTGCCAGAGCGCGCCGGTAGACTTCCAGGGTGGCGCGAGCGCAGCGCTCCCAGGAAAAGTCGCCCGCCCGTCGCAGGCCCGCCTCGACCCAGCTCCTCCGCCAGGGAGTCTCCTCGACCATTCTCCGACTGGCCAGGAGCCAGGCTTCGGA
>JBKOYI010000173.1:0-14519 GCA_046725335.1 Myxococcota bacterium | reverse complement strand
GGGGACGACGACATCGGGTTGCGACGCCGGGGGGTGGGGCAGCCCCAAGGCCGAGAGGTATCCGGCTGGATATCCGTTGGCGAACGTCGCCCGCCGCCCTCGCGCCACCAGCCGCTTCACCACCGACGAACGTCGGAGAATCTCCCGCAGCGGTGCATTGGGAAAGCCGAGCACGTGTCGGCCCACCAACTGCGGGGCCGGTTCACCGGTCAGCAGCGCGGTCTGATTGGTCGCCGACTGCGGCCGGCCGGGCACGCCGAACGTCGTCTCCAGCAGCCTCAGCCCGCCGCCAGGCAAGCTCGTGCCCGTCCCGTCGGCGAACTGGGAGAGGAGCCATTCGCCTCGGGCCAGCGGATTGAAACTAGGATCCCGGGCGCCCACCCCCACGCCATCGATGAAGAGCAGGGCGACGCGCACGGGGCGGCCCCGGCGTCAGGCGGCCTTGGTGACCTTGCCAGCCTTGATGCAGCGGGTGCAGGCCAGGACGCGCTGGGTCCGACCGTTCACGGTCGCCCGTAGCTTCTGCAGATTGGGCAGAGACCGCGTCTTGGTCTTGTTGTTGGCGTGGCTCACCTTGTTCCCGACCAGCGGGCGCTTGCCACAGATGTCGCACTTCCAGGCCATTGCCAGGGACTCCTGAACGGACGAAGCGGGCCTCTCTAGCCGAATCCCGCCTCGGATGCCAGCGAACCGCCCGGGCCCTCCCAAGGTCCGCTGGCCAGGGGGACCCGGGCGCAGCCCGGCATCCGACAACGCCTCATCCTCGGCGCCGTTTCAAGGGATCCCGCTTCCGGACGGATTCGTGGATCAGCGCCGCCGCCCGGGCCCCCGCCAAGAGCTCCCCTTCCAACCCCAACCCCGTCACCGCCTCCCGGCCCACGAAGAGCACGTGTTTGCCGGGCGTCCGAATGCCCAGCCCCTCCAGCCCGGTGGCCGCACCATCCGCCTCGGGGTAGAGCAGCTGAGGCCCAGACCCCGCCCGTGCCCCGGGTGAGTCGGTCAGCGGCAAGCTCCGGGCGAGCCGGTGCTGGACCGCAAAGGGCAACAACCCCTCCAGGGCCCGCTCCAGTGGGGCGACCGCCAGCCGGAGCCCAGCCTCGCCCGCCTCCTTGACTCCCGCGTCCACCAGCGCCGAGGCGCTCACGGTCCGCAGCGACTCCTCCTCGCCCCGGGCCCCCGCCCGCCGCGCCGGTTGGACCTGGATCCACATCGGTCCGGCCGGTCCACCGTCCATTGCCACCAGCTCACCCATCCCCCGCGGCAGCACCCGCGCCGGCAGCACCCAGTGCACGGTGAGCACCAGCCGACGTGGCACGAGTCGAACCAGGAAGGCCGACAGCCTCCTCCCCATCCCCCGGTCAGGCAGAAGGCGCGCCAAGAGCGCCGGCTCCATCGCTCCCAGCAGCCACTGCGCCCGATACACCGCTTCCGCTCCCCGCACGTGCACCGTCACTTGAGGCCCTTCGAACTCCACTGCCTCCACCGCCGGCCCAGGCAAGCCTTCCTGAGGCAGCAGCGTCCCGCCCAGCTCGTTGAACCGGCGCGACAGGACTTCCCGAAGCCCCTCGCGACCGCCGGGCAGCCGCAGTGGCCCGCGCAACAGCTGTCCCAGCACCCGGTTCGCGGCCAGGGGTCCCGGGGAATCCTGTTGCACCAGCAGAGGGAGGATGCCGACCAGAAGCGCCTCCACCGGCTCGTTGGGAGAGAGCGGATGGGGCCGAGTCAGCCCCTCCACCTGGGCGGCGCGGCGGCGCAGCCGGAATCGCTCCAGCCAGCTGCCGGCGGGAAAATCGTCGAGGAAACGGAAGAATGGGTCCGATGCGTCCGGAGCCACTGTCAACGCCGTCAGCACCTCGGCCAGCCGAGCCCCGGCCTGCCCGAACTCCCGTTGCGACTCGGCCAGGCGGCGGTGCGGGTCCGCCGGAAGGTCCAGCCGGTGACGAGGGAGGACGATCTGCAACGGCCCGGTGGGTCGGAGCTGCCGCTGAAAGCCGGTAGTGAGCCCCAGCTCGGTGAAGACGTTTTCCACCGCCGGCCACATCCGGAACGGCGGGACCAGGAAGGGCGGGCTGCTGAACAGGAAGCCGTCGTGCTCGTAGCCCGGGGAAAGTTGTGCATGCTCGGCCCACAACACCCGCAGGCCACGCTTGGCCAGCAGGGTCGCCGCCAGCGTCCCGCCCAGCTCGGCGCCCAGCAGCACCACGTCATAGACGTGGCGGGAGGGTCCGGGCGCGATGCGCGGGCGTGCGGGCAGCGTCTGCACGTCTCAGGTTTGCCCCGGATTGAGCAACGACAGCCCCAGCGCCTGCGGGGCGCCGCCATCGACGACCGCACGCCGGCCCACCACCCGCACTCGATTCTCCGCCAGCAACTGGACTGCCAGCGGGTAGAGCCGGTGCTCCTCGCGCTGGATGCGCTCGCGCAGGATCTCCTCGGTGTCGCCCTCCAGCACCGGCACCGCCGCCTGCGCCAGGATGGGACCGGTGTCCGTGCCCTCGTCCACCAGATGAACGGTGCAGCCGCTCATCTTGACCCCATGCTCCAGCGCCTGTCGGTGGGCATGCAGCCCGGGAAAGCTGGGCAGGAGCCCCGGATGGATGTTCACCACCGCGCCCGGAAAGGCTTGCAGAAACGTCGGCCCGAGCAGGCGCATGAATCCGGCCAGGCAGACGATCTGACAGCCGTAGGGGGAAAGCGCATCGATCAGCGCGCGGTCATAGGCCGCCCGGTCCGGGTAATCGGAGTGGGCCACCACCACCGAGGGAACTCCGGCCACCCGAGCCCGATCCAACGCCCGGACTCCCGGCACGTTGGAGAGCACCACCGCCACCTCGGCCGGGTAGTCGGGGGCATCGGAGGCGTCGAGGAAGGCCTGGAGATTCGTGCCCGAACCCGAAACCAGAACTGCCAGCCGGACGCGACTCACCGGAGGACAGTCGCCGTCGGCTCACCCGAGGACGCCTCCACCCGACCCACCTCCCACGCCGGAAGTCCCCGCCTGGCCAGCAGTGCCAAGGCCGGCTTCACCTCGGCCGCCGGCAGCACCGCCACCATCCCCAGCCCCATGTTGAAGGTCGACAGCATGTCCTCGGGTGGAACGTCCCCCAGCCGCTGGATGACGTCAAAGATAGGCGGGCGCGGCCAGGCGCTCTGGTGGAGCACTGCCCGCGTTCCCTCGGGGAGGCAGCGCGGGACGTTGCCGGGCAGACCGCTGCCGGTGATGTGAGCGAGCCCACGGACCTCGACTTCGTCCAGCAGCGCCAGGACGTCCTTGACGTAGATGCGCGTCGGTTCGAGCAGCTCCTCGACCAGCGGCCGGGACAGTCCCTCCACCCGGGCATCGAGCGGGAGTCGGGCGTCCGCCAACAGCACCCGGCGCACCAGGCTGTAGCCGTTGGAGTGCAGGCCCGAGCTGGCCATGCCGATCAGCGCGTCGCCCGGGCGGATGTCGGCTCCGGTCAGGATTCGGTCCCGCTCCACCACTCCGACGCAAAAGCCGGCCAGCTCGTACTCGCCGCCGGCATGTGAACCCGGGTGCTCCGCCGTTTCCCCACCCAGGAGGGTGCAGCCGGCGCGTGCGCACCCCTCGGCAATGCCGGCCACCACCTGGGTGGCCTGTTCGACATCGAGCCGGGCCGTGGCGAAGTAGTCCAGGAAGAAGAGCGGCTCGGCCCCCGAGGTGAGCACGTCGTTGACGCTCATCGCCACCAGGTCGATCCCGATGGTGTCGTGTCGCCGTGCGGCCAGTGCCACCTGGACCTTCGTTCCCACTCCATCCGTCCCCGAGACCAGCACCGGCGCGCGATACTTACCTGGAGGGAGGGCAAAGAGCCCCCCGAAGCCGCCCACCCCGGAAACGACTTCCGGCCGCTGGGTGCGCGCGGCGATGGGCTTGATGCGCTCCACCAACGCGTCGCCTGCCTCGATGTCGACCCCCGCATCCCTGTAGGTGGTTGCCATGCGCCGGCGCTCTTCTACGCCATCCGGCCCACGTCCGGGTACGGCTTGCTCGCAGCCCCCTGCCGGGTCGTAGGCTCGGCATCCACGTGCGCCTCGGATGGGTGAGCCGTCGCCGGTACGAGCTGGTCGGGCTTGCGGTGGCTCTGCTGGTGGCCACCGTGCACTGGGCTGTCGATGGCGAAGGACAGCTCGGCCGCCGCATGGGCCTCGGAACCCCGGCAGTCCGGGCGATTTCGGCTCTCGAGGGGCGCGCCGCCGATCTGCACGTCTCGGCCAGGGGAGTGCGTCGGCCCCATCCGGACCTGGTGGTGGTCGCGGTCGACGAGCGGGCTGTCCAGCGGTTCGGGCGGTGGCCCTGGAATCGCGAGCTGCTGGCCCGGGCACTGGGGCGTCTCCACGCCATGGGCCCCTCCGCCATCGGCCTGGACGTCACGTTCACCGACGAGGACCGGACCTCGGACGCCGCGGCGCTGGCCGAGGCTGCCGAGGCGCTGGGTACGGCGGTCGCCCGGCTCCCGGAGTCTTCACGGCTGACCTTTGCCCCGGTCCTGGCCGGTCTCCGCTCCCACGCCTCGGCCACCGGCGATGCGGCCCTGGCCCAGGCTCTGGCCGCCGCGCCCGAGCTGGTGCAGGGCATCTCCGCCTATGGCAGCGAGGAGGCCGCCGACTACCTGGGGCAACGCGCCCTCGCCGAAGCCCTGCTTCGCCCGCGCCTGCTCACCCGGTTCCCGGCACCCTCCGGCAAGGCCGAGTTCGAAGTGCCGCTGGAGCGCGGCATCTGTGACCGATTCGTCTCCGCCCAGGTCCCCCTGGAGCGCTTCGTTCCACCCCAGCAGCCGCTGGGGCATTTCAACGTCCTTCGCGATGACGACGGAGTGGTGCGCCGGACGCCGCTCTTCGTCCAGCTAGACCACCCCGCCGGGCTGTTGCCCTCGCTGGAGCTGCAGGCAGCGGCCACTGCGCTCGGGGCCTCGGTGGAACCAGGATGGGATCCCCAGCTGGGTCGGCTCGTCTCGGCGCGACTCCGGCGTGACGGCCAGGTGCTGCGGACGATTCCTCTGGCACTCCGGGCGCCCCAGGCGCGCATCGACTACCCAGGTCCCGGAGCGGTCTTCTCCACCCTCTCGCTGGCTGACGTGGTGGAGGGGAAGCTCGCTCCCGAGGCGCTGAGAGGGAAGGTGGTGCTGGTCGGGGTCACCTTGGTGGGCCAGTACGATCAGGTGGTGACGCCCTTTCGGACCGTGGAGGCCGGCATCTACGCCCACGCGGCGATGCTCTCCAGCATCCTCTCCGGCAGCTTCCTGCAGCGCGGATCGGGGGCGAGGCTGGCCGAGCTGATGTTCATCCTCGGCGCTGGTCTGCTCCTGGGGTTGGTGCTGCCCCGTGCCGCGCCCTGGCTGAAGGGGCTCTTGCCGCTGGCCCTTGGCCTGGCCTGGCTGGGCGTGGTGCAGCTGATGCTTGGACGGGGCGTGGTCCTGGCCTCGGTGCTCCCGCTGGCCAACGTCTTCCTGGGAGCCTTCGCGGTCGTCTTCGTGGGGTACCTCTCCACCGATCGCGAAAAAGCCCGGCTCCGGCGCACCTTCCGCTATTACGTGGGCGAAAGCGTGATGACCGAAATGCTGGAGCACCCCGAGCTGCTCCGGCTGGGTGGCGAGAAGCGGGACTGCACGGTCCTCTTCAGCGATATCCGCGGCTTCACCGCCATCTCCGAGAACATGGCCCCCGAGGCCCTGGTCCGGTTCATCAACGGCTACCTCTCGCCCATGACCCGCGTGGTCTTCGAGGAGGGCGGTACGCTCGACAAGTACATCGGAGATGCGCTGATGGCCTTCTGGGGCGCACCGCTGGGCCAGGAAGATCACGCGCTCCGGGCCTGCCGCGCCGCGCTTCGCTTTCTGGAGGTGCTGGAAACACTCCGCCCGGCCTGGCGCGCCGAGGGCTTACCGAACGTCGAGATCGGCGTGGGCATCAGCAGCGGGCCGATGGCGGTGGGGAACATGGGGTCCGACGTTCGCTTCGACTACACGGTGATGGGCGATGCGGTGAACCTGGCCTCCCGTCTGGAAGGAGCCAACAAGCTCTTTCAAACCCGGATCCTGGTCTCCGAGGAGACCTGGCGCCGGGTCGAATCGCGCGCCCGCGGACGTCGACTGGGCTCGCTGCGGGTGCGCGGCCGGAGCGAACCGGTGCGTGTCTGGGAACTGCGCGGTCTGGGACCTCCCAGCCCCTCCGAGCGGGAGGTCATCGCCCGATTCGAGGCGGCCGTCGACGCGCAGGCTGCCCACCGCACCGAGGAAGCCGAGGCCGGATTTCGAGCGGTCCTGGAAGCGTGGCCGGGCGATGCACCGAGCCAGCGTTACCTCGACGAAGTGTCCGGCGCCTTGGGGTAGGAGGAGACCTCCACCTCCTTTCGTTTGCGTCCACAGGGCGCAGTTGATTGACTTGGGCGGATCGACGTCGCGCCCATGGCCACTGCCGAAGACGCGCTTTTCCAGCGCTTTGGGAAGGAATTCCCCAAGGGAACCGTGCTCTTCCGCGAGGGTGAGACCGGCAAGGAGATGTTCGTCCTGCAGGCTGGCCGGGTGGTGATCACCAAGACGGTCCGTGACACCGAGAAGACCCTGGCCGTGCTCGGTCCGGGCGAGTTCTTCGGGGAGATGGCCCTCATCTCCAACAAGCCACGCAATGCCACCGCGGTGGTGGAGGAGGCAGCCCGTCTGCTGGTCATCGACCCCAAGACCTTCGAGGGGATGGTCCGTGGCAACTCGGAGATCGCGGTCCGGATGATCAAGAAGCTGGCCGAACGGCTCAGCGAGGCGGACGCGCAGATCGAAAACCTCCTGCTCACCGACCCCTCCAGCCGGATCGTCCACCAGATCCTCCAGGCCTGCCAGACGCGGGGCCGGGCCAGAGAAGAGGGTGTGGAGATCGACTTCAATCTCCGGGAATTGCCCCGGCTCACCGGAGTGGGCGAAGCGGGCATCCGGGCCATGGTGGACCGGTTGGAGCGCAGCGGCCTGGTCGAGCGCAGCGGCGATCGTCTCACCGTCCGCGACACCGCTCGACTGACCGACTTCCTCGCCTACCTCGAGCTTCGCTGGAAGTTCGGGGAGCTCTGACCGGTGAAGCTCGAAGTTCTCGGCTGTCACGGTGGAGAGCTTCCGGAGTGCCGGAGCACCTGCTTCCTGGTCGACGAAGTGCTGGCGCTCGACGCCGGGGCGCTCTGTTCCACCCGAGACCTCGAGTCCCTGGCCCGGGTGGACCACATCGTCCTCACCCATAGCCATTTCGACCACGTGAAGGACCTGCCCCTGCTGGCCGACCTTCTGGTGGGCCGGCGGGAGGCACCGATCACCATCTGGGCCAGCCGTGAGTGCGTGCGAACGCTGCGGCAGAACATGTTCAACGGCTCGCTCTGGCCGGACTTCACCCGCATCCCCAGTCGCAAACGGCCTGTGCTGGAGCTGAAGAGCTTTCGAGCGGGGAGCAGCTTCCAGGCCGGGCCCTACGCGATCACCTCGATCCCGGTGAGCCATCCGGTGGAGTCCTGCGGCTTCGTCATCCGTCGCAACGGAACGGCGCTGGGCATCAGCGGAGACACCGGACCGACCGACGAGCTCTGGCGGGTGCTCAACGGGACGCCCAATCTCAAGATGCTGCTGCTGGAGACCAGCTTCCCCGACGAGATGCAGGAGCTGGCCGATCTCTCCGGTCACCTTACCCCGCGCACGTTGAAGACCGAGCTGGGGAAGTTCGAGCGAAATGGCACCACCGTCGTGCTCTACCACCTGAAACCAGCCTTCGTGGCCCAGCTGAAGAAACAGGTGGCGGAGCTGCCGGTGCGGGTCCTCGAGCTGGGCGACACGTTTCAGCTGTAAAGGTCAGCCTGCCCTCGGCCGAACCGCGTCCTGCACGCTGACTCGGGCCGCGGCGGAGGTCGACTCCTGGACCCTGCCACACCCCGGGGGGCGTTCCTGAGTGCCGCGCCGCAGCAGGGGCGCCGAGATTGACGCCGTTGGGCGGCCCGGTTAGGCGTTCACGTTTCCCGATGGCCGCCTGGTTCTCCAAGAAGCCACGCATCGCCCCCGTCAGCCCCGAGGACGTGGAGATGCTCCGGCAACAGCCCTCGCGCATGCAGGGGCTATGGACCAAGTGCGACGCCTGCGACGAGATCATCTACCGGGCTGAAGTCGAGCGGAACCTCAACGTCTGTACCTCCTGTGGCCACCACCTGCCCTGGCCGGCGCGGGCGCGGTTGGCGGCAGTGCTCGATGAGGGGACGTTCGAGGAGCACGATGCCAACCTGGAGCCGACCGACCCCCTCGGTTTCTCCGACTCCAAGAAGTACCGAGACCGCCTCAAGACCGCCATGCGTGCGCTCTCCGAGAGAGAGGCCTTCATCGGCGGCACTGGCTTCATCGCCGGCCACCCGATCTCGGTCGGGGCGTTCGTATTCGAGTTCATGGGCGGCTCGATGGGCTCGGTGGTGGGAGAGAAGGTGACCCGGGTCTTCGAGCGGGCCATCGAACGGAAGTGTGCGGCGGTGGTTTTCAGCGCCTCGGGCGGAGCCCGGATGCAAGAGGGCATCTTCTCTCTCATGCAGATGGCCAAGACCTCCGCGGCCATTGCTCGTTTCCGGGAGATCAAGAAGCCCTACATCTCGGTCATGCTCCATCCCACCACCGGCGGAGTGGCCGCCAGCTTTGCCTGGCTCGGGGACGTGATCCTGGCCGAGCCCAAGGCCTTGATTGGATTCGCCGGGCCGCGGGTCATCGAGCAGGCCATTCGCCAGAAGTTGCCCGAGGGCTTCCAGCGCTCCGAGTTCCTGTTGGAGCACGGCATGCTCGACGCCATCGTCCAGCGCAAGGATTTGCGCTCCAAGCTGGGAACGCTCCTGGGCCTGATGGGGTGATGAGCCTTCCCTCGACGCCCGGAGAGGCGCTCCAGTTCCTCCTCACCCGGTCGCCCTCCACCGTCGTCCTGGGGCTGGAGCGGATGCAGGAGGCGCTCGACGAGCTAGACCACCCCGAGCTGCGTCTGCTCTCGGTGCAGATCGCCGGGACCAACGGCAAGGGGAGCAGCTGCGCCTTCCTGGACTCCATCCTCCGCGCCGCCGGGCACCGGGTGGGCCTCTACACCTCGCCGCATCTGGTGGAGGTCAACGAGCGCATCCAGGTGAATGGGGTGGCGATCGACGATGCGACGCTGGGAGCCCGGGTGCTGGACGTCTTGCACCGCTCGCCCGCGGCCCGGGAGGCCACCTACTTCGAGCTGGGCACCTTGGTGGCCTTCGAGCACTTCGCCCGCTCGGCAGTGGAGGTGGCGGTGCTCGAGGTCGGCCTGGGGGGCAGGTTGGATGCCACCACCTGCGCTCGACCGCGACTGACCGCTGTGACGCGGGTGGGGCTGGATCACACCGAGCTGCTGGGCGAGACGCTGACCGCCATCGCTCGGGAGAAGGCAGGGATTTTGCGAAGCCAGGTGCCGGCGGTGGTGGCCGAACAACCCCCCGAGGCGCTCGGGGCGCTGGAAGCGGCCGCCGCGGCTGCCGGTGCCCCCCTGGTCCTGGAAGGCCGCGAGTTCAGCCTGGACGCCTCGGGTCACTACCTCGGAGTGGGGTGGGAGCTCGACGGGCTTCGGCTGGCGCTGCAGGGAGAGCATCAGCGCCACAATGCGGGCCTGGCCATCACCTGTGCTCGGCTGCTCGGGCGGCAGGGAATTGCCGTCGGTGCGCCGGCGGTTCGCAGCGGGCTCGCCGAAGTGCGATGGCCGGGGCGGCTCGAGCAGGTCGCGGGTCGCCCGCCGCTTCTGCTCGACGGGGCCCACAACGAGGACGGCGTCGCCGTGCTGCGGGCAGCTCTCGAGGCCCCACCCTTCGCCGGCCAGCCCGTCCATCTCGTCTTCGGGGTGGTCGCCGACAAGCGAGTGGAGCCGATGCTGGAGCGGCTTCTTCCACGGTGCCACTCGGCATCGCTCACCCCGCTGCCCACTCCGCGCAGCCTGGACCCGGCCCGCTACCTCGAACAGGCCCGGAGGCTCTGCCCGCGGGTGGAGCTCTTTCCGACACCCGCGGGTGCCCTGAGCGCCGCTCGGGCCGGTGCAACCGCCGATGACGGCTGGGTGGTCGTTGCAGGCTCGCTGTATCTGGTGGGGGCCGTGAAGGCTTTGCTTGGCGCAACGCAGCATCAACCCTAGAGTGATCGAGGATGCGCCTTCCCCGCCAACTGCCACCCGTCGAGCCCCCCACGGTCGACCAGGTGGCGTTTCGGGATTTGTACCGAAAAACCACGCACGAGCTCGAGACGGCCGACGGGTGGACCCTGGTTCTCACCCGCTACCAGCCCGAGCCGCAGCCCTTTCACCAGCCGCTGCTCGGCGAGCCCTTGCTCCTGGTGCACGGCTTCTCCCAGAACCGACACACCTGGACCAGCGGGGAGTTCGTCAAGAACCTCCTCTACTTCGGCGTCGACATCCACATGATCGAGCTGCGCGGGCACGGGCGGAGCAGCCTGCAGCTCCAGCGCGATCGGGCCGCTGCTGCGGGGCGCTCGCCGCCGCCGGATCTGGACTACGGCTGGGACCTGGACAGCTACCTGCTCCATGACCTCCCGGTGGCCGTCGCCGCGGTGAAGGCCATGACCGGTCGGCGGCGGATCTTCTACTGCGGTCACTCGATGGGCGGGATGCTCGGCTACGGCTATGCCGGGCTTCACGATGACCTCGCGGGCCTCATCACCATCGGGGCGCCAGCCGACCTCGGTCGGGGGTTTCTTCTGCTTCGACTCCTGGCGCTGACTGGCCCGCTGATCGGTTCACTCATCGACGCCGGTGTGGCCGCCATCAATCTGCAACGGCGCGCAGCACATCTAGCCCGGACGGTGGGGGCCCGTGCGGCAGCAATCGTGCGGCGGTCGCGGAACGGGGACCTGGACCCGGGGGAGCTGGAGCCGTTCACCTTCAACTATGTCCCGGTCGACACCTGGTTGAAGCTGTTGGAGAAGCTCATCGCCCGGGCCGAGGAGCATCCCCTCTACGACGCCCTGGCCCGCCGGGTGAACTGGCTGTCCAATCCCAGCCGGGTCAGCGGAGCTGACATCCGCTGGCTGCTGCGCGAGGGGGGCGAGCGCGAGCCCCGCAAGGTCCTGGAGCAGTTCGCGCGGTGGATACGGCGAGGTGAGTTGACCTGCTACCGGACCGGATACGACTACAAGCAGGGGTTCGCCAACATCGCGATTCCAATGGCCATCATCTTCGGCGACCTCGATCCCCTGGCCTCGGTGAAGTCGACCCGGAGCGTGTACCGAGCGGCACAGAGCGAGTACTTGCTCTGGCGGCCAGTGAAGGGGAACAGCCACATCGAGCTGACGATGGGCCATGACATCCGGCAGATCTGCTACGACGTGAAGAACCTCATCGAGTACGCCCGGACCCATCGGACGCGTGGCCCGGTGCTCCCTCGCCTGCAGTAAGAGAGAGCAGTGGTAGGTGTGCGTCCTCCCTGGGCTTTCTTGGACCCGGCTGAGTCCCTCCGCTAGCATCTGGCCCCTGTGAGGAACGCGCGCGCGGGTGTGTGCTCGGCGTTGGTCCTGGGCCTCGTGGCCACGGCGGCGCTGGCGCAGAGCAAGGTCCAGCTCAACAGCATCAAGAAGGTGCAGGTGAAGGGCGGCACGGTGGAGATCACCGGCACCAAGAAGCCCAACTTCACCACCTTCCCGATGAGCGATCCCCCGCGCTTCGTCATCGACATCAGTGAAGCGGTTTTCTCCGGCGTCCCTGACGAGATCAGCGTGCCCTCCGGGGGTCGGGTCACCGCCATCAAGACCGCCAGCTACGGTGACGATGCCAGCGCCATCGCCCGGGTGGTGATTGGCTTCGACCGCGATCTGGAACCAGAGATCCAGGCCAGCGGAAGCACCCTGGTGGTGAAGGTCGGCGGAGCCTCGGCACCGGCCGTGGCCTCGTCCCGATCCCCAACTCCGTCGAGCCCCCCGGCCTCCACGGGAAGCGCAGCGGTGATTGCCTCCGGGGTCACCACCCTGAGCGATGCCGACCGGAGGGCCCAGGAGCAGGCGGCCCAAGCGGCTCGCGAGGCGCAGGCGGCGCGGGATGCTCAGGCGGCCCGAGACGCTAAAGCAGCTCGAGAGGCTCAGGCGGCTCGCGAGGCGCAGGCAGCGCGGGATGCTCAGGCGGCCCGCGAGGCGCAGGCAGCGCGGGATGCTCAGGCGGCCCGAGACGCTAAAGCAGCCCGAGACGCTCAAGCGGCTCGAGACGCCCAGGCAGCTCGAGACGCTCAGGCAGCTCGAGAGGCTCAGGCCGCCCGAGACGCTCAGGCGGCTCGAGATGCGCAAGCGGCTCAAGCTGCTCGCGAGGCGCAGGCGGCGCGGGAAGCCCAGGTCTCAGCCGAGCGGAAGGCGCAGGCCGAGGCAGCGCAGCGGGCCGCTCAGGCGCAGGCCGCTCAGGCCGCGGCAGAGAAGGAGGCCGAGGCCCGCCGTGCGCAGGAGCTCGAAGCGCAGCGACAGGCGGTTCGCGACGCCGAAGCTCAGCGGAAGGCACAGGCGGCTCGTGAGGCCGAGGCCCAGCGGCAGTCGCAGGAGAAGGCAGCCCGGGAAGCTCAGGCGCGCGCCGAGGGGCAGCGAAAGGCCGAAGAGCAGGCCGCCCGGGACGCCGAGGCCCAGCGGCAGTCGCAGGAGAAGGCGGCCCGGGAAGCCCAGGCGCGCGCCGAGGCGCAGCGAAAGGCCGAGCAGCAGGCTGCCCGGGACGCCGAGGCGCAGCGACAGGCGCAGGAGAAGACCAGCCGCGAGGCCCAGGCCCGCGCCGAGGCACAGCGAAAGGCCGAGGAGCAGGCCGCTCGGGAAGCCCAAGCCAGAGCCGAGACGGAGCGGAGAGCTCAAGCCGAAGCTGCGCAGAGGGCGGCAGAGAGCGAAGGGGCGAAGCAGCGAGAGGCGGAGGCTCGCCGGCAGGAAATGGTCGCCGCGGCTCCGACGCAGCGGCAGGCCAAGGGCGAGCTGGCACGTGGGCCGGCCGCGGCCTCTGCCCCGACGCAAGTGGCGATGGCCAGCACCCGCCCGGCCGCGGTCCAGTCCGACGCAGGGGGTGGAGTGGAGGTCAGCGCCCGACGCAAGACCGTGACGCTGGTCGGCTTCGCAGCAGACAAGTCACGGGTCTTCGTTCGGACCAATGGGCCGGTTCGCTACACCGTGTCCCAAGCCGACGACAAGACGGTGGTTCTCGAGCTGGAGAACACCGCCATCCATCGCCGCAACGACAGCCGACCGCTGGATACGCGCTTCTTCGGGGGGCCGGTCGTCCAGGTGTCGCCACATCGTGGCCCGAGCAAGACGGTGCGCGTTGCCGTCACGCTGCGGGACAAAGTGGGGTATCAAGCACGGCAGGACGGCAACGAGGTCTCGTTGCAGTTCGCGCCCTGAACTGATCAGGGCGTCTTCGGTCCGCCGATGAATGCCCTGATCGCCGTGCTGCTCCTGCTCGGGCAGGTGCAGGGGCAGGTCCCGCTTCCCAAGACCGACGAACCGGTGCGCTACCGGGGCGACAAAGGCACGTCCAGCGCCGATGGAAACCAGCTGTCGCTCGAGGGCGCGGCCGAGCTGCGGACCGAGAGGGCTCGGGTCCAGGCCGACCGCATCACTTTCGACCAGAGGACACAGATCATCACCGCCAGCGGGCACTGCTATGCGGTGAGCGGATTGAGTGGAGCGACCGGCGATGGGCTGACGATCGATCTCACCGGCAACGTCCTCCAGCTCCAGAACGGGCATTTCTTCGAGAAGGCCAACGTCGCGCCGGGAGCGCTTCTGGAGACCACCACGCCCGAGCAGCTCATGGCCCTGGGAAAAACGACGCTGGCCGGCCGGGCCGAACGGATCGAGCGGCTGGGGCCCGGCCACCTCAAGATCAACGGCATTGATTTCACCCCCTGCGACTGCGACCCGCTCAAGCCCCACTGGAGCATCAAGGCCACCCAGGCGGACGTCCACGTGGGAGACCGAGCCTGGCTGCTGTTGCCGGTGATCTACATCTATGGAGTCCCGGTGCTGCCGCTGCCGGTGCTGGACCTCCCGCTCAAGCCGCAGAAGACGGGGCTGCTGGTCACGACGCCGAGCCACAGCGCGCAAAACGGCTGGCAGGTAGCGCAGCCGGTGTACTTCGCGATGGCCCCCAACTGGGATCTGACCGTCAGCCCTGGCTACACCTTCGGTGGAGACCGGGGGCCCGAGAGTCCGAGCAACGGCCAGCCGGCGACAGGACTCAACGGCCCGGTGTTCGGCATCCGAGGTCCGAGCCTCGACACCGAGGCGCGCTGGACGCACTCGCGGAACTCCCGTGGCGATCTGGAGCTGCTGCTTTTCGACGACCTGCGGCCCATTCGGGACCCGCGCAACCTGCGGTTCTACCCGGACGTCAACGGGCCCTTCATCGTTTCCAACGGGACCGAGCTATCGACCAACATCCTCACCGAGCGCCGGAATTTCCGCGGCAGTCTGAACGGATTCGTCGCTCAGGCCCTGGGTGGCCCCTGGAGCGCGCGGTTCGACGTCAAC